>NZ_JBJHAB010000001.1:0-428661 GCF_054050815.1 Blastococcus sp. SYSU DS0552
GGGGTGCCCCTTTGTGATACCCGCAGTGGCCCTCCCCGGGGGGGGCCGCGGGGGGGTGCCGCGGGGGGGGGGCGGGCGGGCCGCCCCCCCCCCCCGACCGGGTGATCCTCGTCCTACGGCGGACGACGGAGGTGCCGGGGCACAGTGGAGGCGTGTTCGACGTCGACTGGATGGGTCTGCTGACCCGGGAGGTGCTGCGCGAGCGCGGCGCCGCGCTCATCGCCGAGATCTGCGCCTGGGCCGTCGGCCTCTCCGACCGCCCGCACTACCGGCGGCGCGCGGGCCGCGTCGCCCCGAGCGGCCTGACGGTGGGCGAGCGGGCCGCCACCGGGCAGCCGCTGGGGGATGACGAGGACGGCCGGGTCGACCTCGGTGACGCCGCGCCGGGCAGCTTCCAGGACGCGCTCAACATGATCGGCGCCGACGGGCGGCTGGTGGCCGAGCGGTTCGACGACGAGGTGCTGCTGCCCTTCGTGGCGGAGACCTGCCGGGTGGCGGGGGAGCGGGCCCGCGCCACCCGCCAGGCCGAGTGGGCGGAGCTCGCCGAGGACCTGGGGGAGGACCCGGCCGACGTCGCCGACGTGGTACGGGCCGGTGGCTGGGACGCGCCGCTGCGCATCGACGCCGAGCACCTGGTGCTCGCCGCGCTCCGTGACGTCCCGCTGATCGAGGTCGAGGCCGAGGGGTTGCCGCTGTCGCTGGTCCGCGCGGCCGAGGCCGCCACCCGGTCGGCCGCCGTCCCCGAGCCCGTGCCGGTACCCGACGAGAGCCTGGCCGGTGCGCTGTTCCTCGCCCGGGCGGCGCTCGAGGCTTCCGGCTGCACGGTGCCCGTACCGCCGGAGGAGGCCGACCTCCTGCTGGCCGCGCTCGGCGACACCGGGCTGGAGGCCGAGGAGGTGCCGTCGGTGCTGGTGCACCTGCCCGTGGAGGAGGGCACGATCACCCGGATCGCGGCCACGCTCGCCGGCCACTGATCCCTGCTCCATGTGTCCGGGATCGCTGCCTGGGTAGCCATCGACCCATGGCTAAGAACAACGACCAGGACGCCCAGCGCGCCGCCGTCCGCGAGGCCAAGAAGCAGGGTGTGGCGCCCAGCGCGGCCGGTGTCACCACCGGGGCCAGCAAGCAGATCGAGCACCACACCCACAAGGACGACCGGCACGAGCACTCCAGCGCCCAGGGGAAGAGCAAGACCTGACCCGCGGCGCCCCCGGGTTCGTCCGGGGGCGCCGGTCAGACCTCTTCGACGGCGAAGCTGCGCGACGGCGTCACGAACTCGTCCTGCGCGGCGACCAGCAGGATCTCCCGCGAACCGGCGTCCTCGGTGCGCTGGAGCAGACCGAACACCGACGCCGCCGCCCGCCCCAGCGCCTCACCCGCCGAGCGGGTGTCGAGCCAGTGGGCCAGGAAGAGGGCGGCGATCGCGTCGCCGGCGCCGTTCACCGACACCCCCAGCCGCGGGGTGCGCACGCGGAAGTGCCGGCCGCCCTCGGAGGCGAGCAGGTCGACGGCGTCCTCGGGGGTGTCCTCGGCGACGAGCGACGTGGTGAGCACGACCCGCGGCCCGAGCGCGTGCACCGCCGCGACCGCGTCCTTGACCGAGGTCAGCGAGCGGGTCGGGGTGCCCGAGAGCAGGTCCAGCTCGTAGTGGTTCGGCGTCACCAGGTCCGCGGCCGGGACGGCGACCTCGCGCATGAACTCCTCGATGCCCGGGCGCACGAAAACTCCGCGACCGACGTCGCCGATCACCGGATCGCAGCAGTACACGGCGGCCGGGTTGGCCGCGCGCACCCGCGCCACCGTGCCGACGACGGCGTGCCCGATGTCGGCGGAGCCGAGGTAGCCCGACAGCACCGCGTCGCAGCTGCCGAGCACGCCGCGGTCGGCGACCCCCTGGACCAGCTCCTCGATCGACTGGCCGTCGTAGACCCGGCCCGTCCACTGGCCGTAGCCGGTGTGGTTGGAGAACTGGACGGTGTGCACCGGCCAGACCTCGATGCCCAGGCGCTGCAGCGGGAAGACGGCGGAGCTGTTCCCGACGTGGCCGTAGGTGACGTGCGATTGGATGGAGAGGACGGCGGTCACGGGACAGACCCTGGCACATCGGACCCGCTGATCTTCACGGGCGTTCAGCCGGCGCCGGCCGCCCGACCCGGGGGCAGCTGCACGTGCGGGCGGGACTGCCACAGCGCCCACTCGGCGCTGATGTCCCCGGCGGTGCGGAGCAACTGCGGCAGGTGCTCGCCGACCAGCCGCTCGGTGGAGGTCTCGGCGGCGTGCACGGTCACGTTCATGGCCGCACGGACGACGCCGTCGCCGTCGCGGACGGGCACGGCCACCGAGCGGACCCCCGGGGCGAGCTCCTCGTCGGCGAGCGCCCAGCCGCGGGCGCGCACCTCGGTGAGCTCCGCTCGCAGCTGCTCGGGCGAGCGGCCGATCATCGGCGGCAGCCCGGCCCGGCTGGGCTGGGCGAGGGTGTCGGCCAGCTGGTCGGGCGGCAGGGCGGCGAGCAGCACCTTCCCCTGCGACGTCTGGGTGGCCGGGAAGCGCGTGCCGATGTCGACCCGCAGCGCGATCAGCTTGGGCACCGCGACCCGCGCGACGTAGACGATGTCGGAGCCGTCGAGCTGGGCCATCGACGAGGACTCGCCGGTGCGGGCGACCAGCGCCTCCAGGTGCGGGCGGGCGATGTCCCACAGGCCGAGGGCGCCGACGTAGGCCATCCCCAGGGTCAGCACCTTGGGGGTGAGGGCGAACCCGCCGGCCGACGATCGGACGAAGCCCAGCTCCTCGAGCGTCAGCAGCAGCCGCCGGGCGGTGGGGCGGGCCAGCCCGGCGGCGGCGGCCACCTCCGACAGCGTCATCGTCGGGTGCTCGCGGTCGAAGCAGGCGAGCACGTCCAGACCCCGTGCGAGCGCCTCGACGAAGTCGGGCCCGCTGCCTCGCCCTGCCATCCCGGTTCCCTCCGTCGTCCGCCGTACCGAGATCGCGCGATCCCCTCGCTCCCGGATGGGAGCAGTGTGCGAGATCGCGCGACCTCGGCGCGCGATGGTGTGCCCGCGGGCACGCTTCCTCAGTGCTCGGTGACCGCCCCGGCCGGACGCTCGGTGGCCAGGTGCTCCTCGAAGGCCTGCTCCCGGGCGGTGTGCGTCCCGTGGGACTTGTACTCGGTGTACTGGTACGGGTTGTCCAGCATCTGCGTGTCGGGCAGGTCGGGGTACATGCCGCCGGCCCACGCCTCCTCGCCCATTGCGCCGCGCAGGTGCTCCACGGTCGCGTCGATCTCCCTGCGCGCCGCGGCCAGGTCGACGTCGACCAGCCGGTGGGCGTGCTTCACGACCCGGCCGTCGACCAGCACCGTGTGCACGTCACCGCGCTGGGCCTGGAAGGCGACGTGGCCGAACGGGTTGAGCAGGGGGAAGGAGACCGGGGAGTCGTCGTTCTTGATCAGGACGACGTCGGCCCTCTTCCCGGGCGCCAGGGTGCCCAGGTCGTCGCGGCCCAGCGCCAGCGCGCCGCCCCGGGTGGCCCACTGGACGACGTCCTGGGCGCGCAGCTGGAGGTGGGTGACGGTGTCGCCCTTCAGGTGGGCCTCGAAGTGCTCGCGGGAGCGGTCGGCGCCGAGCGTGGTGCGCATGGCCGAGAACAGGTCACCGCTCCACCAGACGCTGGTGTCCATCGACAGCGACACCGGGATGCCGTGCGAGCGCACCTGCCAGGTGGGCGGGTAGCCCTGTCCGGCGCTCTGCTCCGACTCCGTGGACACCGAGATGGAACCGCCGGTGGCCGCGATGCGGTGGTAGGAGTCCGGCGTCAGGGTGGCTGCGTGCACGTACACCGTCTCCGGCGTCATGAAGCCGTGCTCGTGCATCAGCCGGATGCCGTCGTCGTTGGTGGCGCCCCAGACGCCGGCGTGCGTCGTCACCGGAAGGCCGAGCTCCCGGGCCACCTCGAACGCGGCCTTCTCCGGGAAGGCGGGGTCGCCGGTCACGTCGAAGGCCAGCTGCAGGCCGAGCATGTCGTCGGCGGCGTCGCGCTGCCGGGTGAGGAACGACCGGACGGCGGGGTCGGCGGTCCACTCCCACGGCGCGGCCTGGATGTTGCCGTAGGCCAGGACGAACCGGCCCGGCACCGAGCGCAGCGCGTCGACGGCGGCCTCGGCGTGGTCGACCGACTGCAGGCCGTGCGACCAGTCCACGGTCGTGGTGACGCCGGCCTCGAGCGCCTCCAGCGCCGAGAGCCGGTTGCCCGCCGCGACGTCCTGGGGGCGGAACTTCTTCCCGTGCTCGAGGTAGTACCAGACGAAGTACTGGGTCAGCGTCCAGTCGGCGCCGTAGCCGCGCATCGCGGTCTGCCACATGTGCCGGTGGGTGTCGATCATGCCCGGCATCACGATGCCGCCCCGGGCGTCGATCTCCTGCGTCCCCTCGGGTACGTCGAGCGCCGGCCCGACCGCGGCGATGCGGTCGTCCACGACCAGCACGTCCGCCTCGGGCAGGACGGTGCAGGTCTCGTCCATCGTCAGGACGGTCCCGCCGCGCAGGACCACCGGCCGGCCGGCCGCCGGAGCGGGCTCGGAGTGGGTCATCGTCTCCTCCTGGACGTCGTCGTCGCGTCGCCGGACCAGCGTCCGCTAGACGGACAGCCTGTGCGACGTGGGTCACCATCTCCTGCTCGTCGGATGGTGTCAACCGGGCTGCGCAGTTCGGCGTGCAGCGGCTGGACTCCGGTTGACAGCCCGCAGCGAGCCGTCGGAGACTGCGAGCGTCGAAACGCGGACGAGTGTCCGGCAAGGCCTGCGACGAGGAGAGTGCATCCCGGATGAGCGCTGACACTGCGGTCGCGGAGGTCCCCGGGGCGCCGGCTGCGGGGCCCCTGGCCGGGCTGCTGGTGGCGGACTTCTCCCGCATCCTGGCCGGCCCGTACTCCACCATGCTGCTGGCCGACCTGGGCGCGGAGGTGGTCAAGGTGGAGGGCCCGCACGGCGACGACACCCGCACCTGGCAGCCGCCGGTCCGGGACGGCGTGTCGACGTACTACATGGGCGCGAACCGCAACAAGCGCTCGGTCGCCCTCGACCTCAAGGACCCCGCGGACGCCGAGGCCGCGCGGGAGCTCGCGCGCCGGGCCGACGTGCTGGTGGAGAACTTCAAGCCCGGTGGCCTGGCGCGCTTCGGGCTGGACTACGACACGGTCTCCGCGACCAACCCGGGCGTGCTCTATGCCTCGATCAGCGGCTTCGGCAGCGCCCCGGAGGGAGCGTCGCTGCCGGGCTACGACCTCATCGTCCAGGCGATCTCGGGCTTCATGAGCCTCACCGGCGACCCGGACGGCTCGCCGTACCGGGCCGGGGTCGCGCTCTTCGACGTCATGGCCGGCCTGCACGCCACGATCGGCGTCCTGTCGGCGCTCAACCACCGGCACGCCACCGGCGAGGGACAGCACATCGAGGTCAACCTGCTCTCCTCGGCGCTGTCGGGCCTGGTCAACCAGACGAGCGCCTACGTGGCCGGGAACGTGGTGCCCTTCCGGATGGGGAACAGCCACCCGAGCCTGTTCCCGTACGAGCCCCTGCCGTGCGCCGACGGCGACCTGATCATCACGGCCGGCAACAACGGCCAGTTCCGCCGGCTGGTGGAGGTCCTCGGCGTGCCGGAGCTCGCCGACGACCCCCGGTTCAGCCGCAACGAGGACCGCACCGCCAACCGCGACGAGCTGCGCCCGCTGCTGGTCGAGCGGCTGCGCACCCGGAGCAAGCAGGAGTGGTTCCGCGACATCATCGGCGCGGGCGTGCCCTGCGGACCCATCAACACGATCGACCAGGGGGTGGCGTTCGCCCAGGAGGTCGGCCTCGACCCCGTCGTCCGGGTGGGCGAGGGTGCGGCCGCCGTGCCCTCGGTGCGCAACCCGATCACCTTCTCCGCGACGCCGCCGGCCTACCGGCTGCCCCCGCCGGGCCTGGACGAGCACGGCACGGAGATCCGGCGCTGGCTGGCCGCGCCCGAGGAGTCCCGGTGACCGACGAGCGCCCCACGTACCCGACCGCGCTCGGCGCCTCCAGCCTCGAGTCGATCACCCTCCTGGGCACCGACCTGGCCCGTGACGTCATGGGCACCGTGGGCTTCGGGGAGCTGGCCTTCTGGCTGGCCACCCAGCGGCGTCCCAGACCGGGGGAGACCCGCGTGTTCGAGTCCGTGCTCGCCGCGCTGGCCGATCACGGGTTCACGCCCACCGCGATCGTCACCCGGCTCACCTACCTCTCGGCACCGGACTCGATCCAGGGCGCCCTGGCCGCCGGGCTGCTCGGCGGCGGGTCCCGGTTCCTCGGCGTCACCGAGGACTGCGGCCGCTTCCTGCACGGCGTCCTCACCGCCGTGGACGGCGACCTGCCCACCGACGACGCCGGCTGGGACGCGCTCGCCCTGGAGACCGTGACCGCGCAGCGCGCGGCCGGCCGGTTCGTCCCCGGGCTGGGGCACCACGTGCACAAGCAGGGCGATCCGCGCACCCCGCGGCTGTTCGAGATCGCGGCCGAGGAAGGGCTCGTCGGCCCGCACCTCTCCCTGTTCGCCGCCATCGGCCGCACCCACGAGCAGGTGCTCGGCAAGCGGCTCCCGCTCAACGGCGCCGGCGTCTGCGGCGCGGCCCTGGCCGACCTGGGGCTGCCGATGGAGCTGCTGCGCGGATTCGCGCTCCTGGCCCGCACTGCCGGGCTGATCGGGCAGCTCGCCGAGGAGCTCCGGCACCCGGTGGCCAACGACGTCTTCCTCTCGGTCGACCTCAACAACCGGCCGGTCGACCCCGACCCGTTCGTCCCCGCGCCGCTGCGCGGCGCCGGGCCGCAGGCCTGAGGGGACCGGCCGTGCGCGCCGCCGTCCTGCACGCCCCGGGGGAGGCCCCGCAGCTGCGCGAGCACCCCGATCCGGTGCCCGGGGCCGACAGCACCGTGGTCCGCGTGACCGCGGCGCCCCTGGTCCCGCTCGACCTGCTCTGCGCGTCGGGCACCTCCTACTTCGGGCGGCCCGCGGTGCCCTACGTGCCCGGGGTGCAGGGCATGGGCGTGGTCGAGGACGGGCCCGGCGCCGTCCCCGGCACCCGGGTCTGGTTCAGCACCGCCGCGGGCATGGCCCCCGGCGACGGCAGCCTCGCGGAGCGCTGCGCCGTGGCGGCCGGCGACCTGGTCCCGGTGGACGCCGACGTCCCGGACGCCGCGCTGGCCGCGCTGGGGCTCTCCGCCGTGGCCGCCTGGATGTCGCTGACCTGGCGCGGGGGCCTGCGCCCGGGCGAGCACGTGCTCGTGCTCGGCGCCGGCGGGGCCGTCGGGCAGGCGGCGGTCGGCGCGGCCCGGCTGCTCGGTGCCGGGCGGGTGGTGGCGGCGGCCCGGTCCGCGGCGGCCCGCGAGCGGGCGCTCGCCGCCGGCGCCGACGCGGTGGTGGCCCTCGATGCCGACGTCGACACGCTCGCCGCCCGGTTCGCCGACGCGGCCGCTGGGCGGCTGGACCTCGTCGTCGACCCCGTCTTCGGTCCGGCGGCCACCGCGGCCTCCCGGGCGCTCTCCGCGGGCGGCCGGCTGGTCAACCTGGGCGGCGCCTCCGGGGACAGCGCGGAGTTCTCCTCGGCGGTGCTGCGGGGGAAGTCGGCGTCGGTGCTCGGCTACACGAACAACGCGCTGACCGCGGCGCAGCGCGCCGAGGCGGTCGGCGCCATCGCCCGGGAGGCGGCGGCCGGCCGGCTGTCCGTCGCCCACGAGCAGGTGCCGCTCGCGGACGTCGCCGCCGCGTGGCAGCGGCAGGCGACCGGCGACCCCGGCGTCCGGTTGGTGCTGACGCCCTGAACGAGCATGCCCCCGCGGGAGCCGCGGGGGTCGAGGTTGCGCGGCCGGTGCCCCGGCCGCGCGGACGGCAGGAGGACACCGTGCAGCTGGTCACCGAGGAGAACATCACCGACCTCGCGGTCGAGCGCTGGGCCACCGCCCGCGATCCGCGGCTGGCGGAGGTCATGACCGCGCTCGTGCGGCACCTGCACGACTTCGCCCGCGAGGTGCGGCTCACCGAGGACGAGTGGATGGCCGCCGTCCAGTGGCTGACCGCCACCGGCAAGATCAGCACCGAGAAGCGCGAGGAGTTCATCCTCGCCTCCGACGTCGTCGGGCTGTCGATGCTGGTCGTGCAGATGAACCACCGCCTCGATCCGCGCGCGACCCCGGCCACGGTCCTGGGGCCCTTCCACATCGAGGGCTCGCCCGAGCTCGGGTACGCCGAGGACATGTCCGAGGGCCTGCCCGGGACGCCGCTGTTCCTGCACGGCCGGGTGACCGACCTCGACGGCGCGCCGGTGGCCGGCGCGGTCCTGGACGTGTGGCAGGCCGACACCGAGGGCGCCTACGAGTCGCAGCTGCCCGACATCGACGAGGCCCGGCTGCGTGCGAAGTACACGACCGGGGAGAACGGCGAGTACTGCGTGCGCACCATCGCGCCGCTGGGCTACACGATCCCGATGGACGGCCCGGTCGGCGACCTGGTCGCCCGGACCGACATCAGCCACTTCCGGCCGGCGCACATCCACTTCCTGATCAACGTGCCGGGCTTCGAGCCGCTCATCACCCACCTGTTCCAGGAGGGTGCGCCGTACCTGGACAGCGACGTCGTCTTCGGGACCAAGCAGGAGCTGGTGACGGCGTTCGAGGAGCGGGAACCGGGCGCCACCCCCGACGGCGGCTCGATCGACGTGCCGTGGCTGGAGTCGCGCTACGACTTCGTGCTGCAGCGGCAGTCCTGAGGGCCGCCGCCGGTCCCGGATCGCGGCGGGGCCGGTTCGCCGCCACGATGGGAGCACGGACGCCGGACCGACGGAAGGAGCGTGGGATGACCGACCCGGACACCCAGGGACAGGCCGAGCCGACCGACGAGGGCTCGCACGCCAGCGTGGGCGACGACCCGGCCCGCCCCGGCGGCGGCCGCACCGGCGGGGAGACCTCCGTCGACGAGGCGATGGGGCAGGAGCCGGACGACCCGTCCTGAGGCGGCCGCGGTGTCGTCGCGCGAACTCGTCGTCCTCGGCACCTCGAGCCAGGCGCCGACCCGCGACCGCAACCACAACGGCTACCTGCTGCGCTGGGACGGCGAGGGTCTCCTGTTCGACCCCGGCGAGGGCACGCAGCGGCAGCTGCTCCTGGCCGGGGTGCCCAGCAGCGCGATCACCCGCATCTGCGTCTCGCACTTCCACGGTGACCACTGCCTGGGTCTCCCCGGCGTGCTGCAGCGCATGAACCTCGACCGGGTGGCGCACCCGGTCCCGGTGCACTTCCCGGCCGGCGGCCGGCCGTGGTTCGACCGGCTGCGCCGTGCCTCGGTGTTCCACGACGTGCTCGATGTCCCCGAGCTGCCCGTGGCCGGCGACGGGACGGTCGCGGCCGGCGGCTTCGGGACGCTCGTCGCCCGGCGGCTGGACCACCCGGTCGAGACCTACGGCTACCGCCTGGCGGAGCCCGACGGGCGCCGGATGCTGCCCGACCGGCTCGCCCGGCACGGCATCGCCGGCCCCGACGTGGGCCGGCTGCAGCGGCTCGGCTCGCTGGCGCGGAACGGCCGGGTGGTGCACCTCGAGGAGGTCAGCGCGCCGCGGCCGGGGCAGCGGTTCGCGTTCGTGATGGACACCCGGCTGTGCGACGCCGTGTGGGGGCTGGCCGAGGGCGCCGACCTCCTGGTCATCGAGTCCACCTTCCTCGACGCCGACGCGCGGCTGGCCCGCGAGTACGGCCACCTCACCGCCCGCCAGGCCGCCACCGTGGCCGCCGACTGCGGGGTGCGGACGCTCGTGCTGACCCACTTCTCCCAGCGGTACGACGACCCGCGCCGCTTCGCCGACGAGGCCGGGGCGGTGTTCGGCGGGGACGTCGTCGTCGCGGCCGATCTGCAGACCGTGCCGGTGCCGCCCCGGGCCGGGACCGCCACGGGCGGGACCGGCGCCGGCGGTCAGGAAGACCCGTCGGCACGCGTGCCCGCAGCCGGCCACGGGTAGGAGCCGGACGACCGGTTGCACATGACGGAGAGACGTGGGAGGCCCCCGTGGCCCTGGACTACCCGACCCTGCCCGGCGACATCGACCACCTCATCGCCGACGACCACGCGGTGGTCGAGCGGCAGTTCCAGCACCTGGAGGCCGGCCGTGGCAACCGCCGGGTGCTGGTCGACCAGATCTCCTTCGAGCTGGCGCTGCACGCCTTCGCCGAGGAGACCGTGCTCTACCCGATCTGGCCCGAGCTGGGCATGACCGACGAGCACGACGACGCCGAGCACGAGCACCAGGAGATCAAGGAGCTGCTCGTCGTCCTCGGCCGCACCGAGCCCGGCGAGGACGAGTTCGAGCAGGCGCTGGCGAAGCTGATGGGCGTCGTCCGCCACCACGTGCACGACGAGGAGGACGAGGAACTTCCGGAGTTCCGCCGCAAGGCCGGCCCGGAGCGCATGGCGCAGCTGGGCGAGGAGTTCCTGGCCGCCAAGCGGATGGCGCCCACCCGACCGCACCCGCATGCCCCCGACGAGGGCATCGCCGAGCGCATCGCCGGCATGCTCGCCAAGCCGCTGGACCACGTCCGGGACCTGCTCTCGGGGAAGCAGAAGGAGATGGCCACCGATGCCTCGGGCCTGCTCGACCCGCAGGCCCAGGCGATCGTCGACGCGCACTCCTCCCTCGGCCCGCTGCCGTTCGAGATCCTCGAACCCGACCAGGCCCGTTCCCAGCCCGGCCCCGACGACGCGGTCGCGAAGGTCATGGCCGACAACGGCCTCGAGGGCCCGGAGCCGGTCGGGTCGGTGGAGGACATCGTGATCCCGGACGCCGCCGGTGGGCAGCAGCGCATGCGGGTCTACAAGCCCGTCGACGCCGGCAGCGACCGCCTGCCCGTGATCATGTGGATCCACGGCGGCGGCTGGGTGCTGTTCGACATCGACACCTACGACGCCTCCTGCCGAGGTCTCGCCAACAAGGCCCGTGCGATGGTGGTCAGCCCCGACTACCGGCGGGCGCCCGAGGCGGTCTTCCCCGCGTCGCACGACGACGTCCTGGCTGCCTACCGGTGGGTGGTGCAGCACGCCGCCGAACTCGGCGGCGATGCGACCCGGATCGGCATCGGCGGGGAGTCGGTCGGCGGCACGATGGCCGCTGCCACGGTCCTCCAGCTCGCCCGGGCGGGCGAGCCGGTGCCGTCGGCGGCGGTCTGCGTCTACCCGCTGACCACCGGCGAGCAGGTCGGTGAGTCGATGGAGGACGCCGCCGACGCGCGGCCGCTGGACCGGCCGCTGCTCTCCTGGATGGCGATGCACGCGTTCGAGGGGAAGCCCGACGGGGCGAAGGACCCGCGGGTCGACCTGCTGGGGTGGGGCCGCGACGAGCTCGCGCTGATGCCGCCGACGCTGGTGATCACCGCCGAGCGGGACGTGCTGCGCAGCCAGGGACAGCAGTTCGCGCAGAACCTGGAGGCCGCCGGCGTGCCGACCACGCACCGCCACTACCAGGGCGTCATGCACGAGTTCTTCGGCGCCGCGGCGGTGCTGGACAAGGCCGAGCAGGCCCAGCAGGAGGCCGCGCGGCACTTCGTCCGCGCCTTCGGGGCGGCCCGGCCGGCGGTGGGGGCGGTACCCACCAGCGGCGGGACGGCGTGACGACGGCGGCGCTGCGGCTGGCGGTCGACGAGCCGGTCGGCGAGCTGGAGGTCGTGCACCTCTTCCACGACGCCATGCCCACCGGCGTCACCGTCTCGCACGGCGGGCGGATCTTCGTCTGCTACCCGAAGTGGGGTGACGACGTCGGGTTCACCGTGGGCGAGCTCCGGGACGGGCAGGCGGTCGCCTACCCGTCGCAGGAGCTCAACGACAACCGCTCCGACGCCGACCCCGAGCGCCTGGTCTCGGTGCAGAGCGTCGTCGTCGACCCGGCCGACCGGCTGTGGCTCCTGGACACCGGCAGCCCGATGTTCCGGCCCACCGAGCACGGGGGGCCGAAACTGGTCTGCGTCGACCTGACCAGCGACACCGTCGAGCGGGTGATCCTCTTCCCGACCGACGTGGCGCTGCCGACGACGTACCTCAACGACGTGCGGTTCGACCTGCACCGGGGCGAGGCGGGGTACGCGTTCATCACCGACTCCTCGGACCAGGGCCCGAACGGCATCGTCGTCGTCGACCTGGCGTCCGGGGAGAGCTGGCGGCGGCTGCACGAGCACCCGACGACGAAGGCCGGCACCCCGCCGCAGCTCCGGATGGTGGTCGAGGGCGTCGAGTTCGCCGAGCGCTCGCCCGACGGCGAGGTCTCACCGGTCACGATGGGCGCCGACGGCATCGCCCTCGCCGCCGACGGCAGCCGGCTGTACTACTGCCCGCTCGCCGGCCGCAGCTGGTACAGCGTCGCGGTGGACGCCCTGGTCGACCGTGGCCGGGACGACGACGCGGTGGCCGCCACGGTGCGGGACGAGGGGGACAAGGGCTGCGTGAGCGACGGCCTGGAGACCGACGACGCGGGGCGGCTCTACGTCACCGACGGGGAGCACGACGCGATCCACCGCCGGCTGCCCGACGGGTCGTGGGAGACCGTGGTGCACGACCCGCGGCTGCTGTGGCCCGACACCCTGAGCGTGGCCGCCGACGGCCACCTCTACGTGACGGCCAACCAGCTCCACCGGCAGTCCACGTACCGCGGTGGTGAGGACCAGCGACGCAGGCCCTACGTCCTGTTCCGCACCCCGATCGACGCCGGGCCCGTACGGCTGCGCTGAACGATCCGGGTCGGCAGCGGCTGCTCCGACCTGCCGCGGCCCGGTGACCCGGGTTGCCGCGGCTCCTGCCGGGCGGGAGGCTGCCCTCAGCAGCGACCACCGACCGGAGGGTGACGATGGCGGCACGTGAACCGAAGGAGATGGCCCAGGTCGCCACCGCGATGGGCGCCAAGAAGGTGGGCCGCACCTGGGACCGCGTGCTGGTGAGCGCCTTCCTCGCCGGCGCCTACATCGCCTTCGGCGGCCTGGTGGCCATCACCGTCTCCGCCGGCCTGGACCCGGCGACGTGGGGCACGCTGCCGACCCTCTTCACCGGGGCCACCTTCACCCTCGGCCTGGTCCTGGTGCTGATCGCCGGCTCCGACCTGGCCACCGGGAACATGCTGCTGGTCCCGATGGGTGCCATGCACGGCAAGCTCGCCGTGACCGACGTGGTCCGCAACCTCACGCTCGTCCTGTTCGGCAACCTGCTGGGCGCGTTGTTCGTCGCCTTCTTCCTCGCCGTCGAGACCGGCGTGATCGGGGACGCCGACGCCGTCGGGACCGCCGGGCTGACCTACGAACGCCTCGCCTCCATCGCCGAGGGGAAGGCGCTGGGGGAGTCGCCGTGGCAGACCTTCCTGCGCGCGGTGGGCTGCAACTGGCTGGTCTGCCTCGCGGTGTGGATGTCGCTGGCGGCGACGTCGGTGTCGGGCAAGATCCTGGCGATCTTCTTCCCGATCATGGCCTTCGTGGCGATGGGGTTCGACCACGTCGTAGCGAACATGTTCTTCCTGCCCGCGGCGATCTTCGCCGGCGTCCCCGACGTCGGCTGGGACGACACGGCGCTGAACTGGCTGCTGGCCGGGGCGGGCAACCTGGTCGGTGCGGTCATCTTCGTGGCGACGTCCTACTGGTACCTCTTCCTGCGCGACACCTCGGAGACGGCGCCGGAGGGCGAGCCCGCCGAACGCGGCTGACCGGCCGGCCGGGGGGTTCGCGGGTCCCACCAGCGGGTCCGTCACGGGATCGTCACGGGCGGCACGTGTGCCCGGCGTCGGGGCGCGGGTAGGGCTCCCCCCGGCGAGAGCCCTCGGGGCGCGACCGCGGCCCGGGCCGACGACCCAGCGAAGGAGGCCGACGTGACCGTCGCCGCCCAGATGCTCGACACGTACCCCAAGGACCTCGGCGGGGTGGACAAGCAGAAGCTCCTGGAGTGCATCGAGGCCTGCTTCGAGTGCGCCCAGGCCTGCACCGCGTGCGCCGACGCCTGCCTGAGCGAGGACTCCGTCGCCGAGCTCACGAAGTGCATCCGCAGCAACACCGACTGCGCCGACATCTGCGACACCACCGGCCGGGTGCTCTCCCGGCACACCGGCTACGACGCCAACCTGACCCGGGCCGTGCTCGAGGCCTGCGCTGCCGCGTGCAAGGCCTGCGGTGACGAGTGCGCCCAGCACGCCGAGATGCACGAGCACTGCCGGGTCTGCGCCGAGGCGTGCCGCCGCTGCGAGACGGCGTGCCGGGAGCTCATCGCCAGCCTGGGCTGACCACCATGCGGACGACGCGCACCTCTCCCGGAGGTTCCCGGTGACCGTCGACGTCCTGCTGGCGGCGGCAGGCGCACTCGCGCTCGTCGCCGCCGCCTGGTCGGACCGCATCCGCCGGCTGCCGATCAGCGAACCGCTCCTGGCGCTCGCGATCGGCGTCGTCCTCGGCCCCGCCGTGCTCGGCCTCCTGCCGCTGCCGGACCTGCTCGAGGACCACGGCTGGCTGCACACCGCCACCCGGATGCTGCTCGCCGTCTCGGTCATGTCGGTGGCGCTCCGCTACCCGGCCCGTGAGGCACGGGCCCGCTGGCGGCCGGTCCTGCTGCTGCTGGCCGTGGTGATGCCGGTGATGGCCCTGGTCAGCACCGGGCTGGCCGCGGCCACCCTGGGCCTCGGGCTCGGGGTCGCCGCGCTGCTGGGTGCCGCGCTGGCGCCGACCGACCCGGTGCTGGCCTCCAACGTGGTGACCGGCAAGCCCGCGGAGGAGGACCTGCCCGGGCGCGACCGGCAGGTGCTCTCCCTGGAGTCCGGTGCCAACGACGGCCTGGCCCTGCCGCTGGTCCTGGTGGCGGTCGCGCTCGCCGGCCCCCTCTCGTTGGGGGAGGCGCTGCTCGAGTCGCTCTGGCAGGTCGCCGGCGCCGTCCTGCTCGGCGCCCTGCTCGGCTGGCTGGGCGGCCGGGCGCTGCGCGCGGGGGCCGACCACGGGGCCACCGACCCCGGCCCCGAACTGGTGTTCACGGTGGTGCTGGCCCTCGCCGTCCTGGGCATCGGGGGCCTGATCCACATCGACGGGATCCTGGCCGTCTTCGTCTGTGGTCTCGCCTTCAACGCGGTGAGCACGGGACGGGAGCGGGTGGCGGACGTCCGGATCGACGAGGCGGTGAACCGGTTCGTCGTCCTCCCGCTCTTCGTGGCGTTCGGTGCGCTGCTGCCGTGGGCGCAGTGGCGGGAACTGGGCTGGGCAGGGGTGCTCTTCGCGGCGTCGATCCTGCTGCTGCGCCGGCCACCGGTGATCTACCTGCTGCGCCGTCCGCTGGGCCTGGCGCCGCCGGACGCCGCCTACCTGGGCTGGTTCGGTCCCATCGGGATCTCCGCCCTGTTCTACCTGACGCTGGAGTCGGAGCGGCTCGCGATCGACCCGGTCGTGCTGGCGGCCGGTTCGCTGGTGGTCGCGGCCAGCACGCTCGCCCACGGGCTGACCGCCACGCTCGGCCGGCGGCTGTACCGCGGCGCCACCGGCGGGCAGCGGGACGCCGGTGCGCAGAGCGCTGAGTCGTCGCAGGGGTCGGCGGGGTAGGGGGACCCCATGTGGTTCGACGAATGGTCCGGTGTCCTCCGAGTGCTGCTGGTGGGATCAGCGGCGTACGTCACCGTGGTGGTGGTCCTGCGGTTCAGCGGGAAACGGACGCTGACCAAGCTCAACGCCTTCGACCTGGTGGTCACCGTGGCGCTGGGCTCCACGCTGGCCACCATCCTGCTCAGCAGCGACGTCGCCTGGACCGAGGGTGCGGTCGCGCTCGGGCTGCTCGCCCTGCTGCAGCTCGTGGTCGCTTGGCTGACGGTGCGCTGGCCCGTCCTCCGAGGCGTGGTCACCTCCCGGCCGACGCTGGTGCTGCGCAACGGGCAGCCGCTGCCGGACCAGATGCGGGAGGTGCGGGTCGGCATCGACGAGATCCGGCAGGCCGTCCGCTCCTCGGGGTCCGGCGACCTGTCCGACGTGGCGGCGGTCGTGCTGGAGAGCGACGGCTCGATGAGCGTCATCCCGGCGAAGAAGTACGGCAGCGGCTCCGCGCTCGGGGGGATCGCGGGGGCCGACGAGATATCCCGCGCTGCCCAGGCCTGACGGGGGACACCGCGGCGTCGTGCGCCGCAGCGCCGGGCGGGCGGCCCCGGCGTGGGAGACGCCGCTCGACCCGGCGGTCACCCGGTCGGCCCACCCGGAGGCCCCGGTCGGGGGCTGAGCCGCCGGGCCGGCGACCAGCGCCCCTCCAGCGCGTCCTCGACGGCCGACCGCCAGGCGTTCGTCTCGCGGCTGTCGATCGCGGTGCTCTCCAGCGCCGAGTCCACGCACCGGTCGAGCAGTGCGTGCAGGGCGTCGTCGAGGTCCTCCCCGCGCACCCGCCACGCGACCTCCTGCAGCAGGCCGGCGATCCGGCGCAGGACGGCCGGCTGCCCCGACGCGTACTGCAGGGGCTCCTCCAGGCCGACGGTGAGCAGTTCCTGGGCGGTCCACCGCGGCACGAGCAGCCGCACCGTGCCGTCGTCGTCGCGCCACGACCGCACGGTGCTGCGGCAGGGGAGGAGGTCGGCGAGCAGCGCGGAGACGTGGGACAGGGCGTGGACGGCGGTCGTCGGGTCGTTGATGCCCGGGGAGAGGGCGCGGCCCGCGATGTCGACGATCTTGCGGAGGCTGTAGGCCGCGTCCTGGTCGGGGGTGCGCTCGTAGGACAGCCGCACGCCGCGGTTGACCGCGTCGCGCAGGGGGTCCAGGTCGCCCACCGGATCTCCGGCCGGTGACCACACCTCGGCCAGCGGTGTGCCGGCGACGACGGCGTCGCCCATGCGGGGGGAGAGGCCGATGACGGCGTCGGCGTCCCGGGCCGCCCGTACGAGCTGATCGACGTCCAGGTCGACGACGAAGCCGCTTCCGGTCGCCTCGATCACCGAGCCCGGGCCCTCGGGGATGCCGGTGTCGTGCTCGAGCCGGTCGTCGTCCACGCCCCGGATCGCCCGGGTCGCCTCGTCGTGCACGTCGCGCAGCATGGTCTCGACCCGCAGCGTGCGCGCCAGGTGCCCGAGGAAGACGACCAGGGCCACGACGCTGCCCAAGGCGAACAGGAACGCCAGCGTGATCGACACCCGGGGGACGAACGAGTTCTCACCGGTCGCGGCCTCCGCCGTCCGGACGGTGCGCAGCACGGTGAGCGCGTAGACGAAGGTGCCGGTGAGCTGGGCGAGGGTGAACTGGACGACGCGGTCGGTGGCGAAGGTTTGCAGCAGCCGCGGCGAGTACTGGCTGCTGCCCAGCTGCAGCGCCACGACGGTGAGCGAGAAGATCACACCGGTCACCGAGATGAGCGAGCCGGCGATCGCGGCCAGCAGGTCCCGGGCGGCCGCCGGGCCACCGCCGAACACGAAGCCCAGGGGTGACGCCGGGCCGCCCGTGCCGAGGAAACCGTCGAGGAACGGCATCGCGATACCGAGCCCGACGGCGAGCACGACCGCCAGCAGCGGGATCGGCCACAGGGCGCGGCGCATCCACCGCCACTGGCGCTGGACGGGGTGGAGGTCGCTCACGGGGTCAGTCCTCGCCGGGGGTCGCAGGGGTGGAGGGATCGGGGCTGCCGGACGGGGCGACCGAGCGGTACTGGTCGCGGCCGACCGGCCCGTGGGACAGCCCGTCGTCGGTGGGCACCTCGACCGGCAGGCCGTCCAGCAGGAAGCGCACCTGGGCGGTGCCCGGCAGCTCGGTCAGCGTCCAGACCACCTGGGCGACGGCGAGCAACTGGTTGCCGCCGGTGATCCTCGCGAACTCCTCGGTCACGCTCACCGACGTCATGCCGCCGGGCAGGCCCTCGTCCACCGCGATGGACTGCGGCGCCAGCGCGGTGCGGAGCCCGCCGATGACCTCCACCCGGGTGGGGCCGGCGGCCAGCAGGGCCAGGACGCTCCCGGGGTCGGCGGCCTGGGCAGCGCGCGGGACCGGGGCCAGCTCGGCCCCGCGCAGGAAGTAGACGACGACCTCGGGTCCGGCGTCGTCGGTCGGCAGCGCCGGGCTGCCGGCCGTCGCGGCGGGCACGGCGACGCGTTCGGGCCGCGGCTGCGGTCCGACGCCGCAACCGGTGAGCAGCGCCGCGAGCACGCTGAGCAGGACGGCGAGCGCTCTCACGAGGCGGCTCCCACGGGCAGCTCCACGACGAACCGGGCCCCACCGCCGGGACGACCCTCCACGTGCACCGCGCCGCCCATCATCCGTGTGTGCCGGGCGACGAGGGCGAGGCCGAGGCCCGCTCCCTCCGTGCGGGTGCGGACGCTGCCCACCCCTCGGGCGAACCGCTCGAAGATGCGGTCGCGCTCGGCCTCGGGAACGCCGGGACCGGCGTCGTCGACGGCCACCCGGAGGACGTCGCCGGCGCGGGTCACCGCGACTCCGGTGACGCCCCCGGCGTGCTTGTCGGCGTTGTCCAGGAGATTCCCCAGCACGCGCTCCAGCCGGCGTTTGTCCGCGTGCACCAGCGCCTCCTCGGCGTCGGGGTCGACGGTCAGCAGCGCCGTGGCCGTGCCGTGCAGCCGGTGGCGTCCGACCACCTCCCGCACCAGGGCGGACAGCTGCACGGGCTCGACGGCGATGTCGGCGCTCCCGGCGTCGGCGCGCGAGATCTCCAGCAGGTCGGCGACCAGGCGCTCGAACCGCTCCACCTCCGAGCGCAGGAGGCCCAGGGCCTCGGCCTGCTCCTCGTCCGCGGGGTCGGCGGTGTCCTCGACGAGGTGCAGCGCCCCCAGCATCGTGGTCAGCGGGCTCCGGAGCTCGTGGCTGACGTCGGCGGCGAACCGGGCGTCACTGCGCACCCGCTGCTCGAGCGCCTCGGCGGTCTGGTTGAACGAGGTGGCGATGGGCGCCAGCGACGGGTCGCCCCGCGGATCGATGCGGGTGTCGAGCGCCCCGGCGGCGACGGCCGCCGCGGCGGCGGAGATGCGGTCCAGCGGACGCAGCGCCGGCCCGGTGACCCACCAGCCGACCACCAGGGCGAGCGGCACCGAGCCGAGCACCGACACGGCCAGCACCGTGGCCAGCACCCGGTAGGTCTTGTCCAGCTCGACCAGCGGGAAGACCTCGATGTAGGCGGATCCGAGCTCGGCGAGCGGCACCGCGACGGCCATCACCGTCTCGCCGTGCACCTCGATCCGCTGCCGGACCGGCGTACCCGCCTCGGCCGCTGCGCGCAGCTCCTCCGGCAGGTCGTCGCGGCCCACCAGCAACGACGTGGTGGTCCAGGCGCCGGCGTCGACCAGCAGGGACGTCGACCCCGTCTCCCGCGGGAGCTGGGCCAGCACCTGGGCGACGCTCAGCCCCTCGGTGGCCAGGGAGCGCTGGACCTGGGCCGCGTTGTCGGCGGTCTGCACGAGCGTGACCCGTTCGCGCTGCAGGAGCAGGAACTGCGAGACCGCCACCCAGACCGCGACCGCCACGACCGAGGAGAGCACGAGGGTCACCGCGGTGAAGGCCGCCGTCGCCCGGGCCCGGAGGGTGCGCGGGCCCCACGGGGTGCGCCCGGGGGGCTCAGGAGGGGCGAGGGCGGTCACCCGGGAACCCGGTAGCCCATGCCCCGGACGGTCGTCACCAGCGTCGGGTTCCCCGGGTCGGGCTCGATCTTCTTCCGGAGCCGGCGGATGTGGACGTCGACCAGCCGGGAGTCGCCGAAGTAGTCGTACCCCCAGACGCGCTCGAGCAGCTCCTCGCGGCTGAGCACCCGACCGGGCTCGGCGGCGAGCTCGCAGAGGAGCCGGAACTCCGTGCGGGTGAGATTCAGCAGCTGCCCGTTCCGTGCCACCGTGCCCTCCGCCGGCGAGATCTCCACGTCGCCGACGGTCAGCCGTGCCCGCGGTTCCGGGGCGCGGGTACGACGGGCCAGGGCCCGGATGCGCGCGGAGAGCTCCTTGACGACGAACGGCTTGGAGACGTAGTCGTCGGCACCGGCCTCCAGGCCGGCGACCACGTCGTGGCTGTCCGACCGGGCCGTGACCATGATGACGGGCGTGTTGGAGGAGCGCCGGATCTCGCGGCACACCTCGAAGCCGTCCTTCCCGGGCAGCATCAGGTCCAGCAGGATGACGTCGAACGACCGCTCGCCCAGCCGTGCGAGCCCGTCCTCGCCGCTCCCGGCCTCGGTGACCTCGAGGCCCTCGCGCTGCAGCGTCATCTGCAGCATGCGCCGGATCCGGGGGTCGTCCTCGATGATCAGCACCGACCGGGACATGCCGGTCAGTCTGCCCAGCGCGGTGGGCAACTAGTCGCCCCGCCCCGTCCGGGTGACGGAGCCGGCCGTGCTGCTCGCGGGGAGCACGGCTGCCGCGCCGCGAAGGTGACAACTCCGTGACGTCCGGGTCGGCCGGCCCGCCGCTGGTTACCCGGACCGGGACAACCGGTCGTCCGTGCTGCCGGTGAGGAAGGAAGCGTGCTCCCGATTCCCCTGGCCCCGTCCGTCCGGCCACCGCGGACGGAGCGCCCTCTGCCCGTTCCCGACCCGGCCGGCTGGAGCCGGCCGGTCCTCGGCGTGACGGCCGGTCGCCGGTGAACGCCGGCGCGTCCGTCCTCGCGGTCGGCACGGGTCTGCTGGTCATCGCCCTGGTGACGTGGGACGTGGTCTCCACGACCCTCACCATCGGTGAGGGCGCCGGCCCGCTGACCCGGCGGGTGCTCACCGGCGGGTGGCGGCGGCTGCTGCGCCGGCACCGGCGCAGCGACGGGCGCCGGGCGAGGCAGCTCACGGCAGCCGGGCCGCTGCTCATGGTCACCACCGTGGTCCTCTGGGTCACGCTGTTCTGGGCCGGCTGGTCGCTGGTGTTCCTCGGCGCCGAGGCGGTGGGGGACGCCGATCCCCGCCGGCCGGCGTCGGTGCTGGACACCATCTACTTCGCCGGCACCGCGATCTCGACGCTAGGCGTCGGTGACTTCGTCGCGACCACGCCGACCTGGCGCGTGGCCGCCGCCGTCGCCGCATTCAGCGGGCTGGCGCTGATGACCCTGGCCATCACCTACCTGTTCTCGGTGATGTCGGCGGTGGTCTCCCGCCGCGCCCTGGCCACCCAGCTGCACGCGCAGGGCGGGACCGCCGAGGAGATGGTGCTCGGGTGCTGGGACGGCGACCGGTTCAGCCCCGTGCTGACCCAGCAGCTCCTCCAGCTGCCCGCGCAGCTGGCGTCGCTCGCCGAGCAGCACCTGGCCTACCCGGTGCTGCACTTCTTCCGGAGCCGCCGCCCCGAGGCCGCCGCTCCGCTCGCGATCGCCCGGCTCGACGACGCGCTGCTCCTGCTCGAGTCCGCGGTCGCCGCGCCGGTGCGCCCACCCGTGGCGGCGGTCGCCCCGGTGCGCCGGGTGATCGACCGGTACCTGTCCACGGCGGGCAGCGACCACCCCGTGGTCCCGGACGACGGGGGACCGCCGCCACCACCGTGCACCGACCGGCTGGCCGCGGCGGGCGTGCCCCTCGTCGACGCGCACGCGTGGCAGGGGGCCGTCGATCGGGCCGCCGGGCGTCGCGCCCGCCTGCGCCGGTTGGTCGAGGACGCCGGGTGGGAGTGGGACGTCCCGGGGCCGGCCTGACCCTCCGACCATGCAGTGTCCGCCTCGGGGCACCCCGACGGCGCGGCCCGGGCTCCGACCCTGGACCGCCCGATCCGGACGCCCGTCGCCACGACCTCCGCACCGCCCGGCCGCGGGAGGTCCGTGTGACGTCCCTGCAACACCGGCACGGCGCTGCGCCCGCAGCGTTTTGCGATGCGGTGACGAACGGCCCGCACGGGGGAGGGCGCGTGCCGCATGGGGCAGCAACCGGAGGCTCCGCCGCGGAACCCCGCGGCGGCACCGGAGCCGGAGAGGACACCCGCCATGACGACCAGCTGGCCCAGTTCCGTGGCGCCTGCCGCCGATCCCGCCTCGCGGCACGGGGGATCCCGGTGATGCGCCGGGGCCTGGGGTCCCACCGTCGCGTGACCACCGTCCTGCTGGCCGCCGCCCTCGCCGGGGGCGTCCTAGGCGGCTGCGGTGAGGACGACGTGGACGACACGACGGCGGCCGACGTCGACGTCCGGGCCTCCGACGACCTCGAGGACCCGTACGACGGCGAGTACACCGCCGCCTTCCGCGAGGACCTCGAGGCCTACGACGGCCTGGAGGTCACGCTCCTCGGCGAGGTGGAGCGGATCGTCTCGCCGGTGGCCTTCACCCTGACCGGCGAGGACGTCGAGCCGATCCTGGTCATCGCGGACGAGGAGCTGCCCGACCTCCGGCCCGGCGAGCGCGTGGCGCTGGCCGCCGAGCCGGCGGCGGAGTTCGAGCTGGTGGCGTTGGAGGAAGAGCTGGGGACCGATCTGCCCGATGACGCCTACGCCGGGTGGGAGGGGGAGCCGTACCTCGACGCGAGCCGGGTGGAGGTACGCGGCTGATCCCGTGGCGCACGGCAGGCGGCCCGGTGAGGTCGCGCGACCGCCACCTCACCGGGCCGTGCACCGGCGGCGCCCCCGCGACGGCGGGAGCGCCGGTGTGATCAGCGGCGGGCGCCCAGCGCGGCGATCTCGTGGGCGGACTCGAGCGTCGGGGCCGTGGCGAGCGCCCGGGCCAGCGCCCGCTCGTCGCGCAGGTGCGCGCGGACGGCGTGCCGGCGGGCGAGGACGGTGCGGAGGCGGGTCATGGCGGGTCCTTCCGGAGCAGCGGTGGTGGTGCGAGCGCTGCAGGGGGCCGGGCGGGCCGGCCGGAGACCGTCCGCCTCCTGGGTTCGCACCACGAACTCTGCTCTTCGACGCGAAGTTCGGCAAGTGAACCCAGCATGGTTATGCTCACACTGTGAGCGACGCCTCGTTCGACCGGTCCCGCTGCTCCGTCGCCGGCACGCTCGCCGTGGTGGGGGAGAAGTGGAGCCTGCTCGTCCTGCGGGAGGCGTTCCTGGGTGTCCGCCGGTTCGCCGACCTCCAGCAGGCCCTGGGGGCGCCCAAGGCGGTCCTGACCGACCGGCTGGCCACCCTGGTGCGCGAGGGGGTGCTCAGCCGGGAGCCGTACCGGGCCGAGGGTGAGCGCCAGCGGCACGAGTACCGGCTCACCGACAAGGGGCGCGACCTGTACCCGACCCTGGTGGCCCTCATGGAGTGGGGCGACCGCTACCTCGCCGACGGGCCGGCCCCGCTGGCGCTGGAGCACCGCGAGTGCGGCGCGCCGGTGCGGGTCGCGGTGGTCTGCGGGGACGGTCACGAGATCGGGGGGCCGCGCGAGGTCCGGCCCCGGCCGGCCGGGGCGGCCGCCGCCCCGGGGTGAGGCGCGGTCCGGGGTGGGGCGCCGGGATCCCCACCGATGAGTTCCCGGCGGCGGCCCCGTCCTAGCTGACGAGCCCGCCGCGGACGACGGCGGGCCGCCCCGAACCGGAGGAGCTCACCGTGCGCATGATCTTCGTGAACCTGCCCGTGGCCGACCGCGACCGCGCCGACGCCTTCTACGGAGCGCTCGGTTTCCGGCGCAACGACCAGTTCTCCGACGACCGCTGCGTCTCCTACGCGATCGAGGAGAACATCCACGTCATGCTGCTGACCCGCGAGCGGTTCGCCGACTTCGTCACCGGCGAGGTCGGCGACCCGGCGCAGGCGACCTCCGTGCTGACCTGCCTGTCCGCCGGCAGCCGCGAGGAGGTCGACCGGCTGGTCGCCGACGCGATCGCGGCCGGTGGCAAGCCCTGGCTGCCCGCCCAGGACCACGGCGCGATGTACGGCGCCAGCTTCGCCGACCCCGACGGCAACGTCTGGGAGGTCATGTGGATGGACCCGGCGGTCGTCCAGGGCTGACCGGCGGGCGCTCCCCGGGTTGCCCGGTCCGCTCCCTCCCGCCACGCTGGGTCGACCGGTCGCGACGGCCGGTGATCGAGGAGCGGGCGCTGTGCCACCCGGCCGCCCCGTGACGTCCCGACGGGGGAGGCGCAGTGACCGATCCGGGAAACCAGGGCAGCGTGCGGCCCGGGGCGGCCCTGCCGCCGCCGCGGACCACCGGCCGGCAGGTCGTCGTGTTCGCCGACGCGCCGGAGGACGACGTCCCGGTCGACTGGGCGCGGGCCGGCGTGCGCGACGTCGCCGACTCCCGGGACTTCGCCGACGGCGACGTGCCGCCGGAGACCCTCCGCGAGGCGGGCGCCACCGTCTTCGCGGCGCTCGGCATCGCCGTCGTCGCCGGCCCCGCCCGGCTGGACGACCTGCAGGCCGCGTCGGCCCGGCGGTTCCTCTCCGTGTCGCCGGAGCTGGTCCACCACGCGCTCCCCGCCGACGCCGGCAGTTACGCGCGGGGCTACCGGGACGGGGTGGCCGACCTGACCGGCCGGCTGATCGCGGCGGACGAGCGCCCCGCCGGGCCGGCCGCGCGTTTCGAGGACACCGCGCAGGCCACCTGGGGGGTGCAGGCCGTGCGGGCCGACGTCTCCCCGTACTCCGGCCGCGGCATCCGGGTGGCCGTGCTGGACACCGGCTTCGACCTCGCGCACCCCGACTTCGCCGGCCGGGCGGTGATCGCCCGGTCGTTCGTCGCCGGGGAGGACGCCCAGGACCGGCACGGCCACGGCACGCACTGCATCGGCACCGCCTGCGGGCCGGCGACGCCGCCCGCCGGGCCGCGCTACGGCATCGCCCACGCGGCCGAGGTCTTCGCCGGCAAGGTCCTCGGGGACGACGGCAGCGGCACCGACGCGGGCATCCTGGCCGGGATCAACTGGGCGGTGACCAGCCGCTGCCCGGTCGTCTCCATGTCGCTGGGGGCCGATGTCGCGGCTGCCCACCCGCCGTACTCGGCGGCGGGGCGTCGCGCGCTCCAGCGGGGCTCGCTGGTCATCGCGGCAGCGGGCAACAATGCCGACCGGCGGGCGGGTGACCCGGGTTTCGTCGGCGCCCCGGCCAACAGCGTCGAGGTCCTGGCCGTCGGAGCAGTGGACCGGTCGCTGGAGACGGCGTACTTCTCCGCGCGCAGCCTGCCCGGGCGCGGCGGGCAGGTGGACGTCGCCGGTCCGGGTGTGGACGTGTACTCGGCCTGGCCCATGCCCGAGCGCTACCGGACGATCAGCGGCACCAGCATGGCCGCCCCGCACGTCGCCGGCGTCGCCGCTCTGTGGGCGGAGGCCACCGGCCGGCGCGGCCTGGAGCTGTGGGCCACCCTGCTGCAGGAGAGCGAACGGCTGCTCCAGCCCTCGGCCGACGCCGGTAGCGGTCTCGCCGTCGCCCCCCGCTGAGTCGCCGCCGCGTACTCTGCGCGCCATGACCCAGGTCAGCGTGACCGTGGACGACGGGCACCTGTCCGCGCTCGACGGCGTGGTGCGTGGGCTGCGGGCGCGCGGCATGCGGGTGGACCAGGTGCTCGACGGGCTCGGGATCATCACCGGCTCCGTGCCGCCCGGCAGCGTCCGGGAGCTCACCGGCGTCGCCGGTGTCGTGTCGGTCGACGAGCGGCTCGTCCACCGGCTGCCGCCACCGGAGGCGCCGGTCCAGTGACGGTCCCCGGTGTGCCCACCCGCGGCGCACCGGTCAGCTGACGAACGGCGTCCGGTCCGGGGTCGACCGCCGGCGGTTGGGGTCGCGCACCGCGGCCAGCGAGCGGCGGGTGCGCCGGGTCTCCGCGACGTCGGCGCTGACGGCCGGTGGCGGAGGAGGCGTCTCCAGCAACTGGTCGAGCCCCACCAGGATCACCAGCCGGTGGACGCACGGGCTGGGCAGCACCTCCAGCTGGGCGCCTCGACCGCGCGCCAGGCAGTGTGCGGACAGCAGCACGCGCAGGCCCTCGGCGTCGCAGAAGGTCACTCCGCCCGCGTCGAGCGTCCAGTGGGTGCCGTCCGCGACGGACAGCGTCGCCAGGGCGTCGAGGACGAGGTGCGCGTGCTCCCGGTCCAGCTCCCCGTGGACCGTCACCCGGGCCGCGGACGGGTCGACCGACAGGAGGAACGGGCCACCCTCGGGGGCGGGGAGTGCGATGTCGTGCGGACCCATGGGGAACTCCCACCCGGGCCCCCGGTGCCAGGAACGGGGAGCTCCGGGGCGCCGCGGCGCCCGTGACGGCGCTGCTCGGGCCGGAGCTTCGACCCGCCCCGGACGCTACCAGCCCCGGGCTCGGCCGACCCGCGGCGAGCGGCGCCCCCGGACGGCCGCCGCCGCGGCCGTGGTGGGATGGGTGCGATGAGCGAGAACACGAGCGGCCTGCGCGATGTCCGCCCCGAGGACGCCTTCGACGTCGATGCCGTGCACGCCTGGCTGACCCCGCGCGTGCCGGTGGTCGAGGGGCGCTCCGCACCCGCCGTCCGGCAGTTCTCCGGCGGGGCCAGCAACCTCACCTACCTCCTCGACTACGGCGACCTGGAGCTCGTCCTGCGCCGGCCGCCGCACGGGCACAAGGCCGCCTCGGCGCACGACATGGGCCGCGAGGTGCGGGTGCAGCAGCGGCTGCGCCCGCACCTGGACGTCGTCGCCGAGATCCACGCCTTCTGCCAGGACCCGGCGGTGATCGGCAGCGACTTCTACGTGATGGAGCGGCTGCGCGGGGTCGTGCTGGGGCGGAAGCTCCCCGAGGGCGTGGAGATCTCGCCGGAGCAGGCGCGGGTGCTGGGGGAGACCGCCTACGACACCCTGGCCGACCTGCACTCCATCGACGTGGACCAGGCCGGTCTGGCCGACCTGGGAAGGGGCCCCGGCTACGTCCGCCGGCAGGTCGAGGGCTGGTCGCGGCGGTTCCGGGACGCGCTCACCGACGACGTACCGCCGGCCGAGGAGCTGATGGCCTGGCTCGCGGCACACCAGCCGCAGGACGTGCGGGCCAGTCTGCTGCACGGGGACTGGAAGCTGGACAACCTGGTGCTCGACCTCTCCGGCACGCCGCGCATCACCGGCGTCCTCGACTGGGAGATGGCCACCGTCGGCGACCCCCTCATGGACCTCGGTGCCTCCCTGGCCTACTGGGTGACGGCCGACGACGACGAGGAGTTCGGGCTGGTCGCCACGCAGCCGAGCACCCTGCCCGGGATGCCGACCCGTGAGCAGCTCGTCGAGCGGTACCTGGCCCGGACCGGGCTGCAGCCGGCGAACTGGGCCTTCTACGAGGTGTTCGGGCTGTTCCGGCTCGCGGTGATCATCCAGCAGATCTGGGCGCGGTACCGCTCCGGGCACACGACCAACCCGCGCTTCGCGCACTTCGGCATCGCCGCCGCCGTCCTGCTCCAGCGCGCGGAACGGCTGGCCGGATGCCGCTGATCTGCCTCGTCCGGCACGGGCAGGCCTCCTTCGGCGCCGAGGACTACGACGTGCTCAGCGAGCTCGGTCGCGAGCAGGCCGGCTGCGTGGGGGAGGAGCTGCGCCGGCGCGACCTGCGCGACCCGGTGGTCGTCTCCGGCACCCTGCGCCGGCAGCGGGACACCGCGGCGCTGCTGGCAGCGGCGGCCGGCTGGGCAGCCCCCGAGCAGGTCGACCCCCGCCTCGACGAGTACGACCACCTCGACCTGTTGAAGCGCTACCCGGGGGACGGGGGAGCGGTCGGCGACTCGGGGTCGCGGCAGGTGCAGCGGCTGCTCGACAGCGCGCTGCGGTCCTGGATCGCCGCCGGTGACGCCGACGGCTGGCCGGCCTTCTCCAGCGGGGCCCTCGCGGCCGTCGGCGGGCTGGCCGCCGGCCTGCCCCGGGGGCGTGATGCGGTCGTCGTCAGCTCCGCCGGGGTGATCGCCGCTGTGGTGGCCGGCCTGCTGGGCGCCCGGGCCGAGGGTGTGGTGGCGCTGAACCGGGCCGCCGTGAACGTCGGGATCACCTCGGTGGTGGCGGGTGGTTCCGGCCTGTCGCTGCTGGGGTTCAACGACCACGCGCACGTCACCGGCGACCGGCGGCACCTGCTCACCTACCGCTGACCGGGCGGGCCGCGAGCGACCAGGATGGGGCCGTGTCCGCCCTCCCGCCCGCCGCAGGGCAGCCGTACGCCAAACCGGTGCCCGACGTCGTCGCGCCCGGCCTCGACGTGCTCTTCTGCGGGATCAACCCCTCGCTGATGTCGGCGGAGACCGGCCACCACTTCGCCCGGCCGGGCAACCGGTTCTGGCCGGCGATCCACCTCGCCGGGTTCACCCCCCGGCTGCTGCGCCCCGAGGAGGACCGCGAGCTGCTCCGGTACGGGCTGGGGGTGACCAACGTCGCCGACCGCCCGAGCCGCACCGCCGCGGAGCTGTCGGTCGAGGAGCTGCGAGCCGGCGCGGAGGCGCTGGAGCGGCTGGTGGCCCGCATCCGGCCGCGGGTGCTCGCGGTCCTGGGCATCACGGCGTGGCGGCAGGGCTTCGGCCGGCCCCAGGCGGTCGCCGGCCGTCAGCCCGAGCGCGTGGGCGGCGTCGTGACCTGGGTGGTGCCGAACCCCAGCGGGCTCAACGCCCACGTCCAGCTACCCGAGCTGGCCCGCGTGTACCGGCAGCTGCGTCCGGACGGGGAGGGTGCGGCCGGCTGACCTGCCGGGTCAGCCCACGACCACGTTCCACGGCCGGATCGACCATGCCGAGACGAGGCCGTGCGCGACGTAGGGGTCCTGCGCCACGAACCCCTCCACCGCCTCGCGCGGCGCCGTCCACACCAGCAGCGCACGGTCGTACGGATCGGGCAGCGCGCCGGCCAGCAGCAGCTCGCCGCGCTCGTGCGCCGCCTGGGCCAACGCCAGGTGGTCGGCCCGCAGGGCGGTGCGACGGTCCAGGTAGTCCTCGGCCAGCACGTACTCGAGCACCAGATGCACGCCATCACTCTCACACGCCGCGGGCGGCGGTGGTGGTGCTCTGGGTCGGTCGGGATCGAGAATGCCGGTATGGCCCGTCTCCTCGTCGTCCACCACACCCCCTCGCCGGCGCTGCAGGCAGTGCTGGAAGCGGTCCGGGAGGGCGCCGCCCTCGTCGACGACGTCGAGCTGACCCTCCGGCCGGCGCTCTCGGCCGGGGCGGCCGACCTGCTCGCCGCGGACGGGGTGCTGCTGGGCACCCCGGCGAACATCGGTTACATGTCGGGGGCGCTCAAGCACTTCTTCGACACCGTCTACTACCCCTGCCTGGAGGCGACGGCCGGCCTGCCGTTCGGGGTCTACGTGCACGGCAACGACGACACCGCCGGCGCGTTGCGCAGCATCGAGCGGATCACCGGGGCCCTGCGCTGGAAGCAGGTGGCCGCGCCGCTGAGCCTCACCGGCGCGCCCGGCCCGGCGGAGCTGGAGGCCTGCCGGGAGCTCGCGGCGACCGTCGCGGTCGGTCTCTGAGGCGGGGCGGACCGGTGCCCGATCGGCGGACCGTGCTCGCGGCCGGCGTCACGGCGGCCCTCGGCGGTCTGCTGGGGGCCTGCGGGGCCGAGCGGCGGTCCGGGACGGAGGGCCGGGGCGGGCAGGAGGCGGCGCCGGGGAACGGCGCCTCGCTCGGCGCCCGGCCGGCACAACCGCCGGCGGCGCCCGACGAGCCTCCCGGGGCCCGCACCCGCGAGCTGGCCGGCACCGGTGGGGCGCTGCTGCACGTGCCCCCCGGCCTGCCTGCGGGGGAGCCGGTGCCGCTGGTCGTCAGCCTGCACGGCGCCGGCGGCGACGCGGCGGCGGGGCTGGACCTGTTGCGCCCACTCGCCGAGGAGCACGGGCTGGTGCTGCTCGCGCCGTCCTCGGAGTCCTCGACGTGGGACGCCGTCGGCGGCGGCTTCGGCCCGGACGTCACACGCATCGACCGCGCGCTGGAGGAGGTGTTCGCGACCCTGCCGGTCGATCCCGGGCGCATCGCCGTGGCCGGCTTCTCCGACGGTGCGTCCTACGCACTCGGGCTCGGCCTGGCCAACGGCGGTCTGTTCTCGCACGTGGTCGCCTTCTCGCCGGGCTTCGTGCCGTCCGCGCCGCGCTCGGGGCGCCCGGCGGTGTTCGTGTCCCACGGCGTGGCGGACGAGGTGCTGCCGATCGACCGGACCAGCCGCCGGATCGTCCCCGCGCTGGAGGACGACGGCTACGACGTCACCTACCGGGAGTTCGACGGGCCGCACGCCGTGCCGCCCGACGTGGCCCGCGAGGCCGTCGAGTGGCTGGCAACCGGCTGAGCGGTGCCGGTGACCGTCGGGGACGACGCCCGGCACGGTGGCGGGTGACCTGCGCCCGAGCCGGCCGGTGCGGGTTGGTTCCCCGGCCGGACGCCGTCGCCACCGCTGCAGGTGGGGCGGCGACGTCCGGCCGGGGATGCTGCACGGCGGGGTCGGAACACCTGCGATGCAGCAGCTTCAGGGAGCCGAGGGCTGCGGGCTCACCAGCGCAGGGGATGGGTCGACCGGGAGTGCGCGGTCCGGCAGGCCCGGCAGTTCCCCCAGGAGACGATGCACAGCGGAGTCGTCGGCCCGCCGCACTCGGGGCACTCGACCGCACCCTCGGAGCTGGCGCGTGCTTCGCGGAGCGCGCGGGAGCTCTCCTCGTGGATCGTCTCGTCCCCCCGGCAGGAGCAACCGAGATGGACGTCCTCGCAGCGTGTGGCGATGGGGTTTCCCTCGATGTCGTGGTCGAGGGGCGCCTGCGGCGCTCCTCGTCGGAGCCGGTGCGCGGATCGCCCGGCACCGATGCGCGAAGGGGGCCACGGCGCAGCGCCGCGGCCCCCCTCCTCACGCGTCGATCAGAGAGCGCGGACGTTCTCCGCCTGCGGGCCCTTCTGGCCCTGCGTCACGTCGAACTCGACCTGCTGGCCCTCGTCGAGGGACTTGTAGCCGCTTCCGGTGATGGCGGAGTAGTGGCAGAAGACGTCGGCGCCGCCGCCGTCCTGGGCGATGAACCCGAAGCCCTTCTCCGCGTTGAACCACTTCACAGTGCCCTGAGCCATGTCGTTCTTCTTCCGTGCTGGGAGGTGACCGCACAGGTACGTACCGGGTGCGGGGCCGCCGCACCGACCGGCAGGACCGAGAGGAACGTCAGGCAGAGACGACCGCGGACGTTCGAGAACGAAAGCAGAGGCGCAACAGCGACCGAGGAGAACACTACTCCTCCTGCGGTTCTCCCGGGCGCGGCCGGGTCGGCGGTGCCCCTCCGGTGGGCGACCCGGCCGGCGGACGTCTCGGACCGGTGCGCGAGCATCGTCGGTATGACTCTTCCGGGCCCCCGCGAACCCGGCTGGGTGCACGACGCGATCTGGTGGCACGTCTACCCCCTCGGCTTCGTCGGGGCGGAGCGGGAGACCACACCCGGCCAGCCGCTGCGCCACCGGCTGCGCGGGCTGGTCCCCTGGCTGGACCACGCACTGCGGCTGGGCGTCTCCGGCCTGGTCCTGGGACCGGTGTTCGCGGCGGAGACCCACGGCTACGACACCACCGACCACCTGCGCATCGACCCCCGGCTCGGCGACGACGCCGACTTCGACGCCCTGGTCGCGGAGTGCCGGTCCCGCGGCCTGAGAGTGCTGCTGGACGGCGTCTTCAACCACGTGGGCCGGGGGCACCCGGCGTTCCAGCGGGTGCTGGCGGAGGGTCCGGCCGCGGCCACAGCGGGGTGGTTCCGGCTGCGCTGGCCCGGCGGCCCGGAGGTGTGGACGCCGGGCACGGAGCCCGACCACGACGACTTCGAGGGCCACCGCCACCTGGTCGCGCTCGACCACGGGTCGCCGGCCGTCGTCGACCACGTCACCGAGGTGATGTCGCACTGGCTGGACCGCGGCGCCGACGGCTGGCGGCTGGACGCGGCGTACGCCGTCCCGACGTCGTTCTGGGCGGAGGTGGCCGGGCGGGTGCGCTCCCGGCATCCCGGGGCCTACCTCATGGGTGAGGTCATCCACGGCGACTACCGCCGGTTCGTCGACGAGTCGACCCTCGACTCGGTGACCCAGTACGAGCTGTGGAAGGCGATCTGGAGCGCGCTGAACGACCGCAACTTCTTCGAGCTGGATGCGGCGCTGGACCGGCACCGCGGCTTCCTCGAGGGTTTCGTGCCCTACACCTTCGTCGGCAACCACGACGTCACGCGCATCGCCAGCCGGCTGCGCGACGACCGCCACCTCGCGCACGCCCTGGTCGTGCTGCTCACCACCGGGGGGACGCCCTCGGTCTACGCCGGCGACGAGCACGCCTTCCGCGGTGTCAAGGAGGACCGGGCCGGCGGCGACGACGCCGTCCGGCCCCCGTTCCCCGGCTCGCCGGCCGAGCTCTCACCGGTCGGCCTGCCCGTCTACCACCTGCACCAGGAGCTCATCGGCGTGCGCCGCCGGCACCGCTGGCTGCACGCTGCCCGCACGCGGACGCTGCACCTGACCAACGAGACGGTCGTCTACGAGGCGGTGGCGGGCAGCGAGCGGCTCGTCGTGGCCCTCTCGGTCGCCGACGGCCCGGCCGAGCTGCCGGCGCCGCGGGCGGGCGCGGTGCTGTCGGGGGCGGCCGACGTCTCCGCACCCGGCTCCGACGGAGCCCGGGTGCGGGTGCCGGCGCACGGGTGGGCGGTGCTGGCCGGCTGACGCCGGCTCAGCGGCTGGTCGCCAGGTCCTTCACCGCCTTGGCCACGTACATCACCGACAGCACCAGGAACACCGCCCCGATCGCCGCCCGCACCTGGTCGTCCGTGACCGACGTCCGCTGGGCCACCGGCCCGGCCACGGTGTCGGCCACACGCGCGCGCCAGCCCTTGAGGCCGGCCTTACCGAAGGTGATCGCATCCATGGCAGGGGTCCCTACCCCGCGCGCGCCCGGATAGCCACCACCGGTACCACCGGACGAGACCGAGGCCACGTGCAGCGAGACGGGCAGGTGGGCAGTGACCGCTCATGGAGCTACCCATCGGAGCGGCGCGCACGGTGCAGGTCGGCGATCACCGGCTGGAGGTCTGGGAAGCCGGGAGCTCGGGGCCGGCGGTCCTGCTGGTCCACGGCATCCCCACCAACTCCCGGCTGTGGTGGGACGTCGTCCCAGAGGTGTCCGCCTCGGCCCGGGTGCTGGCCGTCGACATGCTCGGCTATGGCGACTCCGACCCCTCCGGCGACCACCCGGTCGACCTCGCGGCCCAGGCGGCGCGGCTGCTGCGGCTGCTCGACACCCTCGGCGTGGACCGGGCGGTGGTCGTCGGCCACGACCTGGGCGGTGGCGTGGCGCAGATCCTGGCGACCACCGCCACGGACCGGGTCGCCGGGCTCGGTGTGGTCAACGGCGTCTGCTACGACGGGTGGCCGGTTCCCCTGGTGCGGGCGATGAAGGGCACCTGGCCCGCCCTCCAGCTCCTCCCGCCGCCGCTGCTCGCGAGCGCGCTGCGCCCGGCGCTGCGCTCGCTCTTCGTCCACCAGCAGCGGGCCACGCCGTTCATCGACCGCTTCGTCGCGCCGTGGGCCCGCCCGGGCGGCCCGGCGCAGCTCGCACGCCACCTGCGGTCGCTGGACTCGGTGTACACCCAGACGGTGGCCCCGTTCCTGCCCCGGCTGGAGATGCCCGCCGAGGTGGTGTGGGGCCGCCAGGACCACCAGATGAAGTCGCGGTACGGGCAGCGGCTCGCCGACGACATCCCCGGCGCGCGCCTCACCTGGGTGGACGACGCCAGCCACTTCGTGCCCGCGGACCGGCCGGACGTCGTGGCCGAGGCGGTGCTCCGCCTGGTCCAGCAGGCGTGAACGTGCTCGCCGACGTGTCCGGCCGCCCGGGGTCGGGTAGGCCTTCCGTCATGACATCACCGCTGGTCAGGCCACGTTCGCAGAAGATGATCGCCGGGGTCTGCGCGGCCCTGGCCAACCGGTTCGGCGTCTCCACCGGACTGGTCCGGATCGCCTTCGTGCTCTTCGGGCTCTTCGGGGTCGGCGAGATCGTCTACATCGGGCTCTGGATCATGATCCCGAAGCAGCGCTGACGCGCCGCGACGGCTGTGATTGGCTGACGGCCGTTCCGCACGCCTGCGAAGGGACCGCCATGCCGATCCTCCCGAGCCTCGCCGAGGCGCTGGTCAGCGCGCGGGTCGAGGTCGTCGACCTCACCGCGCCCCTGTCGGCGGAGACGCCGGTCATCCAGCTGCCCGAGCAGTTCGCCCAGACGGCGAGGTTCGAGCTGGAGGAGCTGAGCCGGTACGACGACCGGGGCCCGGCTTGGTACTGGAACAACTTCCGCACCGGTGAGCACACCGGCACGCATTTCGACGCGCCCAACCACTGGGTCAGCGGGCGGGACGGCGACGACGTCGCCTCGGTGCCCGCCCGCCGGCTGATCGCCCCGGCGGTGGTCCTCGACTTCTCCGCGCAGGCGGCCGAGGACTCGGACTTCCTGCTCGAGGTCGAGCACGTGCGCGCGTGGGAGGCCGAGCACGGGCCGCTGCCCGAGGGCGGCTGGCTGCTCTACCGCACCGGCTGGGACGCCCGGTCGGCCTCCCAGCAGGAGTTCCTCAACGCCGACGACACCGGCCCGCACACCCCCGGCCTGTCCGTGGAGTGCGCGCGCTGGCTGGCCGAGGAGTCGCCGGTGCTGGGGCTGGGTGTGGAGACCGTGGGCACCGACGCCGGCGCCGCGCACTCCTTCGACCCGCCGTTCCCCTGCCACGCGGCGCTGATGGGCAGCGGGAAGTACGGGCTCACCCAGCTGCAGAACCTCGCGCTGCTGCCGCCCACCGGCGCCCTGCTCGTGGTGGCCCCCCTGCCGATCGTCTCCGGCTCCGGCTCGCCGTCGCGGGTGCTGGCGCTGGTCGAGCGGGGATGACCCGGGTTCCCGGGCGCACGGTCGCGGCGGCCGTCGGGGAGACGCTCGTCGCGCGCGGGGTCGACACGGTCTTCGGCGTCGTCGGCTCGGGCAACTTCGTGGCGACCAACGCGATGGTCACCGCCGGGGCCCGGTACGTGGCCGCCCGGCACGAGGGCGGCGCGGCGACGATGGCCGACGCGTACGCCCGCACCACCGGCCGGCCGGCGGTGCTCAGCCTGCATCAGGGCTGCGGGCTCACCAACGCGCTCACCGGCATCACCGAGGCCGCGAAGAGCCGGACCCCGCTGGTGGTGCTCACCGCCGAGGCCACCTCGCCGCGGTCGAACTTCTTCGTCGACCAGTTCGCCCTGGCCACGGCCGTCGAAGCGGCGCCGATGCGGGTGACCTCGGCGGCGGACGCGGTGGCGTGCGCCGCAGCCGCGGTGGACGCCGCCCGGCTGGAGCGGCGCACGGTCGTGCTCAACCTCCCGCTGGACGTCCAGTCCCTCGCGGCGGAGGAGGGCGAGGCGCCGCCGGCACCGCACCGGCCGCCCGCGGTGCCCGCCGACGCCGAGGTGGACCGCCTGGCGGAGGCGCTGCGGGCGGCGCGGCGGCCGGTGTTCGTGGCCGGCCGTGGCGCACGGGGTGCCCGGGCGGCGCTGGAGGCCCTCGCCGAGCGCTGCGGCGCGCTGCTCGCCACCTCGGCGGTCGCCCGGGGCCTGTTCCGGGGTAGCGCATGGGACCTGGACGTCTCCGGGGGGTTCGCGACCCCGCTGGCCGCGGAGCTCATCTCCGGCGCCGACCTGGTCGTCGGCTGGGGCTGCCAGCTCAACATGTGGACGATGCGGCACGGCCGGCTCATCGCCGGCGACGCGACCGTCGTCCAGGTCGACCTCGACGCCGACGCGCTCGGGGCCCAGCGGGAGATCGCCCTCGGCGTGGTCGGCGACGTGCGCGCCGTCGCCGAGGCCGCCGCGGCCCGGCTGGGGGAGCCGGTCACCGGCGGCTACCGGACGCCGGAGGTGCGCGCCGCGCTGGCCGCCCGCGGCCGCTGGCGGGACGAGCCGTACGGCGACGGCGGGGACGGCGGGCGGATCGACCCGCGCGCGCTCACCGTCGCGCTGGACGACCTGCTGCCCACCGAGCGCGTGGTCGCCGTCGACTCGGGCAACTTCATGGGTTACCCGAGCATGTTCCTCGACGTCCCCGACGAGCAGGGTTTCTGCTTCACGCAGGCGTTCCAGTCCGTCGGCCTGGGCCTGGCGACGGCGATCGGCGCGGCGCTGGCCCGCCCCGACCGGCTGCCGGTGGCGGCGCTCGGCGACGGCGGCGCACTCATGGGGGCCGCCGAGCTGGAGACCGTCGTCCGGCTGGGCCTGCCGATGGTGGTGGTGGTCTACGACGACGCCGGCTACGGCGCCGAGGTGCACCACTTCGGCCCGCACGGGCACCCGCTGGACACCGTCCGCTTCCCGGAGACCGACTTCGCCGCGATCGCCCGCGGGCACGGTTACGCCGCGGTCACCGTCCGGCGGCCCGCCGACCTCGAAAGGGTCGCCGTCTGGCTGGCCGGCCCCCGGACGGCGCCGCTGCTCGTCGACGCCAAGGTGACCCGCGAGCAGCCGTCGTGGTGGCTGGAGGAGGCGTTCCGCGGCCACTGAGGCCGCAGCCGGTCACCAGGCGGTGGTGGCCTGCAGCACGGCCTCGGTGAGGGCGCGGGTGCGCAGCTCCGTCACCTGCTGGTACTCGGGGTCGGCGACCATGCGGCTGAACGCCTCCCGGGAGGGGTAGCGGACCAGCAGCACCGCGTCCCAGGACTGCCCGTCCTCGGCCACCAGCGAGGTCGAGCCGTCGCCGGCGTAGAGCACCTCGCCGCCGTAGCGGGGGAGGAAGGTGCTGTTCAGCGCCTCGGCGTACTGCGCGTAGAGTTCCCGGCCGCCCTCGGCGAACCGGAGCAGGTTGAGCATCACGACGGGCCCGCCGGGGTCCTCCTGCAGGTAGCGCTTCAGGTCCGCACCGCGGGGATCGATCGCCATGCCTGCAAGCTAGCAAGCGCGGCCGGTGGCCGGCGGTGCCCGCCGCTGCGGTCACGGCCAGCCCTGCTCGTGCAGCGGCGTCACCGTGACCTGGTTGAGCACCAGGTGGTCCGGGGCGCCGACCACCCACGCCACGAGGTCGGCGACGTGACTGGCCGGCAGAGCTTCGGTGGCCGGCTTCTCCGCGCCCTCGCGGCCGGTCGTGCGGCGGTCCGCCGGATCCCACGCACCCCAGGACGTCGCCATCGCGCCGGGGTAGAGCACGCACGCCCGGATGCCGTGCTCCCGCCCCTCGGCGGCCAGCGACTGCGTCAAGCCGGTCAGGGCGAACTTCGAGGAGCAGTAGGCAGCCGCGTTCGCCCACCCGCGCAGCCCTGCGACCGACGAGATGTTCACGATCGTGCCTCCGCCGGCAGCACGCAGGTGCGGGAAGACGGCCTTGCTCAGCACGAAGGGGGCGCGCAGGTTGACCGCGAGGACACGGTCCCACTCTTCGACCGTCGTCTGCTCGACGGTCCCGGGGACGTCGGTGCCGGCGGCGTTGACCAGGACGTCCACCGATCCCCAGGCCGCGACGACCTCGTCGACGGCGGTCTGGGTCTCGGCCGCGTCGGCGAGGTCCACCGCACGACTCAGAGCCGTCCCACCCGCTCGCTCCACGTCGCGCTCGACGGCGGAGAGGTCACCGGCGTGCCGCGCGAGGAGGGCCACGCGGTACCCGTCCTTCGCCAGCCGGAGCGCCACCGCCCGCCCCAGCCCGCTGCTCGCCCCGGTGACCATCGCCACCCGCTGTCGTGCCGTTTCCGTGCCGGCCACCTGGCCTCCTGAATCCGCTGGGCGCCCGGGCGCACCAGCACGGCTGGGACGCGGGCGCACGAAGGTCTCCGCTCAGCGCCGTCCGGCGGGATCGAGCAGCCGGTCGAAGACCGCCCCGGTGGCCTGCGCCTGGACGTACTTGTCCACCACGTCCACCACCAGGTCACGCATCGACCACCGCGTGGGGTGGTAGAGCCCCAGCGCGGAGTTGAGCAGCACGTCACCGGGGTAGACGGCCGCGAAGACGGCGTGCACCGCTTGCTGGCCACGGGCTCCCCGGAGCGCGGCGACGCCGTAGGCGGCACCCCACATCGCTCCCAGCGAGAAGTGGGTGACCCAGTTCAGCCGCCGACGCCCCTGCGCGGTCTCCGGGTCGACGGGCAGCACCTTCTGGGCGAAGTCGGCCGGCGCGTAGCTCTCGCCCCGCCGGGTCAACGGCATCTCGACGAACTCCTGGAAGGCCGTCATGACGGCGGTGCCGGCGATGCCGGCGAGCACGCTCCGTCCCAGCACGCTGGCGGTCGACGGCTGTCTCGACGTTGGCATCCTCGGCGGCTACCCGCGGAGATCACGGGCACACCTCCGCCCGGGTGCGCGCCGCCCACCGGCATCCGGGGCGCGGCCCGCGGCTCCCGCCGGGAGCTGGGGCAGTGCGTCGGGTGCGGCCTCGCGCGTGGGCGCGGAGCCGGCCCGGACGGTGGGGTTCCGCCCGGCCCGGGTAGGGGCGCAGGCATGCAGAGCCGACCAGAACTACGGGAGAGCAGCATCCGGCTCCGTGACGGCCGTACGCTCGCGTACGCGGAGCACGGCGACCCCGCGGGCCGGCCGGTGCTGGGCTGCCACGGGTCGCCCAGCTCCCGGCTGGAGCGGCACGTCGAGGACCCGGAGGACTACTGGCGGTGGGGCGTCCGGTTCATCGTCCCCGACCGTCCCGGCTTCGGGCGCTCGGACCCGCACCCCGGCCGCCGGGTCGCCGACTGGCCCGACGACGTCGCCCAGCTGCTGGACCACCTCGGCATCGAGCGGTGCGCGGTGCTCAGCCTCTCCGGCGGCGCCGCCTACGCGCTGGCCTGCGCGCACGCGCTGGGAGACCGCGTGTCGGCCGTCGGGATCCTCGGCGGCGCACCCCCGCCGGACGTGCCGTGGCCCTGGCCGCGCTGGATTCCGCGGCAGCTGCGGGCGGCCGTGCACCGTCCGGCCCGGCTGGCGGCCGTGCTGCGCCCGGTGCTCGCCCCGGTCGGGCTGCGGCCGCGGACGATCCCGCGCTACCTGCAGCTGCGGCTCAACGCGGCCGACCGGCGGGTGATCGGGCGCCCGGCCGTCCGGCGCATCCTCGCCGACACGTTCGCCGAGGGCCTGCGCAACGGCAGCGCGGTGCTGGCCGAGGACCGGGCCCTGCTGTTCCGGCCGTGGGGGTTCCCGCTGTCGGCCGTCCGCCAGCAGGTGCACCTGTGGCACGGCACGCAGGACTGGCAGGTCCCCGTCGTCCTCGGTCAGGTGCTCAGCGCGATGCTGCCCCGCTGCTCGGCGCACTGGCTGCCCGGGGAGGGGCACTTCTTCGTCTTCGACCGGGCCGAGGAGGTCTACGACGCGCTCCGGCCGTGAGCGGCCGGGCTCAGGCCAGCTGGGCGGCCACCAGCGGCTCGAGGGTCACCCGCGGGTGCCGCTGCTGCAGCATCCGCAGCGCCCACTTGTCGGGGAACAGCGCCAGCAGCTCGCCGCTGGTCCGCCGTACCACCTCGACGCCGCCGGAGGAGGCGATCAGCGGAAGGGACTCCTCGTCGGTTCGCATCGCCAGGCTGTAGGGCAGCCGGTCCAGGGCGACGGGCGCGTGGAACTCGTGCTCCATGCGGTGGGTGGCGACCTCGAACTGCATCGGCCCGACGACGGCCAGGACCGGGGATCCGTCGCCGCGGCGGTCCGAGCGCAGCACCTGGACGACGCCCTCGGAGTCCAGCTGCTCGATGCCCTTGCGGAACTGCTTGTGCTTGGCGGTGTCCTGGCTGCGGACGACGGCGAAGTGCTCCGGGGCGAAGGTGGTCAGCGGCGGGAAGGTGACGGGCCGCTCCACGTACAGGCTGTCGCCGACGCCCAGGGCCGAGGCGTTGACCAGCCCGACGACGTCGCCGGGGTAGGCGGTCTCGATGCTCTCCCGCTCCCGGCCGAACACGTGCTGGGCGTACTTGGTGGTGAACGGGCGCCCGGTGCGGCCGTGGGTGACGACCATGCCGCGCTCGAACACCCCGCTGCAGACGCGGATGTAGGCGAGCCGGTCGCGGTGCGCGGCGTCCATGCCCGACTGCACCTTGAAGACGAAGGCGCTGAACGGCTCGTCCAGGCCGCGGACCACGCCCTCGGCGTCGGGCCGGCCCGACGGCGCGGGGGCGAGGTCGACCAGCGTGTCCAGCAGCGCACCGACGCCGAAGTTGGAGACCGCGGAGGCGAACAGCACCGGCGTGGTGACGCCGGAGAGGAACGAGTCCTGGTCGTGCTCGGCGCCGGTGGCCTCGAGCAGCTCGGCCTCCTCCTGCGCCTGCTGCCAGACGTCGCCCTCCTGGGCCGCGGCGTCGGCGGCGCTCAGCAGCTCCTCGGGCGCGATCGTCGCGCCGCCGGCGGTACGGGTGAAGCGGCGGAAGGTGCCGTCCCTGCGGTCGAGCACGCCGCGGAAGTCGCCGGCGATGCCGACCGGCCAGGTGAGCGGCGTGGGGGTGAGCCCGGTGCGCTCGGCGATCTCGTCCATGAGCTCGAGGGCGTCCTTGCCGGGGCGGTCCCACTTGTTGACCACGGTGACGATCGGGATGCCGCGGTGCTTGCAGACGGCGAAGAGCTTCATCGTCTGGGTCTCGAGACCCTTGGCGGCGTCGATGAGCATGACCGCGGCGTCGACGGCGGTGAGCACCCGGTAGGTGTCCTCGGAGAAGTCGGCGTGCCCGGGCGTGTCGAGCAGGTTGATCACCGCGTCGCGGTACTCGAACTGCAGGGCCGCCGACGTGATGGAGATGCCGCGCGCCTTCTCCATGTCCATCCAGTCCGACACCGTGCCGCGGCGGCCGGCCTTGCCGTGCACCGCACCGGCCTGGCCGATGACGCGGGCGTGCAGGGCGAGGGCCTCGGTGAGCGTGGACTTGCCGGCGTCGGGGTGGCTGATCACGGCGAACGTGCGCCGGCGGGTGGCCTCGGCGAGGGCCGACTGTGCGGCCCGGCCGGCCTCGTGTCGTTCGGCTGCGTCGGTGACGGCGGCCACGGTGGCACTCTCCTCGTTCGGTCTGCGTCCGCGGCGGCCGGCCCTCGGGCGGCGTCCAGCGGGTCCGGGCAGGCGACCCGGACGAGCGGCCCGGAAGGGCGGCCCAGGAGAAGAACGCTACATGCGTCAGCCGACGTAGCCGCTGCGCATGTCGTCGACGATCCGCGGTCGGTCGAGGGTGGAGGGCTCCAGGTGCTGCGGGCGCCGGTCGGCGGGGAAGACGCCGGAGGCCGCCAGGACCGCGTCGTCGAGGAACCGCAGCGGCGGGGCGCCGGGGGAGAGGGCGAGCCCGGGCGGGGTCGCGCCGGGCTGCGCCAGGGCGAACCCCCAATCGCCGAAGCTCGGCACGTGCACGTGGTACGGCGTGGCCGCGAGCCCGGCGGCGTCGAGGGTCGAGACGGTGCGCCAGAAGGCGGTCGGCGTCGAGTAGGGGCTGCCGGCCTGCACCGAGACCAGCCCGCCGGGCGCCAGGGCGGCGCCGACGAGCCCGTAGAACTCGGTCGAGTAGAGCCGGCCGAGCACCGGGGTGTCCGGGTCGGGCATGTCCACGATCACCGCGTCGAACCCCGCGGCGGCCGGGGAGCGCAGCCAGCGGAAGGCGTCGTCCAGCACGACGTCGACCCGCGGGTCGTCCAGCGCGCCGGCGTTGAGGTCGGCCAGCCGGGTCCGCGCCAGGTCGACGACCGCGGGGTCGAGCTCCACCTGCACGACCTCGCGAACGGTCGGGTGGCGCAGCACCTCGCGCGCGGCGAGGCCGTCCCCGCCGCCGAGGACGAGCACCCGCCCGGGATCGCGGGCGAGCACCGGGTGGACGAGCGCCTCGGTGTAGCGGTGCTCGTCGCGGCTGGAGAACTGCAGGTCGCCGTCCAGGTAGAGGCGGAGGTCGTCGCCGCGCTCGGTGAGCACGATCTCCTGGTAGGGCGACCGCTGGGCGCTCACCACGGGGTCGGCGTAGAGCCGTTGCCGGGCGGTGGTCTCGATGTCACCGGCCCGGACGAGCAGCACCCCGAGGACGGCGGCCGCGGCGAGCAGCGCCGCCGTGGCGGTGCGGCGGGCACGGGGGGTGAGCTCCCCGCGGAGGACGAAGGCGGCCACGACCGCGGCCGCCAGGAGGTTGAGCACCCCGGTCAGGGCAGCGCCCCGGATCTGGCCGGCCAGGGGCAGCAGCAGGAACGGCCAGGCCAGGCCGCCGAGCAGGGCGCCGGCGTAGTCGGCGGCGTTGAGGTCGGCGAGCAGCGTGCCCGAACCGCGCGCGTCGATGCCGCTGCGCCCGGACTGCAGCAGCGTCATGAGCAGCGGCACCTCGGCACCCACGAGGACCCCGATCACGGCGGTGCCGGTCACCAGGACGGCGCTGCTGGTCCCGTAGAAGGAGAACGAGACGTAGAGGGTCACCGCGCTCAACCCACCCACGATGCCGAGCAGGATCTCCACGGCGACGAACGTCGCGGCGGCGTGCCCGAGGAAGGGCTTCACCAGCAGCGCGCCCGCGCCGAGCGCCGCGACGAAACCGGCCACGATCAGGGAGGTCTGGGTGATCCCGCCGCCGGTGAGGCTCGCCGACAGCGTGAGCAGCACCAGCTCGTAGATCAGCCCGCACGCCGCGCAGACCGCGACCGCCGCCAGCAGCAGGGGGCGCGAGCGCACTCCGCCGCCCGCCGCGGCCGGCCCTGCCGCCGGCACCTCTCGTGCGGACGCCGTCATGGCCTCAGGACAGCGCGGCGGCGTTGACCGCGCCGATCGCCACCAGGCTGACGGCGACCGCCCAGGCCGATCCGCGCATCCGCGGCTCGTTCACCAGGGCGCGCAGGTCGGCGGGGATGATCGCGTCCAGCACCCGCAGGGCCAGAGCCTGCAGCAGCACCCCGACCAGGCCGTAGACCGCCGTGTCCACCAGTCCCTGGCCCAGGTTGTCGGCGCTGGTCATGATCGCCGTGACCACGATGATCGCCAGCGCGAGGTGGTTGGCGGCCAGCAGGATCGCCGCGTTCGGGTTGTGGTCGAGGTAGACCTGGGTGCGCAGGTTCCCCGGGGTGATGAGGTCGAGCGCGAGGAAGCCGAGGGCCAGCACGCCGACCCCGATGACGAAGAACAGCAGCGTCGCCACGACGCCCTGGGTCAGCAGATCGGCGTCGACGTGGCCGAACTCCAGGGCCTGGTAGGTCGAGGTCACGTGGGGTCGCTCCCGGTCTCGGAGGGGGTGGAGGCGTGCACGGGAGGGATCACTTGGCGTCCCCGGGGCCGCCGCCGCCGCCCGTGCCGGCGGGGGAGCCCGGCCGGAAGCCCGGCCCGAGGAAGGCGAAGAAGCCGCTGCGGTACCGGCCGTCGAGGTCCTCGACGCGCACGGTGCTGCCGGCGGTCGCGGCGCTGACGATGACGATGTCGTCGTCGTACCGCAGGTACTCGTTGCCGCCGTCGGCCTGCCGCTCCGCGGGCGGGACGGCGTCGGCGATGGCCGCGGTCGTGGTGCCCACCGGGTCGGGTGAGGCGTAGACCGCGGCGTCACCGATGATCTCGGTCCGCTCGTAGGTGCTCTCGAGGTGGTCGCGGATGCGCGTGCCGGTGCCGCAGCCGGCGAGGAGGACGGCGGCGGCCAGCAGGAGGCCGACCACCCGGTGCAGATCTCTCATGGCGTCCACCTGGTTCGTGTGGTGACGACCTCGCCGGTGTCGCCGGCGGGGTAGAGGTGCCAGGTCCGCCACGCCCACCCGCCCCCGGCCAGGGGCCGCGCGGTGAGGGCGGTCAGGGCCCCGGCCCCCCCGGGGAACGCGCCGCAGAGCCAGGCCGGGTCCGCGCCGCCCCGGTCCCGCAGCCGCTGAGCGTTCACGTCCAGCTCGGCCCGCGTCACGGTGGTGACCGAGGAGGTGAGCGTGTAGCCGCCGGACCGCGTGCTCCGGGGCAGCGGGTCGCCGCCGGCGCCGACGGCGTCGCAGGAGACCTCCTCGGTCAGCCGGGAGCCGGGGACGGCGGCGGTGACCACGTGCGAGGCGCCGAGCACCCCTAGCGTGATGGAGCCACCCCGACCGTCGTCCAGCCGGAGCCGGGCGAGCGGCTCGGCCAGGGGCCCGTCGAGCACCAGGCCGAGCGCCGTCGCGGACACGTCGCGCGGCTCCACGTCCAGCACGTGCAGGCTCATGCGCCGGGGGTGCGGTGGTAGACGGTGAGCTCCCCGCGGCTGACGGCTCGGCCGGTGGAGACCTCCCAGGACTGGGTGGGTGCCCAGCGCTCGAAGGCCAGCAGCCCGGTCTTGTCCGCCGTGGCGTAGTCGGCGTACTCGACGGTGCCGCTCGGCGGGGTGCCGGTGGTGCCCTCGGCGGTGTAGGCGGCCCGGCCGCGCTCGATCTGGCGGTGCACCCGGTCGTCGAGGATCACGTCGCCGTCGGGGGTGAGGTTGGTGCCCTCCCGCCGCATCCACAGCGTCATCTCCAGCTCGCCCTCGTCGTCCTCGACGGTGAGCCAGCGGCGGCCGGTCGACCCGTCGAGCAGGTGCTCGCGCCAGGTCATCCCGCCCTCCTCGAGGACGATCGTGCCGCGGACCACGTGGTCGACGCCCGCGTACGTGATCACGTCACCGACGCCGATGGCGTGCGGGTCGTAGACGTCGGGCTCGTCGGCCAGGGGGTCGACGCGGGGCCGCGGTGCGGCGGCCCGGGCGAGGTTCCGCCGGCGCAGCACGAGGACCACCACGGCGAGCGCGGCGAGCGCCACGAGGACCACGACCAGGAGGACGAGCAGGACATCGGGCATCGCGGGCCTCCGGGCTCGGTACGGACCGGTCGAACCTATCGCGGCGGGCTGGCTAGCGTGGCGGGCATGGGCGGGATGAAGGACCGGATGCTGTCGGGCCGGCCCTACCGGCCCGACGACCCCGACCTCGCCGCCGACGGCCGGCGGGCGGCGGCTCTGCTGGCCCGCTACAACGCCGAGTCCGACGGCGTGACCCGGCACACCCTGCTCACCGAGCTGCTGGGGTCGGTGGGCGGCGGCACGACGATCCGCTCGGACTTCCGCTGCGACTACGGCTACCGCATCTCCGTCGGCGCGTTCTGCTTCGTCAACTGGGGCGGGATCTTCCTCGACGTCGGGCCCATCACCCTCGGGGACCACGTGCAGCTGGGCCCGGGGGTCCAGCTGCTGACCGCCGGCCACCCCGTGGACGCCGGGCTCCGCCGGGCCGGCTGGCAGCAGGGGGCGCCGATCACCCTGGGCGACGACGTCTGGCTCGGCGGTGGCGTGATCGTGCTGCCGGGCGTCACAGTCGGCGCGCGCACGGTCGTGGGGGCGGGCTCGGTGGTCACCCGTGACCTGCCACCGGACGTGGTGGCCGTCGGGAACCCCGCGCGCGTCGTCCGCTCGCTCGGCGCGGAGCGGCCCTAGACCGAAACCGGCGGGGAGACCGTGCCGGCCGGCCGGCCGGTCACCGCGGTCAGCCAGTCGTCGGTCCGGCGGGCCCAGGTGCGCCCCGCCGCCCAGGCCCGGCGCTCGTCGGCCCGGCCCGGTGGCTCCGTGGCGGCCGCGCGGAGCGCATCGACCATCTCGTCGGCGCCGGAGACGACCGCCGTGTGCGGCGGCACCTCCCCGGAGTGCTCGAGGTGCCCGGCGGTGGCCACCACGGGCAGGCCCCGGGCGGAGTAGTCGTAGGTCTTCATCGACGACTGCCCCAGCGCCCGCGCCGCGACGTCGGGGACCAGGGCGACGCGGGCGGCGTCCAGCACGGCCGGCAGCCGGTCGCGGGGCGTCAGCCCTCGGTAGGTGAAGCGCCCGGGGAACTCGCCCTCGAGCGCGAGGAAGCGGGCGCGGGCCGGGGCCGAGCGCTCGGGGAACACCAGCTGGCCGTGCACGGCGAGGGTCCAGTCGGGCAGCGCGGTGAGCACGGCCCGGACCAGCTCGACGTCGAAGCGCTCCGCGACGCTGCCCACGTAGACGGCGTGCCGCTCCGCGCGGGGGGCGGAGCGTGGTGCGGTCAGCAGCGCCTCGTCGGTGCCGTTCGGCACGACGACCGGGCGCCGCCCCGGGAACAGCCCGGCGAGGACCGGGTTCACCACGACGATCTCGTCGGCCTCGTCGGCGATCCGGCGCAGCTGGGCCGGGACGTTGCGGGCGTGCGGGAGGAGCCGGGCCCAGTCGTCGGTGCAGTCGAAGACCACGCGGCCACCGAGGCCGCGGGTGGCCCGCCAGTCCCACGGCAGCATGAGGACGGTGACGTCCTCGGCCCAGCCCGAGCGGCGGAGGAAGGCGCGCAGGAGCGCGGCGTCCACCCGCTCGGACAGGGCTCCCCGGGAGCCGGGCAGGACCGTGGAGCGCTCGGTCACGGTGACGCCGTCGCAGACCTCGGCGAACCGCGCCGCGCGCAGGTGCCGCCACCAGTTCCCCGGGTCGGTGCGCACCCGGTGGGCGTCCGCCGGGGCCTGGACGAAGCGGACGTCGCCGCCCCGGCGGACCAGCTCCCGGGCGATCATCTGCTCGCGGCGGATCGCAGGGTGCCAGGGGTCCTTCGCGACGAACCCGACCCGGGTGGCCGGTGCGGCAGGGGGGACGGGGTTCAGCGGGGGGCTCCTGCGGTGCGCACGATCCCCGACCCTAGGGCGCCGGGGCGCGGGCGGCTCGGCAGACTGGGCAGCCGGGAGCCGGGCGGAGCGCGGCGGGTCGAGGGGCGGTGCGTCGGGTGCTGGACAGGCTGCCCCGGGAGGTGGTCCGCAGGCTGCCGTTGCCGGCGAAGCGGGCGCTGCTCTTCCGGGAGGCGCACGGCCGGTTCCCCCGCCGCCCGCCGCGCACCTTCACCGAGAAGCTGAACTGGCGGGTGGTCCACGACCGCCGCCCGCTGATCGCGCAGCTCGGCGACAAGCTGGCGATGAAGGCGTACGCGGCCCGCGTCTGCCCGGAGGTGCGGGTGCCGCGCGTCCTCTGGGCGGGCACGGACGTCGCCGACCTGGCCGGGGTGCCGCTGCCCGAGCACTGGGTGCTCAAGCCCAACCACGGGACCATGCGGGTGCGGCTGGCCTCCGGACGGCCCGACGTCGCTGCCCTGCGGGAGGCCACCGCGGGCTGGCTGGACGAGCCGCTGTTCCCCACCCGCGGGGAGTGGGTGTACAGCCGGGCCCGGCGCCTGCTGCTCGTCGAGGAGTTCCTCGGCCGCCCCGGCGTCCCGCCCGCCGACCACAAGCTGCTGGTGTTCGGTGGCCGGGTGCGGCTGGTGCAGGTGGACACCGGCCGGTTCAGCGCTGAGCATCGGCGCCGGCTCTACACCGCGGAGTGGTCGCCGTTGCCGTTCGTCGACCCGGGGATGACCCTGGGACCGGCCGACCCGCCGCCGGCGAGCTACCCGGCGATGCGGGCGGTGGCGGAGGCGCTCGGCCGGGAGTTCGACTTCGTGCGCGTGGACCTCTACGACGTCGACGGCGAGCTCTGGTTCGGCGAGCTGACCCCGTACCCCGGCGGCGGGCTGGACCGGCTGCACCCCGTGGTGGACCGGGCGCTGGGCGCCTGCTGGGACCTGCCGCCGCGAGCGGCCGTCCGCGCGCCCCGGAGGAGCCGCCGCGGCACGCCGCCCGCGCCGTGACCGCGCACCGCGGGCGGCCCGCCGGCCGGGCAGTGGCGGGTCAGGAGCCGGAGGCGGGGGCGCCCGCGGGCGCCGTCCGGCTCTCGGCGTCCTCCTCCGACCGCGCCGTGCTCCCGGCGCTGTTGGAGTGGAAGGCGGTGCGTTGCGGCGCGGGGCCCGGTCGCCGGCCCGGCTCCGCGGCGGCGAGCGCCTCCGGGGCCAGCGCCGGGTCGACGCGGCCCCACTCGGTCTCGACGTCGGTGAGCAGGGCCTCCAGGTAGGCCCGCAGCTGCGCCCGGCAGGCCTGGGCGAACGCCCTGAGGAACGCCACCTGCTCCTCGAGCTCGGCGGCGGTCCGCTGCCCGGAGGCGTCGCCGCCGCCGTCCCCGGTGGTGCCCCCGGTGAGCCGGGCGGCCGCCTCCTGCGCCGCCTGCATGATCGCGCCGGCGTTCTCGCGTGCCAGCCGTAGCTGCTCCTCGTACTGGTCGCGGGCCTCGGCGGTCATCTGCCGGCTGAAGTCCTCCGCCTCGGCGACGTACTCGTCCGCCGTCTGCTGGGCGCTGGCGAGGATGCGGACCGCCTGCTCGCTGGGGGGCTCGGGCACCGTGATGCCGTCCAGGCGCTGCTGCAGCTCCGCCACCTGCCGGTGCAGCCGCTCCCGCTCGCCGACCAGGGTGCTCACCTCCGCGGCCACCAGCTCCTGGAAGCGGTCGACCTGCCCCTGGTCGTACCCCGGGTGCAGCATCGTGCCCGCGGCGAACCGCGCACCCCGGATCTGCTCGGGCGTGAGCCGCCGAGCGTTCCCTCCGGTCCCGGACGTCTCGGTGGTGGTCATTCGGTCACCTTCCCCTCGGCACTGGGCCCCGGTCGGCTGGGGGCGAACACCTCGCTGCGCACCCGTTCCCGCGGTACGCCGTGCTGCAGGAGACCGCTGACGGTCGCCTCCACCATGGGCGCCGGGCCGGCCACGAACACCTCCCGGCTGAGCCACGGACCGTGCCGGAGGACGACGTCACCGACGTCCCCCTGCTCGAGGCCCGACAGGTCGTCGTCGGACACCGCGTAGGTCACGCCGAGCCACGGGTGGGCCGCCCGCAGCTCGTCCAGGGCGGCGCGGTCGTAGAGCTGGTCCTTGGTGCGGGCGCCGACGAACAGGTCCACCCGGCGGGCGGGCCCCTGCCGGGCCACCTGGTCGACCAGGGCCTTCAGCGGCGCCAGCCCCATGCCGCCGGCGACGAGCAGGAGGTCGCGGTCGGAGTCGCCGGCCAGCGTGAGGTCGCCCAGCGGGGGCCCCAGCCGCAGCAGGTCGCCCTCCTCGGTGCTGCGGACGAGCGCGGTGCTGACCGGGCCGCCGGGGCGGGCCTTCACGTGCAGCTCCAGGGTGCCGTCGTCGCGAGGAGCGTTGGCGGGGGAGTAGTACCGCCAGAGCCGCGGCCGGCGGTCGATCTCCAGGGACAGCGACTGGCCGGCCAGGTAGTTGACCGGCACCTCGGGCCGCACCTGGAGCACCGCCACGTCGATGGCGCGGCGTTCGTGGGACACGACCTCGGCCCGCCAGGTGGCCGGCTGGTCGCCGGACTCCTCGGCGCCCTGGATCATGACCGAGGCGACGAGCTCGTAGGCCTCGGTCCAGGTGCGGGCGCGGTGCTCGTCCCACTCGTCGTCGAAGTGCTCGAGCGTGGCGAGCAGGCTGGGCATCACCGCGGGGTAGTGCGCCGGCAGCGTGCCGAACTTGCGGTGGTCGTGGCCGAGCTGCTTGAGGATCGGGACCAGCGCGTCCAGGTCGTCGACGTGGGACACCACCTCGCCCAGCGCGTGGAAGAACCGGTCGCGCTGGTGGGCCATGGACACCGGGAACATCGCCCGCGTCTCCGGGTGGCTCAGGAACAGGTGCGAGTAGAAGTACAGCGGTGCCTCGTCGCCGGTCGCCGCGGCCTTGGCGAAGCTCGCCCGCATCGCGGCGATGTCCATGCGTGCCTCCTCGCGGCGGGATCCGTCCGGCTGCCTGGGCGCGGCACCGGCTCCGGTGCGCGACGACGCCTGCGCGCTCCGCCGTCCCCTTCCCCGGTGCACGCGGCGTCACACGGCCACCGGCGAGGTTTCTGCCCGCCGGCCGGCGGTGCGGCGGAAAAGTCGCTCGCCGCCGATGAGATCTCCGGGGAGAGTCCGTCTGCACCACGACGACACCGGCCGACACCGACCCCCGGGTGAGGTACCCATGCCGCAGCACGCACCGCTGGCCGTGGAGGCGACGGCGCTGGTCAAGACCTACGGGGAGACCCAGGCGGTGGCCGGGCTCGACCTCGCCGTGCCGGCCGGGAGCATCTACGGCGTCCTGGGGCCCAACGGGGCGGGCAAGACGACCACCATCCGGATGCTGGCCACCCTCGTCCGCCCCGACTCGGGCAGCGCCCGGGTGCTCGGGTACGACGTCGTGGCCGAGGCCGACGCGGTGCGCGCGCAGGTGAGCCTGACCGGGCAGCTCGCGTCGGTCGACGAGGAGCTGACCGGGCGGGAGAACCTGGTGCTGCTCGGCCGCCTCCTCGGGCTGTCCCGCGCCGGGGCCCGGGCGCGGGCCGACGAACTGCTGGACGCCTTCGGCATCGCCGCGGCCGCGGGCAAGCTGGTGAAGCACTACTCCGGGGGGATGCGGCGCCGGCTGGACATCGCGGCCAGCATCGTGGTCACCCCGCGGCTGATGTTCCTCGACGAGCCGACCACCGGGCTGGACCCGCGGTCGCGCAACCAGGTGTGGGAGATCGCCCGCGCGCTCGTGGCCGAGGGGACGACGATCCTGCTCTGCACGCAGTACCTGGAGGAGGCCGACCAGCTCGCCGACGGGATCGCGGTGATCGACCGGGGACGGGTGATCGCCGAGGGGACCCCGGCCCAGCTGAAGGCGTCGGTCGGCACCGGGGCGCTGCACGTGCGGCTGCTCGACCCGGCCCGGCGCGCCGAGGCGGCCGCGGTCCTCGAGGGCGCGCTCGGCTCGGTCGCCCTGGAGCCGGACCCGGCGGCGCTGTCGGCCACCTGCCCCGACTCCGCCCGGGCCGCCGCCGGCGTGGCCGAGCTGGCGCGGACCGGCATCGGCATCGCCCACTTCTCCCTCGACCAGCCCAGCCTGGACGAGGTCTTCCTCGCCCTGACCGGCCGCGGCGCCGAGGACCCACCCGGAGCGGCACCGACCCTCGAGGAGCGGACGTCATGAGCACGGCGACCACAACCACCGACGCCGACGCCGCGGCCGTCCGCCGGGCGATCGCCGGCCGCGAGCGGCCCCCGCGGCCCGGACCGCTGTCGGCGGCCCTCACGTTCGGCTGGCGGGGGATGCTCAAGGTCAAGCACGTCCCCGAGCAGCTGCTCGACGTGACCGTGACGCCGGTGATGTTCCTGCTGATGTTCACGTACCTCTTCGGCGGCGCCATCGCGGGCTCCACCAGCGCCTACCTGGACTACACGCTGCCCGGCCTGCTGGTCATGTCGGTGCTCTTCACGACGGTCTACTCCGGCGTCTCGCTCAACACCGACCTGACCAAGGGCGTCGTCGACCGATTCCGCTCGCTGCCGATCTGGCGGCCCGCGCCGCTGCTGGGCTCGCTGCTCGGGGACAGTGTCCGGTACGTCGTGGCGGGCACGGTCATCATCGTCGTCGGCGTGCTGCTGGGCTACCGCCCGGACGCGGGGGCGGCCGGCGCCGTGGCGGCGCTGGCCTTGGTGGTGGTCTTCTCGTTCGGGCTGTCGTGGGCCTTCTCGGTGCTCGGCCTGCTCATGCGGAGCCCGAACGCCGTGATGAACGCCGGCTTCATGAGCATCTTCCCGCTGACCTTCCTGTCCAACGTGTTCGTCGACCCGGCCACCCTGCCCGGGCCGCTGCAGGCCTTCGTCGAGGTCAACCCGATCTCGGTGCTCGCGACCGCGTGCCGCTCGCTGATGGACGGCGCGCCGGACGGTGTCTCGATCGGCGTCTCGCTGGCGGTGGCCGCCGCCCTGGCCGCGGTCTTCCTCCCGCTGACCACCCGGCTGTACCGCAGCCGCTGAGCCCGGCGGCCGGGATCAGGCGGAGCGAGCCCCCACCGTTGCGGGGCGGGGGGCCTCGCGAGGGATGGCCAGCCCACCGAGGAGCCCGGCCGCGAGCACCGCGGTGCTCACGCCGAACGCCACCTGGAAGCCGGCCACGTCGGTGAGCCAGCCGGCGATCAGGGGCCCGGCGATGGCACCCAGGTCCGCCGACATCTGGAACACCGCGACGACCCGGCCGCCCCGCCCGGCGCTCAGGTCGCCGACCAGGGCCGCCGGGGCGCTGGCGAGCAGCGAGGCGGCGAGCCCGAAGACGGCCATGGACAGCAGGAAGGCCCAGAGGACGGGCGGCAGGACCAGCACCGCCATGGCCGCCGTCGCCAGCGCCGCGCCCACGATCAGCGAAGGCCGGCGTCCCCAGCCGTCCACCAGTCGGCCGGATCGGAGCAGGCCGAGCGCCTGCGCGACCGAGCCGACGAGCAGCCCGGCCCCCGCCCAGGCCACGGTTCGGCCCAGCTCCTCGGTGACGTAGAGCGGCACCAGGGAGTTGCGGACGCCGAACAGCACCCAGCCGACGCCGAAGTTGGCCAGCAGCGCGGCCAGGTAGACCCGCGAGCGCAGCGCGCTGCCCAGCCGGACCGGGCCGGCGTCGAGGTCGGGGCCGGCGGCGTCACCCGCCGGGGGCGCGGCCGGGTCGGGCTCGGCGGTGCGCAGCAGCGCGACGCCCACCGCACCGGCCACCAGTAGGAACCCGGCGTAGAGGAAGAACGGCAGCCGGGGGGAGAGCTCCGCCAGCAGCCCGCCGGCGGCCGGCCCGGCGATGCCGCCGAGGATGAAGCCGCCCTGCCAGGTGGCCGCGGCCCGCCCGCGGTGCGACGGCGGGGCCACCCGCAGCAGCAGCGAGAGCGCCGCGACGGTGAACATGGCGCTGCCGATCCCGCCGGCGGCCCGCAGCCCGAGGAAGAGCGGGAAGGACCCGGCCAGCCCGGCGAGACCGGTGGTGACGGCGACGACCACCAGCCCGGAGGCGAGCACGAGCCGCTCGCCGAACCGCTCGACCAGGGTGCCGCCGCTGAAGGCGGAGACGAAGCGGAAGAACGCGAAGGCGCTGACCGCCAGCCCGACGGCGGTGGTCCCGACCCCGAAGTTGCGGGCGAACAGGGGGATCGCCGGGGCGACGATGCCGAAGCCGAGCGCCACGACGAAGGCGATGACCGCCAGGACCCTGACCTCGCGGGGCAGCTCGCCCCGTGTCCCCACCCGCACGAGAGGCGATCGTCGCACGTGCGGTGGCCCGACACGCACGAGACACCCGGGGGGGGGGGGGGGGGGGGGGGGGGGGGGGGGGCGGCGGGGGGGGGGGGGGGGGGGGGGGGGGGGGGGGGGCGCGGGGCGGACGGACCGCCCCGCGCGCCCGGGTGTCTCAGCCGGCGGTCGTCAGCCGGCGATCCGCCGGGCGCTGTTGTAGCCGCCCATCGAGTCGATCGACGCGACCTTCACCGGGACACCGGACGTGGCGGCGTGCACCATCTGGCCGTTGCCGATGTAGATGCCGACGTGGCTGACCGGGCTGTAGAAGAAGACCAGGTCACCCGGCTGCAGGGCGGAGCGGGAGACCGGCGTCCCCATGGTCGACTGCATGCGGCTGGAGTGCGGCAGGCTGATGCCCGCGGCCGCGTAGGCGTACTGCACCAGGCCCGAGCAGTCGAAGGCGTTCGGGCCGGCGGCCGCCCACACGTAGGGGTCGCCGATCTGGGCCATGGCGGTGTTCACCGCGGTCTGCGCCGCGCCGCTGCCGCCGGACACCGGCGCGGGCGGCGCGGGGGCGGGGGCCGGGGCCGGAGCCGCGGGGGCCGGGGCGGGAGCCGCGGGGGCCGGGGCGGGAGCCGCGGCTGCGGGAGCCGGGGCGGCGGCCGGCGCCTCCTCGGCGGCCTGGGCTGCCTGGGCCGCGGCGGCCTCCTCGGCGGCGTGCCGCTCGGCGGCGGCGCGGGAGGCTCGCTGTTCCTCGGCGCTCAGCCGGTCGAAGTGCGCCTGGTAGACGGCGATCTCCTCGTCGAGGCGCGCCCGCTCGGCGTTCACGCGGTCGACCTGCGCCTGGGCGTCCGCCGCGGCCCGCTCGGCGTCCGCACGGGCGCGCTCGGCGTCCTCGCCGGCGGTCCGGGCCTCCCCGAGCACGCCGTTGTTGTGGGCGGCGATCGTGTCGAGCAGGCCGACCCGGTCGATCAGCTCCGTGGGCGAGCCGCTGGTCAGCATCGCCGTCACGGTGTCCAGCCGGTCACCGGTGTACGCGCTGCGGGCCACCGTGCGGACGCGGTCCTGCGCCTGGGCCAGGGCGGCCTGCGCGGCGGTGAGCTCCTCGGCGGCCGCGTCGGCGGACGCCTGCGCCGCCTTGAGGTGCTCGCGGGTCTCGTTGAAGCGCTCGGTGAGCACCTCCAGGTCGTGGGCGCGGGCGGCGACGAGGTCCGCGGCCTCCTGGGAGGTGGCCGGCTCGGGGTCGGCGACGGCGGGGAGCGGCGCCAGGACGACGCCACCGGCGGCCACGAGGGCCAGCAGGGCCCGCCGTCCGGTGATGCGGCGGTGGGCAGGGCTGAGCGAACTCGCCATGTTCGGCGGGTCTTCCTTTCTTCCACGGCCGCCTACCGGGTTAGCTGACGGGTTCGGGCGGGAAGTCGCCCGGCGGCGGACGGCCCGTGCGGGCCGCTCGTCGCTTCACCCCAGGTGGTGCGTTGGGTCCCCGGTCCGGGTGCCGGACGGATCCGGCGGGTGGTTCGGCGGCGTCCGGGCGGCTGTCACGGGTCGAGTGACGAGAGGGTCCGTCCGGACGGGCCCACGCTAGGTGCCGATCCGGCGGATCACCATGCCTGGGGACGACTTCGTCCAGCACCGTGGCCGACCGTCCGGCGGGCGTTCACGCGCAGTCACCGACGCGCCGTGACACGCCCGCGGTCGGCTGACGTGAGGTGGACCACCTCGCCGACGACCCAGACCGCCGGGGGGCGGACTGCGTGCTCGGTGAGGGTGGCCGGGAGGTCGGCCAGGGTGGTGCGCAGCGACCGCTGGGTGGGGGTGGAGCCGTCGGTGACGACCGCGACGGGGGTGTCGGGTGCGCGGCCGTGCTCGACGAGGGCGGCGGCGATGGCGGGGGCGGTGTCGACGCCCATGAGGACGACGAGGGTGCCGCGCAGTGCGCCGAGGGCGGCCCAGTCGACCAGTGACTGGGGGTGGCCGGGGGGCAGGTGGCCGGAGACGACGACGAATTCGTGGGTGAGGCCGCGGTGGGTGACCGGGATGCCGGCGAGGGCGGGGACGGCGACGGCGCTGGTGATGCCGGGCACCACCTCGACGGGGATGCCTGCCTCGGTGCAGGCCCGCACCTCCTCGAAGCCGCGGCCGAAGACGAAGGGGTCCCCGCCCTTGAGGCGGACGACGCGGCGGCCGGCGCGGGCGTGGGTGACCAGCAGGTCGTTGATGGTCTCCTGGGCCATCGAGCGGCCGCGCGGCAGTTTGGAGGCGTCGACGACCTCGACCTCGGGGGGGAGCGAGGCGAGCAGTGGCTGGGGGCCGAGGTGGTCGGCGACGACGACGTCGGCGGTGGCCAGCGCCTGCCGGCCGCGCACGGTGATCAGCCCCGGATCACCCGGGCCGCCACCGACGAGGACGACCCGCCCCGGTCCGCCGTCGGACCGGCGGACCGGCAGGGTGCCGTCGGCGACCCCGGCGAGGACCGCGTCGCGGAGCCCGGCCGCCGCCCGGGGATCGGCCGCGTCGTGCACCGCCAGCACGAGGTCACCGGCGCGGCCGGTGACCGGCAGTTCGGCGCTGGCCGGCCCCGGGCCCTCGGCCCGCGCGCAGAAGATCCGGTGCCGGTCGGCGTCCCCGGCCACCGCGGCGTCGACGTCGGGATCGCCGGTCGCGGCCAGCGCGAACCACGCCCCGGCGAGATCCCCGGCGGCGTAGCGCCGCGGCCACCACTCCAGGTGCCCGGCGGTGGCGGCCGACTCCAGCGCCGGCGTCAGGCCCGGGCTGACCACCGTCACCTCCGCGCCGGCGGCGAGCAGGCCGGTCACCCCGCGGTGCGCGGTCGCACCTCCGCCCACGACGACCACGCGCCGGCCGGCCAGCCGCAGCCCGACCGGGTGCACGCTGTCGCCGGTGGGCTGGGTGGTCACGGGTCCTCCTGCTGCATCGGTGGGGGTGGTCCGGTGCGGGTCGGCGGTCGGGTCCGGCGGCCGCGCGACGGCGACGGTCACCCGGCCGCGCACCGTCTTCCCGACCTCGAGCACCCCGCCCCCGAGGAGCGCCGCCGCCTCGGCGACCGACGGGGTGCCCACCCGGTCGGCGACCGCGCCGGACGGTGTGGGCACGCGCACCCCGGCCAGCGCCTCGGCCGGGTGACCGGCGAGCGGCCAGCCGCGCCGGGCGGCGGCGTCCACCAGCCCCGGCTCGCGCACGCGCGTGTCCAGGGTTGCCAGCCGGACCGGCCCGGGCGGCCGGGGGAGGACGGCGTCGACGGCGGCGAGCACCTCGGCGGCGCTCACCCCGGAGGACAGCCCGATGCCGACGGTCCTCACGTGGGCACGCCGGGACGGTCGGGCAGGGCGCCCAGCAGCCCGGCGGCGTCCCGGGGGAGGGGGCCCTCGGGGAGCAGACCGAGCTCGCGCAGCCGGCCGCCGACCTCCAGCGCCCAGGGGCGGGACAGCCGCGCGCGGGCCAGCAGCTCGCCGTCGCCGAGGACGTCGTCCGGGGCGCCCTGCACCACCGCGCGGTCGACGACGACGGCCACCTCGTCGGCCCAGCGCAGCGCCAGGTCGACGTCGTGGGTGCTCATCACCACGGTGGAGTCGTGCTCCTGCAACCGGGACAGCGCGGCCAGCGCCTCGGTGACCGCAGAGGGGTCGAGCCCGGCGGTGGGTTCGTCGAGCAGCAGCACGCACGGCCGCATCGCCACCGCACCGGCGATCGCCACCCGCTTCCGCTCTCCGTAGGAGAGCTGGTGGGTGGGCCGGGCGGCGAGGTGGTCGACGGCGAGCAGGTCCAGGGCCTCGGCCACCCGCGCGCGCACCGCGTCCTCGTCCAGCCCCAGGTTGAGCGGGCCGAACGAGACGTCCTGCGCCACGGAAGCGGAGAACAGCTGGTCGTCGGGGTCCTGCAGCACCAGCTGGACGGTCTGCCGGTGCTGCCGCAGGCCGCGGCGGGTGTGCTCCAGCGGCACCCCGTCCACGGTCACCGCGCCGGAGACGGGCGCCAGCGCGCCGGACAGGCAGCGCAGCAGCGTGGTCTTGCCCGAGCCGTTGGCCCCGAGCACGGCCAGCCGCCGGCCGGCGGGGACGGTGAGGTCGGCGCCGTCGAGGACCGGGCGGCCGCGCTCGTAGCCGACGACCAGCCCGGTGGCGCCGAGGGTCCGGTGGCTCATGCCACCACCACGCTGACCGCGACGATCCCCGCCAGGCCGGTGAGCGCGGTGGCCAGGAAGAGCCGGGACGACGGCAGCACCTCGGGCAGCACGCGCAGGTCGGTCTCCATGCCCCGGCCGGCCAGGCCTTCCTGCAGCCGGCGGGCGCGGTCCCAGGAACGGGTGAGCACCCCGGCGGCGAGCAGCCCGGCGGAGCGGTAGGAGCGGCGCGGTGAGGACCAGCCCATCCGCGCCGTCTGCGCCTCGCGGATCGTGTGCAGGCTGTCGAGCAGCACGAACAGCAGCCGGTACATCACGCCCGCCACCTCGACGACCGCGGCCGGTACCCGGAGCCGACGCAGCGCGGGCAGCAGGTCCGACATCGGCGTGGTGGTGGCCAGCAGGAGGACCGCGGCGCTGCCGGCGACCGCGTGCCCGACCAGCGAGCCGGCCTGCGCGGCGGCGTCCGGGGCCCAGCCGATGCCGCCGTCGCCGACGGACACCACCGCAGTGAGCGCACCGATCGCGATGAACGCCAGCGGCCAGCGGATCGCCCGGCCGAAGGTGCGGGCGGGCACCCGGGCCGGGCCGAGGGCCAGCCCGACGGCGGTGAGCCCGACGAGCACGCTGCCCGGCCAGGCGGGCAGCACCAGCGCGCAGCCGACGAGGCCGGCGCAGAGCAGCAGCTTGTCCCCGGGCGAACGCCCGCGCCACGCGCTGCGCCACGCCGCGTCGTCGACCGCGAGGCCGCTCACCGCGGGTCGGTCTCCGCCGGCGTGCTCGTGGCGGGCGCGGGAGCTGCCGTCCGCCGGCCGCGTAGCCGGCCCAGCACGTAGCCGAGCACGCCACCGCCGAGGGCCGCCTGCAGGGCGAACAGACCGGACTCCACCTCACCGGACGGGCTGAACAGCGAGTCGAACCACGGGGTGTAGCCGTCGGCCTCGAGCTCCTCGGTCACCGCGGCGTCGGTGCCGCCGAACTCCGACCTGCCCCCGTCGAGGAGCAGCGGAACGGCGAACAGCGCGACCACCGCCACGACGAGGAGGGCGTTGACGAGCGCGCGGCGGTTCACGCGGCACCTCCGGCGGGCACGGCCGCGGGGACGGGGGCGGGCTTCAGGATGCCGAGCCGCTCGAGCTCGGGGCGGGCGTTGACCGTGAGCACCCGGAAGAGCAGTACCCCGAGCAGGCCCTCGCCGATGGCCAGCGGGATCTGGGTGACGGCGAAGACGCCGAGGAACTTGGCCAGCGCCCCGGCGAGGCCGCTGGCCGGGTCGGGGAAGGCCAGCGCGAGCTGGACCGACGTGGTGACGTAGGTGGCCAGGTCGGCCACCGCGACCCCGGCGAAGACGGCGGGTAGCAGCCCGGCCCCCGCGGCGCGGGTCAGCCGGTAGACGGCGTACCCGGCCCACGGCCCGACGACGGCGAAGGCGAAGGCGTTGGCACCGAGCGTGGTCAGCCCGCCGTGCGCCAGCAGCAGCGCCTGGAACAGCAGCACGACCGTGCCGAGCAGCGCCATCACCGGGGGCCGGAAGAGGATCGCGCCCGGCCCCGTGCCGGTCGGGTGGCTCGAGCTGCCGGTGACGCTCGGCAGCTTGATCGCGCTCAGTACGAAGGTGAACGCCCCGGCCGCGCCGAGCAGCAGCGTCGACTCCGGGTTCTCCCGCACCTCCTTGACCACGGCCCGGGCGCCGTGCACGACGAAGGGCGCGGCGGCGATCGTCCAGCCGATCGCGTGGCCGGCGGGCAGGAAGCCTTCAGCGATGTGCACGGGCGTGCTCCGTTCGGACGGCGGGGGCGCAGGCGGTGACGAAGCGCTGGGCCAGCTCGGGGGTGCCGGCCCAGTTGAGGTGGAGGTAGGAGGCGTGGACCCCGCCGGAGACGAACCCCTCGGGACCGGTGGTGGCCCACTGCCAGGCGGGGGTGGGGCCGGCCGGGGGATCGGCGTAGGTGCGGTGGAACTCGTGGCCGCGCACCCGGGTGCCGGCCGCGGCGAGCACGGAGTCGGTGGTCGCCACCGCGGCGCGGTAGCCGAGGGTGAGCCGGGGGGCCATCGCCGTCCCGACGTCCAGGACCCCGCACATGGGGACGCCGTCCAGCTCGCGGGCCAGGTACAGCAGGCCGGCGCACTCGGCGGCGATCGGTGCCCTGCGGGCGGCGAGCGCGGCGACGTCGGCGCGCAGGGACTCGTTGGCCGACAGCTCGGCGGCGTAGACCTCGGGGAAGCCACCGCCGACGACCAGCCCCGCGGTGCCGGCGGGCAGTGCCTCGTCGCGCAGCGGGTCGACGGTCACCACCTCGGCACCGGCGGCCGCGAGCAGCTCGGCGTTCTCCGCGTAGCCGAAGGTGAAAGCCGGGCCGCCGGCGACCGCGATGCGCGGCCGGCTGCCGGTCGGCGCCACCTCCGCGGCCGGGTCCCAGGGCTGCTCGGCGAGGTCGGGCGCCGAGCGGGCCAGCCGCAGCACGGCGTCCAGGTCGACCCCGGCGGCGACGACCTCCCCGAGCCGGCGCACCGTGGCCACCGCCTCGGCCGAGCGCTCCGCGGCCGGCACCAGGCCCAGGTGGCGGGAGGGCGTGTGCAGGGTCTCCAGCCGCCGGATCGCCCCGAGGACCGAGACGCCGGCGGCGCCGAGCGCCTCGCGCAGGATCGCCTCGTGCCGGTCGCTGCCGACCCGGTTGAGCACGACGCCGCCGAGCCGCACCGACGGGTCGAACGTGGCGAACCCGTGCACGAGGGCGGCGACGCTGCGGGCCTGCGAGGAGGCGTCGACCACGAGGACCACCGGCGCGCGCAGCAGCCCGGCCACGTGCGCAGTGGAGGCGAACCCGGGCTCGACGCTCGGGTGGGTGGCGCCGTCGAACAGCCCCATGACGCCCTCGACCACGGCGACGTCGGCGCCGCGGGCCCCGTGCAGCAGCAGCGGCGCGATCCGCTCCTCGCCGACGAGCCAGGGGTCGAGGTTGCGGCCCGGCCGCCCGGCGGCCAGCCCGTGGTAGCCGGGGTCGATGTAGTCGGGGCCCACCTTGTGCGGGGAGACCGTCAGCCCCCGGGCCGTGAGGGCGGCGATCAGCCCGGTGGTGACCGACGTCTTGCCGGCGTTGCTCGACGGTGCGGCCACCACGATCCGGGGCAGCTCCCGCCCGCCCGTGGTCACCACTCGATCCCCCGCTGGCCCTTCTGGCCGGCGTCCATCGGGTGCTTGACCTTCGTCATCTCCACGACCAGGTCGGCGGCCTCGACCAGCGCCGGGGGAGCGTCCCGTCCGGTGATGACGACGTGCTGGCTGCCGGGCCGGGCGGTGAGCGTCGCGACGACGTCGTCGACGTCCACCCAGCCCCACTTCAGGGGATAGGTGAACTCGTCGAGCACGTAGAACCGGTGCGCCTCGGCGGCGAGGTCGCGCTTGATCTGCGCCCAGCCCTCGGCCGCGTCGGCGGCGTGGTCGGTCTCCTCGCCGTGCTTGCGCGACCAGCTCCAGCCCGCGCCCATCTTGTGCCAGACGACCGGCCCGCCCTCACCGGTCTGCTCGTGCAGCCGGCCCAGCGCGGTCAGCGCGTTCTCCTCGCCGACCTTCCACTTGGCGCTCTTGACGAACTGGTAGACCGCGACCGACCAGCCCTGGTTCCACGCCCGCATCGCCATGCCGAACGCGGCGGTGGACTTGCCCTTCATCTCGCCGGTGTGCACCGCGAGCAGCGGGCGGTTGCGCCGCTGCCGGGTGGTGAGCCCGTCCTGCGGGACGACGGCGACCTGTCCCTGCGGCATCAGGCGGCCTTCCGCACGTCGCGGACCGTGCTGGCCAGGGACTCGGCGCCCAGTTCCTCCAGGCGCAGCGTCTGCGCACCGAGCTGGAGCCCCAGGGACGCCGCCAGCCCGAGCCGTACCGGCCCGGACTCGCAGTCGACGACGACGCTCGCGACGTCCGCCGCCGCGAGCAGCCCGGCTGCCCGGCGGGCCTCGCCCAGGTGGTCGCCGCCGCGCGCGCCGGTGGCCCGGCCGTCGGTGACGACGACCAGCAGCGGCCGGCGCCGTGGGTCGCGCACCCGCTCCAGCGTGAGCGTGCGGTGGGCCTCGAGCAACCCGGCGGCCAGCGGGGTGCGCCCGCCGGTGGGCAGGCTGCCGAGGCGGGCGGCGGCCGCCTCGACCGACCAGGTGGGTGGCAGGGCGAGCTCGGCCGCGCCGCCGCGAAAGGTGATCAGCCCGACCTTGTCGCGGCGCTGGTAGGCGTCGAGCAGCAGGGAGAGCACGGCGCCCTTCACCGCGGCCATCCGGGAGCGGGCGCCCATCGAGCCGCTGGCGTCGACGACGAACAGCACGAGGTTGCCCTCGCGGCCCTCGAGCACGGCCTGGCGCAGGTCGTCGCGCTCGATCCGCAGCCCCGGCCCGCTGCGGCCGCGGGCGCGCTGGTGGGGCGCCGCGGCGAGCACGGTGCCGGCGAGGTGCAGCTTGGTGACGGTGCCCTCGGGGCGGGTCGACCCGACCACCCGGCCGCGCTCCGACCGCGCGCGCGACCGGCGGCCCGCGGCCCCGGCGCCGATCCCGGGCACCTCCAGCCGCCGGGTGCGGAACGGGTCGGACGGAGCGACCGCGGCCTTCTCCGGAGCCGGGGCCGCGTCGGTGTGCCCGCCGCCCTCACCGCGCGGGGCGGTCGTCGGCGGGACCTCCCCCCCGTCGTCCCCAGGCATAGGAGGCTCTACCTGCGTCTCGGCGTCGGACATGGGTGTATTGCTTCCTATGCCTGGGTCCGCGCCGGGGCCGCCGCCGTCGTCCGGGCCGCTGTCGTCCGGGCCGCTGTCGTCCGGGCCGCCGTCCTGCGGGCCGCCGTCCTGCGGGCCGTCCGGGGGCTCCGGGTCGTCCTCGGGGCGGCTGTCCTCGAGCGCCCGGTCCAGGGTCTCCTCGTCGAGCCCGGGCGCGTCGAACGGGTTGCGCCGGCGCCGGTGCGGGAGCGCCAGCCGTGCGGCCACCCGCACGTCGTCCTCGGTCACCTCGTCGCGGCCGCACCAGGCGGCGTGCGCGATGGCGGCGCGGGCGGTGACGATGTCCGCACGCAGACCGTCGACGTCGAACGCGGCGCAGACGGCGGTGACCTGGCGCAGCGCGGTGTCGGAGAGGGTGACGTGCGGCAGGCGGGCGCGGGCGTCGGCGATGCGGGCGGCGAGCGCGGACTCGTCGGCGGCCCACTGCCCGGCGAAACCGGCCGGGTCGGCGTCGGAGGCGAACCGCCGGCGCACGACCTCGGCGCGGACGGCGGGGTCGCGCGGGGCGGCGACCTCCACGGTCAGCCCGAACCGGTCCAGCAGCTGCGGGCGGAGCTCGCCCTCCTCCGGGTTCATGGTGCCGACCAGCAGGAAGCGGGCGGCGTGCCGCACCGAGACGCCCTCGCGCTCGACGTACGCGGTGCCCAGCGCGGCGGCGTCGAGCAGCAGGTCGACCAGGTGGTCGTGCAGCAGGTTGACCTCGTCGACGTAGAGCACCCCGCGGTGGGCGGCGGCGAGCAGGCCCGGCTCGTAGGCCTTGACCCCCTCGGTGAGCGCCCGTTCCAGGTCCAGGGAGCCGACCAGCCGGTCCTCGGAGGCGCCGACGGGCAGCTCGACCAGCCGGGCCGGGCGGGTGCGGGCCGCCGCACCCGGCTCGTGCGGGCCGTCGGGGCAGGCGGGGTCGGGCGCTGCCGGGTCGCAGCCGAAGCGGCAGCCCGCGACGACGTCGACCGGCGGCAGGACGGCGGCCAGCGCGCGGACCGTCGTCGACTTCGCCGTGCCCTTCTCGCCGCGCACCAGCACCCCGCCGACGGCGGGGGAGACGGCGTTGAGCAGCAGGGCCAGCCGCAGGTCGTCCATGCCGACGACGGCGGTGAAGGGAAAGCTCATGCGGGGTACCCGCGCATGGCACGCGTCCTCTCCCCGGGTGTCCACGCCCGGAGGTGGCAGGGACGACGGCTGGAGTCTCCTGGCTCCCGGCTCGACGCCCGTCCCCGACCTTCCCGCTCCCGGGGGAGCAGTGGCCGAGCGTGGGGACGGGCTCCCCGGTCACAGTGGCGGGACCGCGCCGGATTCTCACCGGGCTTCCTCCGCTGCCGTCGCGTGTGGCTGCGTCATCAGACCACGAGCTGCCCGGCCGGCGACAGACCCCCCGCCCCGCGACAGGGACCTAAAACCTCGTTGACTTCCTAACGCCGTTAGGAAAACTATGCGCGTGTGACCGGGGCGGCACCGCCGGACCGCCGACAGCGGCGGCGGCAGGAGACGATCGAGGAGGTCGTCGACGTCGCCGTCGAGGTGATGACCGAGCACGGTGTCGCCGGGCTGACCCTCGGTGAGGTGGCCCGTCGCATGGGCATCCGCTCGCCCTCCCTCTACGGGTACTTCGACGGCAAGCACGCGCTGTACGACGCCCTCTTCGAACGCGGCTGGCGTGCGCTCGCCGACGTGCTGCGGCAGGCGGGCGCGACGCGGGCGGACGCCGACCCGCTCGCCGCCCTGCGCACCGGAACCACCGCCCTGGTGCGCTGGGCCGTCGAGCACCCCGCCCACTCCGCGCTCATGTTCTGGCGGCCGGTGCCCGGCTTCACGCCCTCGCCGCGGGCGTACGAGCCGGCCGTCGCGCTGGACGCGGAGTCCCGTGCGCTGCTGGCCCGGCTGCGGGACGCCGGGCACCTGGCGCCGGACGTCGACCTCGACCGCGCCTACCGCGCCTGGACGGCGCTGGTCGGCGGGGTCATCTCCCAGCAGCTGTCCAACGCGCCCGGGGAGCCGTTCGAGACCGGCGCCTTCACCACCGTCCTGCCCGACGTCATGGACATGTGGCTCGGCCACCATCAGAGGAACCCATCCACCCGCTGATCCGAGGAGGTCCGTCGTGACCGCTCCCTCTCCTGCCCCTGCCCGTCCCCGCCCGCGGTCCGACGCCCTGGACCGGGACACCGCCTACCGCCTCGCCGACACGGAGTACGAGCGCATCGTCGCCCTCCTCCGGCAGCTGGACGCCGACGACTGGAGCCGGCCCACCGACTGCCCGGGCTGGGACGTGCGGGCCATGGCCGCGCACGTGCTCGGGATGGCGGAGATGGCCGCCTCGGTGCGGGAGATGGCCCGTCAGCAGCGGCTCGCCGGCAAGGCCGGGGGCGGCATCGACGCGCTGACCGACGTGCAGGTGCGGGAGCACGCCGACCTCGACGGCCCGGCAGTCGTCGCCGCGCTCGAGGTCACGGCGCCGCGCGCGCTGCGGGGGCGGCGCCGGCTGTCCCGGGTGGCGGGGCGGGTCAAGCTGCCCGAGGAGCAGGTCAACGGCACGGTCCGCGAGTTCTGGCGGATCGGCTTCCTGCTCGACGTCGTCCTGACCCGCGACGTCTGGATGCACCGGGTCGACATCAGCCGCGCCACCGGGCGCGAGCCCCAGCTGACCCTCGAGCACGACGGGGTGCTGGTCGCCGACGTCGTCGCCGAGTGGGCCGAGCGGCACGGCCGGCCGTACCGGCTCACCCTCACCGGCCCGGCGGGCGGGCAGTGGTCGGCGGGGACGGACGGCGAGCAGCTGGAGCTCGACGCCGTCGAGTTCTGCCGGGTCCTCTCGGGCCGGGGCAGCGCAGCCGGCCTGCTGGGCCAGCAGGTGCCCTTCTGATCCCGCCCCTGCCGGTCGACGGGGCGACAGGGCCCCGGCCGCATCGCCGAGCGGCGCCGTCCACCGGTGCTTGCCACTGGCAAGTTGTCAGTGGCAAGCTGCTGGTGTGCCCCGGGCAGACGGCGACCTCCGCGCGGTGCTGCTGCGCTCCGCGGCCGAGGTGGCGGCCCGCTCCGGCGTCGCCGAGGTCTCGATCCGGGCGCTCGCCCGATCGGCGGGCGTGTCCCACGCCGCGCACCGGCACCACTTCGCCTCACGGACCGGCCTGCTGACGGCGCTGGCCGCCGAGGGCCACCGGATGCTCGCCAGCGCCCTCGAGGACGCGGCCGCCTCCGACTTCCGCGAGGTCGGCGTGGCCTACGTGCGCTTCGCCCGCGACCACCCCGGTCACTTCGCGGTGATGTTCGCCCCCGACGTCCTCGACCCGGACGACGGCGAGCTCTCCGCTGCCCGGGCCCGGACCTTCGCGGTGCTCCAGCGCGGGGTCGACGCGCTGACCGTCGACGGCCGGGTCGACGACGCGCGGGCCGCGGTCGTGGCCGCGTGGTCCCTGGTCCACGGGTTCGCCGGGCTGGCGGCGACCGGGAACCTCGCCGGAGCCGGTCTCGCCACCGACGGCGGTGGTGAGGCGCTGCTCGAGCTCGCCCGGCGTGCGGCCGGGATGCTGTTCGGTTCACCGGGAAGGAAGACCGGCCATGGATGACCCCCTGCTCGGCGTCCACGTCCTCGCGGGGACCGCCGGGCTGCTCCTCGGGCCCGTGTGGCTCGCGGCCCGTCGCGCGGGTGCTCGGGGCGTTGCCGCGGCGGCCGGCTACCAGGTCGCCGTCGTGGTCGCGGCCGTCACCGGCGGGGTGCTCGCGGCGACGTCGCCGGGTCTGCTCTGGCTGCTGCCGGTCGCCGTGCTCACGGAGGTGCTCGCCGTGGCGGGCGCGCTCGCCCGCCGGCGGGCGTGGCACCACTGGGCCACGCTCCAGCCGCACCTGCTCGGCGGCTCCTACATCGCCCTCGTGACCGCCCTCCTGGTCGCCGAGACGGCCAATCCGGTGTTCTGGGTGCTGCCTGCCGTCGTCGGGCAGGTGCCCATCGCGGTCGCCAAGCGCCGGCTGCACGCCGGCGGCCTCGCGCCCGCCTGATCCGCTGCGGCACGCGACCCCGACCGCGGCCCGGCCGGCGCAGCCCGGCGCCCGTGCGCCGGCCGCGGTCGGGAGGGCTGCCTAGGATCGGCGCCCGTGCCAGCCCCCGAGGTCCCCGCCGAGCGCCCGATCGTGGTCGTGGGCATCGGCGCGGACGGTTGGGACGGGTTGTCGACGACCGCCCGGCGGGCCATCGAGACGGCCGAGGTGCTGCGTGGCAGCGCCCGCCAGCTGGCCCTGGTGCCGCCGTCGGTGGCCGCGGAGCGGGTGCCTTGGCCCTCGCCGATGGGGCCGGCGATCCGCGCCCTGCCCACGGCGCACCCCGGCCGGCGGGTAGTCGTGCTGGCCAGCGGCGACCCGATGTTCTCCGGGATCGGCACCTCGCTGGCGCGGGTCCTCGGGGCCGACGCGGTCGACGTCGTCCCGCACCCGTCGTCGGTGACGCTGGCGTGCGCGCGGCTGGGCTGGGCGGTGGAGGAGACGACGGTGGTGACGGTCGTCGGCCGGCCGGTGGAGCTGCTGGCCCCGCACGTGACGCCGGGCCGGCGGCTGCTGGTGCTCGGGTCCGACACGTCGTCCCCGGCGGCGGTCGCGGACCGTCTCGTGGCCTGGGGGTACGGCGCCAGCCGGCTCACCGCGCTGGCCCAGCTGGGCGGGCCGGGCGAGCGGCGGTTCACCGGCACCGCCGCGGGGTGGCCGCACGCCGAGACCGACCCGCTGGTGGTGACCGCCGTCGAGGTCGTCGCCGACCCGGGCACCGTGCCGCTGCCCACCGTTCCGGGCCTGCCCGACGACGCCTACGAGCACGACGGCCAGCTGACCAAGCGCGACGCGCGGGCGGTGACCCTGGCCCGGCTGGCCCCGCTGCCGGGCCAGCTGCTCTGGGACGTCGGGGCCGGTGCCGGCTCGATCGGCATCGAGTGGATGCGGACGCACCCGTCCTGCCGCGCGGTCGCGGTCGAGTCCCGCGCGGAGCGGGCCGAGCGGATCGCGCGCAACGCCGGGCGGCTCGGCGTCCCCGACCTGTGGGTGGTGCGGGGGAGCGCCCCCGAGGCGCTGGCGGGCCTGCCCACCCCCGACGCCGTCTTCGTCGGCGGCGGCGCGACGGTCCCCGGCGTGCTGGACGCCTGCTGGGCCGCGCTGCCGCCGGGTGGCCGGCTGGTGGTCAACGCCGTCACGCTGGAGAGCGAGGCGGTGCTGGCCGACCGGTACGCGCGGCACGGTGGCGAGCTGGTGCGCCTCGCCGTCGCCACCGCCGCACCCGTGGGCGGCTTCACCGGCTGGAAGGCGGCCATGCCCGTGACGATCTGGTCGGGAGTCAAGCCATGACGGTGCACTTCATCGGCGCGGGGCCCGGCGCCGCCGACCTGGTCACGGTCCGGGCCGCCCGGCTCATCGCCACGGCGCCGGTGTGCCTGTACGCCGGGGCGCTGGTGCCCCGCGAGTTGCTGGACACCGCGCCGCCGGGCGCCCGGCTGGTCGACACCGCGAACCTCGACCTCGACCAGATCACCGCCGAGCTGGTCGCGGCCCACGAGGCCGGGCTCGACGTCGCCCGGCTGCACAGCGGCGACCCGTCGGTCTACAGCGCGATGGCCGAGCAGATGCGGCGCCTCGACGCGGCCGGCGTGCCCTACGACGTCGTCCCGGGCGTGCCCGCCTTCGCCGCGGCGGCCGCCTCGCTCAAGCGGGAGCTGACCGTCCCCGGCGTCGGGCAGACGGTGATCCTCACCCGCACGTCTGCCCGGTCCACGCCGATGCCGGCGGGGGAGGACCTGGCCACCCTCGGCGCCTCACGCGCCACGCTGGTGCTGCACCTCGCGGTGCAGCGGATCGCCGAGCTGGTGCCCGAGCTCGTCCCCTCCTACGGCGCGGACTGCCCGGTCGCCGTCGTCGCCCGGGCCAGCCGGGACGACGAGCTGGTCCTGCGCGGGACCCTGGCCGACATCGCGGCGCAGGTCGCCGACGCCGGGGTGAAGCGGACGGCGGTGGTGATCGTCGGCTCGGTGCTGACCGCCGGGGAGTTCCCCGACAGCCACCTCTACTCGACGAGCCGATGCCGATGAAGGACCCTGCTGCCCCCCACCGCTCGCGAGCTCGCGGCGGGCCCCTGCAGCAGGGCCGTCCAACCGGACGAGGCTTAGCTCCGGCCGACCACGGTGCCCGCGCGGTCGATGACGATCACGTCGACCGCCACGGGGGCGCCGCGCAGCACGCCGAGCGCGGTCTCCCGCGCCGCGGCGGCCACCAGATCGCCCAGCGGGAGGCCGGCCGCCCGGCACTGCTGCAGCGCGTCCAGCGCGGTGTTGGCGCCCCGCACCCCGTCGACCAGCTCCGGGGGTCCGCCCGCAGCGCGCACCCGGCCGGCCAGCGACTCGAAGGACACCTGCGAGCGGCCGGAGTGCAGGTCGAGGTGCCCGTCGGCGAGCTTGGCGAGCTTGCCGATGCCGCCGGCGATCGTGAGCCGGCCGATCGGGTGGCGGCGCAGGTACTTGAGCACGGCCCCGGCGAAGTCGCCCATGTCCAGCAGCGCGTCCTCGGGCAGCCCGTACGTCTCGACGGCCACCCGCTCGCTGGTGCTGCCGGTGCAGGCCGCCACGTGCGCGTACCCGGCGGCGCGGGCCACGTCGATGCCCCGGCGGATCGAGTCGATCCACGCCGAGCAGGAGTACGGGACGACGACGCCCGTGGTGCCCAGGATCGACAGCCCGCCCAGGATGCCCAGCCGGGGGTTCCAGGTCCGGCGGGCGAGCTCCGCGCCGTGCTCGACCGACACCTCGACGACGACGTCCCCGGAGCCGCCGTGGCGGGCGGCGACCGCGGCCACGTGCGCGGCGATGAACTGCCGGGGCATCGGGTTGATCGCCGGCTCGCCGACCGCCAGCGGCAGCCCGGGTTTGGTCACCGTGCCCACGCCCTCGCCGGCGCGGAAGGTGACCCCGCTGCCGGGCGCCCCGTGGGTCACCCGCGCGGAGACGAGCGCGCCGTGGGTGACGTCGGGGTCGTCACCGGCGTCCTTGACCACGCCGGCGGTGGCGGCGCCGTCCTCGAGCCGCTCGATGGCCAGCGCGAACGACGGGTGCCGGTCGTGCGGCAGGTCGATGGTGACCGGGTCGGGGAACTCGCCGGTGAGCAGCGCGGTGTAGGCGGCGGTGGCCGCCGCGGTCGCGCAGGCGCCCGTGGTCCAGCCCGAGCGCAGGCCCGTGCCGTCCGTCCGGTCCGCCGTCGTCACGTGATCAGCATGCACGGCGGCGCGGCGTGACCGGCCGGGTGCTGGTCCTGGGCGGGACCGGGGAGGCGCGACGGCTGGCCGGAGCGCTGGTGGATGACGGGGTCGACGTCGTCAGCTCCCTGGCCGGGCGCGTCGCCGAGCCCCTGCTGCCGGCGGGTGCGGTGCGGATCGGCGGGTTCGGCGGTGCGGCGGGGCTGGTGGCCTGGTTGCGGGAAGCCCCGACGGCGGCCGTCGTGGACGCCACGCACCCGTTCGCCGCCGGGATGACGACGGCGGCGGCGGAGGCGGCATCGGTCACCGGGATTCCGTTGCTGCGACTGCAACGACCGGGCTGGGCCGCCGGGCCGGGGGACGAGTGGCACTGGGTCGGGTCACTGCAACGAGCGGCGGCAGCGGTGACCGGGTACGACTCGGTGTTCCTCACGACCGGGCGGCAGGGGCTCGCCGCGTTCGCCGACGTCCCGGGGCACTGCCTGGTGCGGTCGGTGGACCCCCCGTCGCCGCCGCTGCCCCGGCGCAGCACGGTGGTGCTCGCCCGCGGGCCGTTCACCGTCGCGCACGAGATCGCGCTGATGCGGGCGCACGCCGTGGAGGTCGTCGTCACCAAGGACAGCGGGGGCGGGATGACGGCCGCCAAGCTGACCGCCGCTCGCGAGCTGGGGGTGCCGGTCGTGCTGGTGCGCCGCCCGCCGCTGCCGCCGGGGGTCGCGGTGGCCGACACCGTGGAAGCGGCCCGGGAGTGGGTTCGGTCGCGCACGACCTGATCCGACGTACCGCCGACCCGGCTCAGGCAGGCAGCGACTCCGCGGCGTCCGGCGCCCGGTCGGCGCCGCTCGCCCGGCGGCGCAGCCGCACACCGGCGACCGCGGCCAGCGCCAGGACGACCAGGACGGCGGCGTAGACCTCGGTGACCGGTGCCAGGCCGAACGCCCCGGCGGCGGCCCCGGCGGCCACGGCCGGGACGCTGAAGCTCAGGTAGCCGACGACGAAGACGCTCGACAGGAGCCCGGCGCGCTCGGCCGGTGCCACGCCGGCGCTGGCCGTGGCGACCGCGCCGAGGAAGGCCAGGCCGAAGCCGAGGCCGGAGACGACGGCGGAGCCGAAGAGCACGACGACCTGCCCGGTCAGCAGGGCGGCGATCGTGCCGGTCACCCCGACGGCGAACACGGAGGCGCCCGCGACCATGGCGCGCTCCGGTGCGAGGTCGCGGCCCAGGACGGCGCCGAGCGCCGCGGTGCCCTGCATGGCCAGCACCAGCAGGCTGCCGACCAGGTGGTCCTCGATGCCGAAGACCGAGGCGACCAGCGAGGGACCGAGGGAGAGGTACAGGCCGCCGAGCGCCCACGCGGCGACGATGGCCGGGAGCGCGGTGAGGAACGCCGGGCGCTGGGGTGCGGGCACGCGCACCGTCGGCCGCAGCGAGCGCAGCGCTCCCGGTGCGCGGGGGGAGGTCTCGGGCAGCAGCGGCACCAGCGCGGCGGCGAGGAGCAACACCCCGGTCAGGACGGCGAAGACCCAGCGCGTGGGCGAGGCGACGTACTCCACGACCAGGCCGGCGCCCACGGCCCCCAGCGACAGCCCGATGCCGGGCCCGGCGCTGTTGACCAGCGGGCCCAGCGGGCGGGCCGGGCGCTGGGTGTCGAGCAGCAGGGCGCCGAGGGTTCCGGTGAGCGCGCCCATGGACAGGCCCTGCAGCACCCGGGCGGTGAGCAGCCAGCCGACGCTGTCGGCGGACAGGAAGACGGCCATGGAGACCGCCTGCAGCAGCAGCCCGCCGGCCACCACCGGTCGGCGGCCCACGTGGTCGGAGAGGCCACCCACCACGAGGAGGGCGGCCAGCAGGGCGAGGGCGTAGATGCCGAAGACCGTCGTGAGCATGCCGGGCCCGAAGCCGAACTGCTCCTGGTAGACGCGGTACAGCGGCGTGGGCACCCCCGAGGCCGCGAGGACGAGCAGCAGCAGGCCGGCGGTGGTCCAGAACGCGGGGGCTCTGCTGAGCGTCGGAGGTGCCACGACGGTGGGAAAGGGCAACGATCGCGCGGGCATTCCCCGCCCCGGCGTGTCAGCCCGGGTAGCGGCGGGAGGTGTAGACCGCGCCGGAGGGGGTGACGCGGGTCTGCGAGGAGCCGACCAGCACCAGGCAGCGCATGTCCACGGTCGCGGGGTCCAGCGCGCCCAGGGTGGTGACCCGGAGGCTCTCCTGCGGCCCGCCGACGTCCCGCCCCACGACCACCACGGTCTCCGGCGGGCGCACCTCCAGCAGCACCCGCAGCGCCTCGCCGAGCTGGTGCGGGCGGTGCTTCGAGCGCGGGTTGTAGAGGGCGATGACCAGGTCGGCGGCGGCGGCGTGGCGCAGCCGGTCGGTGATCACCTCCCAGGGCTTGAGGACGTCGGAGAGCGACAGCACGCAGAAGTCGTGCCCCAGCGGGGCCCCCACCCGGGAGGCGACCGCCTGGGCGGCGGTGAGGCCGGGGACGACCCGCACCGGGACGTCGGCGAACTCGGGGCGCTCGGCCACCTCGAGCACGGCGGCGGCCATGGCGAAGACGCCCGGGTCTCCGCTGGAGACCACCGCGACCCGCCGCCCCTCCCGGGCCAGCGTCAGCGCGTGCGCGGCGCGGTCGGCCTCGACGCGGTTGTCGCTGGGGTGCCGGGTCTGGCGCGGGTTGGCCGCGACCCGGTCGAGGTAGGGGCCGTAGCCGACGAGGTCGTCGGCGGCGGCGAGCGCCTCGGCGGCCTCCGGGGTCGTCCAGCTCCGCGCGCCGGGACCGAGCCCGACGACGACGACCTCTCCGTGCGTGGCCGCCTCGCCGGAGGGCTGGGCCGGCTCCGTGACCTGCGGCGTGAGCGGGCTGGGCAGCAGGGCGAGGGAGAAGTACGGGACGCTCGCCGGGTCGACCTCGGCCAGCGGCAGGCACCGCTGCCGGTCGGTGGTGGCCCGCTCGACGTAGAGCGCCCGGTCGAGCACGCCGGCCCGTTCGAACGCCTCCCGCACCTGCGGGAAGGTGCGGCCGAGCTTCATCACCGCAGCGGAGTCGGTGCCGGCCAGCCGGGCGGCGAGCTCGTCGGCCGGCAGCGTGCCGGGGAGCACCGTGAGCACCTCGTCCCGCTCGACCAAGGGGCGGCCGACCGCGGCGGCCGCGCCGCTCACGCTGGTCACCCCCGGGACGACCTCGGTCGGGTAGCGGTGCGCCAGCCGCTTGTGCATGTGCATGTAGGAGCCGTAGAAGAGCGGGTCGCCCTCGGCGAGGACGACGACGTCGCGGCCGGCGTCCAGGTGGGCTGCCAGCCGTGCGGCGGCGGCCTCGTAGAACGCGTCGATCGCGCCCTGGTAACCGCCGGGGTGGTCGGTGGTCTCGGTGGTGACCGGGTAGACCAGCAGCTCCTCGATCTGCCCCTCGCGCAGGTAGGGCTCGGCCAGGCCGCGCGCCACCGACCGGCCGTGCCGCGCGGCGTGGAAGGCGACGACGTCGGCGGCGCCGATCAGCCGGGCGGCCTTGACGGTCACCAGCTCCGGGTCGCCGGGGCCCAGGCCGACGCCGTACAACCGGCCGGTCATTCGACGTCGCTCGCGATCGCGTTGACCGCGGCCGCGGTGATGGCGCTGCCGCCGCGGCGGCCGCGTACGACGAGGAACTTGAGGTCAGCGGCGGCGAGGGCGTCCTTGGACTCGGCGGCGCCGATGAACCCGACAGGGATGCCGAGCACGGCGGCGGGGCGCGGGGCGCCGGCGGCGACCATCTCGAGCAGGTGGAACAGCGCGGTGGGGGCGTTGCCGATCGCGACGACCGCGCCGTCGAGCCGGTCGCGCCACAGCTCCAGCGCCGCGGCGGTGCGGGTGGTGCCCAGCTCGGCGGCGAGCCCGGGGGTCCGCGGGTCGTTCAGGGTGCAGATGACGTCGTTGTCCTTCGGCAGCCGCCGCCGGGTGATGCCGCTGGCGACCATCTGCGCGTCGCAGAGCACCGGTGCGCCGGCGTTCAGCGCCTCGCGGGCGCGCTGCACGACGTCGGGGGAGTGGGCGATGTCGTCGACGAGGTCCACCTGCCCGCAGGCGTGGATCATCCGCACCGCCACCTGGGCGACGTCGGCGGGCAGGTTCGCGAGGTTCGCCTCGGCGCGGATGGTGGCGAACGAGCGCCGGTAGATCTCGGCGCCGTCCTTCTCGTAGTCGTACATCGGGCAGGAGGCTACGTCCCGCGCTCGGGCCACCTGCTCCGGGGAACGGCGGGCGGTCCCAGCCCACCGCTGTGCTGCGTGCTCGAGCAGGCCGACGAACCCCTCCCAGGACCCGGGGAGGGGTTCGTCGTGCGTCGGTGGCTCAGCCGGTGCGCGAGTGTTCGGGTTGGCCGGTGATGCGGGGGAAGATCAGGATCTCGGTGCCGTCGGGCCGGTAGGTGTGCCATCGGCCGGCGGTATCTCGTTCGATGCGGAATCCGTGGTGGACCTTGGTGTGGTGGCGTTCGCACAACAGCCCGGAGTTCTCCAGCGAGGTCTCTCCGCCGTCGGCCCAGTGCACGAGGTGGTGGACGTCGCACCAGTGGGCGGGGGCGTCGCAGCCGGCGAACACGCATCCCCGGTCGCGGTACTCGACCGCGCGGCGCAGGGCCGGCGGGACGACCCGGTGCAGGCGGCCCAGGTCCAGGAGCTCGCCGTCGGGGCCGATGACGATGCGGGAGACGTTGCCGTCACAGGCCAGCCAGCGGGCGCGGGCGGCGGAGATGGTGGCGCCGAGCCCGGTGGTGGCCGCGCCCGGTCCGGTGGCGGGGTCGACCAGGTCGGTGAGGTCGATCCGGACGATGACGTGCGGCTTCACGGTGCGCAGGACCGGCAGGGCGCCGGAGGCGAGCTGGTTGTCGGCCAGCTGGACCAGGGCGTCGGCGGACTGCTGGGCGCGGGTGCGGCTGTCCCCGGCGGGGCGGGAGGCCTGCACGATCGACTCGACCGCGGCCTGGAACTTCTCCCCGCCGACGGCGTCGAGCTCGCCGCGGAACCCGACGCGGCCATCGGCGTGGGTGACGAACACCAGTGACCGGCCCTCGGTGGGATCGGGCTCGGGGCCGTCGGGGTCGAGCCGGGCCAGGTAGTGGTCCACGACCTGGCGGAGTTCGGCGTGCGGGCGACTCGCGGCGACCTCGGCCAGGGTTGCGTCGACCCCGGCGAGGTCCACGTCGTGCGCCTGCGCGGCGGCCACGTTCACCGGTGCGGCGACCGGGGCGATCACCGCGACCGCTTCCGCCGTGATCGCACCCGCGGCGAACGCGGCTCGCACCGCCGGTAGCTCGGGCAGCGCCCGCCCGGAGCGCACCACCCGGGACGCCGCGGCCGACGACAGCCGGGCATGTCCGCGCAGCCAGGAGGCCATCGTCCGCTGCCCGTCGTGCTCGGCGGCGGAGGTGACCTCGCACTCCCGCACGGTGCGGGTGACTTCCGCGGCCAGCCGGTTCTGCGCCACCAGCAGCGGCCGCAGCCGGTCGAGCAGCTGCGGGCCGAACCGGCCGGCCAGGTCCTCGGCCGCCAGGTCGTCCAGCGCGGCCGTCAACCGGTCCAGCGCATCACCCGCAGCGGTCGAACGCATTTACGAATCCTAGCCGGGCGGGCCGGCCTCGGCAACCGAAGGTGCAGGTCAGAAGCCTGTCCACAGATTTCAGCACAGCGTGGACAGCGGTCGGTCGTGGTGCTCGGCAGTTCACTGCGGCGGGTGCCCGCTCTCGCATGGCCCGACCCGCCACGTGCGTCCTCCGGCCCGGCTCCGGGCTAGCGTCGCGCCGTGCCCGACTTCCCCGCTCCGGAGCCGCCCGCCCAGCAGGTGGCCTTGCGCGCGACCGTCGAGTCAGTGCTGCGTGACCACGAGGGCACCGTGTCGTACCGGCACCACGACCGCTTCTGGCAGTCCGGGAACCGGCGGGAGGCCGTCTACGGCTCGGGGCACGACGATCGAGCCCAGGACGGCAGGCGAGCCGATCGAGGTGTGGTTCGACGGGCTCGACGAGGACATCGCGGTCGACCAGGTCCGCGGCCGCCGGTGGCGACGCCGGCTGGTCCGGCACGAGTGGCGGGACCTCACCGACCTCGATGACGTCTTGGCCGACGTCGTCCGCGTGCTCCGCGCATTGCTGAGCGACTACCGGTAACAGGGCGCACGCCCCAGCCCCGGGTTCAGCATCGTGGGCTGCCGTCCGTCACCTCTGCCGGAGCGAGCCGGCCTCAGCCGGGGTGACCGCTGCCCTCGACCCGGTAGCCGGTGCCGGTCGCGACCACGTCCACCACTGCGCCGCCGGGCCGGCCGCAGCGCCGCTCGCACCCGGCCCAGTGCTGCCGCGCCCCGTCCGCCGGGAGGGATCCGGTGATCACGGCAGCGGTCGCGTCCGACCGCACGTCGGCCAGGGACTTCGCGCACCCGGGCAGCCCCGCGCAAGCGGTCACGCGCGTCCACGGGCTCGTGGGGTCGAGCACCAGCCCGGCGTCGGCCAGCGACCTGGCCGCCGACCCGTCGGCCAGATCGGGCACGACGACCCCGCGCCACGGCGTCAGCTGCACCTCCGTCGCGAGGTCGGCCAGCAGCGCGAGGTGCGCGGCGGTCAGCCGGCCCAGGGGGACCACCGCGGCGAGGGCCGTGCGGCCGTCGTCCTGCCGCACCGCACCGATCGGGCGCACCCGCGGCTCGGCCGGCACCTCGACGCGCTCCCCGGTCGATGCGTCCACCCGCGCCGCCACCCGCGCCGCCACCCGCGCCGGCCCCTCGGCGAGCTCGGCCAGCCGCCAGGCCGTCCCGCCCTGGGCGGCGCGCTCGTCGAGGAATGCCCGGGTGGCCGCCAGCGCGAGGTCGACGGCGTCGGCCGGGGCGGCGCGCAGGCCGGAGTCGGCGCCGGCGAGGGTCAGCGCGACGGCGTCGGGGGCGAGCGCGAACAGGCCGACGTCCCCGCCGAGCGCGGCGACGTCACCCCGGCCGTCGTCGAACGTGGCGAGGAACCGTCCCGGCAGCGCGGCGAGCGACCGGTCGGCGCACAGCCCGGCGTCGAAGTCGCGCACCCAGGGCCGGGCGTCGAGCAGGCCCCCGGTCCGCCCGCTCAACACGCTGCCCAGCAGGTTGCGGGCCATCTCGTGGCTGTCGCTGGGCAGCAGCCCGGCCGCCGCCAGCCGGCCGCCGAGCTCGGCCGCGGACCCGGGGCGCAGGCCCCGCAGCTGCACGTTGCCGCGGCTGGTGAGCTCCAGCGCGCCGTCCCCGAGCTCGACGGCGGCCGCGCCGAGGACGCGCAGCTGGTCGGCCACCAGCATTCCACCGGGGACCCGCACCCGCGCCAGCTCGCCGTCGGCGGCGGAGTGGGTCTGCAGCGCGCCGGGGCAGGCGTCGGCCCGGTCCCGGAGGGGAGGCGTGGGCAGCCCGGCTGATGACATGGCGCCCGCGAGGCTACGTCCCGGGCCGGCCCGGGCCGTCGGCGGTCAGCTCCAGTCGATGCGCTCGGCCAGCGCGCGCAGCCGCGCCCCGGACGCCGGGTCGACCGACGCGGCCCAGGCCACCCGGCCCAGGACGTGGTCCCGGAAGGCGGCGGGGTCGCGGCCGCGGAGCTGGGTGGTCCAGCCGCGGGTGGCGCAGTTGTGCAGCAGGGCGCGCAGCGCGTCCCGCTCGCGGCGGGGCAGCGCCGGGCGCTCGTTGACCACGACGCCGAGCACTGCCTGCCGGCGGGCCGAGCCGATCGCGCGTGTCTTGACGGCGTTCACCCGGAAGCCCTCCTCCCGGGCGATCTCACCCACCAGCTGGGCCAGCCGGCCGCGCCCCACCCGGGTGCCGCCGCTGAAGGTCAGGTCGTCGACGTAGCGGGTGTAGGTCGCGCCGAAGGTCGCCGCGAGCGCGGCGAGCCGGCGGTCCAGCCGGTAGCAGACCAGGTTCGCCAGGGCCGGGGACGTGGGCGCACCCGGCGGAAGATGCGGCACGGCGAGCCGCGTCCCCAGCCGCCGGTGCCGCTCCCGGGCCACGGGGTCCTCCGGCGGCGGGATGCGCCGCCACACCGCGGCGGGCACCACGGTGGTGACCAGGCCGGTCACCGCGTGCGCGACCGGCTCGGGGAGGCCGGCCTGGCCCAGCAGCAGCCCGTGGACCCGGGGTGCGGGGACGCTCGCGAAGAAGTGCTCCAGGTCCATCCGCAGGACGACGGCGGCGCCGGCGTGCGGGGCGGCCGCCGTCCGCACCGACCGGCCGGGCACGCAGCCGTGCGCGGCACCGTGCACCGGGACCGGGTCGAGCACGTGCCGCAGGAGCCGCCGCTGGATCTCCTTCAGCCGGGGCTTCGGTGCGGCGAGCAGCCGGACGCCGGTGGGCCGGTCCACCGCCCGCCAGCGGTAGTGGCGCAGGGGCTCGGGCGCCGTGCGCTCGAGGGTGCGGGCGTCGGCGAACCAGGCCAGCTCGCCCTGGTCGAGGTCGAGCAGCCGGGCCAGGGCGCTCAGGTCGGGCAGCTCCACCGTGGGCAGCCGGGGTCGGACGACGGCGGTCGGCACCGGCTCCCAGTGCACCACCCGGGGCGGCGGCCCGGACGCGGTGCCACGGGCCCAGCCCCCCGTCGTGCGGAGGAAGGCCGCCAGTTCCCGCGGTCGGTCGGCCGGCGGGTGCCAGTAGGCGTCGAGCACCTCGCCGACCAGGGCGCCCACCCAGCGCGGTGCCCGCGGGTACCCGAGCGCGACGGCGACCCGGCGCACCATCTCCCGCCGCCGCCAGGCGCCCGCCAGCAGCGCGGTGGCGACGCCGCTGGCGGTGACCTCGGCGCGTCGGTTCGCCGTCACCGGCCGGGCCGCCGGGAGGGACGGCGGGGAGGGCAGCCGCTCCGTGACGGAGGCGCCGGGACGTGCGCGGAGCGCGCCGTCCGGCGGGTGACGCATCGCCCTGCTCTGCTGCGAGACCCCGGGGTTGCCCCGGAGGGACCGGCTCCTCGCCGGTCGTCCTGCGCTCCCCGCCGCACCCGGCCACGGTAGGGGGCCGATCCGGCCCTGACCAGTCCGGACGGCGCATCCGCGCTGGTCGGGCGATCAGGAGGGGTCGCGGTACGCCTCGGGGAGGCGGCGGCGCCGCAGGTCCACCCGACGGGCGGCGAGCAGCCGGCCGTCGGCGGCGAGCGCCTCCGCGACCGGTGGCGGGCCGTCCCAGACCACCACCAGGTGCCCGTGCCGCGGCACCCGGATCTCCCGTGGACCGACGACGACCCGGTCGACCTCCGCGCTCGCCCGGAGCACCGCGTAGGTGATGTACCGGGCACCCCAGGGCAGCAGCCGCCCGGCGTTCCGGAGCGACGAGCCACCGCCGCGCCAGAGGAGGTGACCGCCCAGGGCCGCGGCGGCGGGGCGGTCGGCCAGGTCGTCGTCGAACCCGCCGCCCCCGCCGCCCCCGAGCAGCGCCCACTGGGCGCCGCGCCGCACGAGCACCCAGGTCTCCTGCACCGCGCAGCCGACGCTGCGGCGGGCGAAGAGGGTGCAGGCGGCGTCCCCGTCGACGTCGACGGCCAGCGGGGCGAACCGCCGTCGCCGGCTGATCCGCGGCGGGGAGTCCGGCACACCGCGCTCGATGAGCGCGATGCTCTCCGCCAGCGGGTCGTAGGCCACCGCGGCAGGCTAGGGCGGCCGACCGGGCGCGTCAGCCCGATATGCCTGCCGCACCGCTCAACGCCTCGAGGGTCTCCCGGTGCAGGAAGGCCAGCCGCGCGCGCTTCTGCGGCAGGTCCACCTCCGGCCCCAGCTCGAACCCTGTCCGGCGGACGCGCTCCAGGGCCAGCTCGTTGCCGGCGTCCGGCTCCACGACGACGCGGCGCACGGCCGTCGGCCGGGCGGTGCAGGGGCGCGAGCAGCGGCAGGCCGGCGATGCGCCGGACCAGCGCCGCACGCCACCCGTCCGACCGCGAACTACCGGTCCGCGCCGCCGTGGGCACGAGGTCCTGCGGGTGGACCGCGACCGCGCCGCGCCCGGGGCTGCGCTGCGCGACGCGGTGACCGCCGCCTGGGCGGCGGGCCCATCGGCGTCCGCGGGGGCCGACCCGTCGCGGGACTGGTTCTGGGTCCCTGCGAGGCGGCCGCGACCCGGGCGCTGGCCACGCACCTGCGCCGGCATCTCGGCGTGGCCAGGGACCGGGACTCCGCGGTCGGCTACTGGTCGGCCACCTGAGGCATCGCCCCGCCAGTGGGCTCGTCGAAGGAGAGCCAGATCCGGCGGCGCTCCGCCCGGCTGTGCGCCGCTGACATGGCGGCCACGCGGCGCTGCTGGTCGAGGGTGGCGGTGTGCTGCACCACCGCCACCTCGGCGTCCCGCATCGCCCGCTCGGCGGCGAACTCCGCCGGGGTGGAGGGGTGGTCGGCGGCCGGGTCATCGCCGCCGGCATCGCTGCCGGGGCGGGCGTAGGGGCTGTCGGGCGGCAGGTTCCCGCTGACCCGCCCGTAGGCTCCCAGGAGCAGCAGGACCAGTCCGGCGACGACCGAGAAGACGACGTTGGCGAAGCGGAACGCGAGCACGTTCAACCCGGTCTGCAGCACGGCCAGATTGGCCAGCGCCGAGACCAGGAACAGCACGCCGACGACGATCATGACCGTCGACGCGATGTGCGGCCCCGCGGAGGGCCGCCGCGACGAGCACGGCGGCGGTGACCACCGAGATCGTCGACAGCAGGCCGTTGGACGACAGCCCCAGGATCCGCTCGCCGTCGGTCGAGAAGAACTCCAGCCCGTCGGCGAAGCCGAGGATGCCGAAAACCGCGATCACCGCGGCGACGAGCAGTGCGCCGATCCGGTGCACGGCGAGGACCCGGTCGCCGCCCGGGCTGCGGCCACCCGCGGGCGGCGCGGAGGGCGCCCGGCGGGTCCGGGACGCCGGCGGCGTCGGGGTGCCGGCTGCCGGTGGGGCGGCCGCGCCGGACGTCGGTGGGGCCCCGGCGGGGGGGCCGGTGCGGCGGAGGTGGGGACGCAGTGCCATGACGACTCCCTCGGTGGTCCGTTCGACACCCCTGCTTCCGCCGGGCGGTCCCATCCGGATGCGCCGGGCGGCACCGGTACCGACACCGACGAGTCTGTTGCAAAGACTTTGCAATAGAGTCGGAGGCCCAGGGTCGGAGCAGGTCGAGCACGGGAGCGGGCATGGGCGGGGAGTGGCCGGCGGGGCGCGTCGCCGCGATGGGTGCGGTGGCCCTGGTCGCGCTGAGCGGCTGCGGCGGCGGGGGAGCGGCCGCACCGGCCGCCGACGCCGCGCCGACCGAGCTGCGTCTGGCCATCGGCGGTGAGCCGGACGACGGCTTCGACCCGACCCTCGGCTGGGGCCGGTACGGCTCGCCACTGTTCCAGTCCACGCTGCTGAGCCGGAACGCCGACCTCGACCTGGTCCCGGACCTCGCCACCGAGTGGTCGGTGAGCGAGGACGGTCTGGTCTGGACCGTCGACATCCGCACCGACGCGCGCTTCACCGACGGCGAGCCGGTGACCGCCGACGACGTCGCCTACACGTTCACCACCGCGAGCCGGAGCGGCGGCCTCACCGACGTCACCGCGCTGGCCGAGGCGGTCGCCGTCGACGAGGACACGGTGGAGCTCCGCCTGGAGCGACCGCAGAGCACCTTCGTCAACCGGCTCGTCTCGCTGGGCATCGTGCCCGAGCACGCGCACGGCCCGGACTACGCGCGCGACCCGGTGGGCTCGGGGCCGTTCAGCTTCGTGCAGTGGGACGAGGGCCAGCAGCTCATCGTGGACCGCAACGAGGACTACTACGGCGAGCAGCCGGAGTTCGAGCGGATCGTCTTCCAGTTCACCGGCGAGGACACCTCGCTGGCGGCCGCGACGGCCGGCCAGGTCGACATGGCGGCGGTCCCGTCCGCGCTGGCGACGACCCAGGTACCGGGCATGCGGCTGGTCGCCGTCCCGTCGGTCGACAACCGCGGGATCATGTTCCCGTACGTGCCGGACGAGGGCCGCACCACCGACGACGGGCAGCCGATCGGCAACGACGTGACCTCCGACCGGGCGATCCGCCAGGCCGTCAACCACGCAGTGGACCGGGCGGCGCTCGTCGACGGCGTCCTGGAGGGCTTCGGCTCCCCGGCGACGGGACCGGTCGACGGCCTGCCCTGGGCGGAGCCGGCGGCGGCGATCGAGGACGCCGACCCGGAGCGGGCCGGGCAGCTGCTGGACGAGGCCGGCTGGGTGGACTCCGACGGCGACGGCGTGCGCGAGCGGGACGGCGTCCCGGCCGCGTTCACACTGCTCTACCCCGCGGGCGACTCGCTGCGGCAGGCGCTCGCGCTGTCGGTCGCGGACATGCTCGCGCCCGTGGGCATCGAGGTCACCGCGGACGGCGCCAGCTGGGACGTCATCGACCAGCGGCTGCACGCCGACGCCGTCCTGTTCGGCTGGGGGAGCCACGACCCCACCGAGATGTACAACCTCTACTCCTCGCGCCAGGCCGGGGTCGAGTACTGGAACCCGGGCTTCTACGCCAACCCGGCGGTCGACGAGCAGCTCGAGGCGGCGATGACCGCGCCCGACCAGGAGAGCGCCATCCCGCACTGGCGGGCCGCCCAGTACGACGGCGAGGGCACCGGCTTCGGGCCGTCGGGGGACGCCGCCTGGGCGTGGCTGGTCAACCTCGACCACACCTACTTCGTCGACGAGTGCCTCGACCTCGGCTCGACGCAGGTCGAACCGCACGGGCACGGCTGGCCGATCACCGCGGGCATCGCCGGGTGGCAGTGGAGCTGCTGAGCCGCGCTCGACCGGTGCTGCGGTGGGTGGGCGGCCGGCTGGTGCGGCTCGTGCTCCTCCTCGCGGCGGTCGCGGTCGCCTCGTTCACGCTGATGGTCCACTCACCGGTCGACCCGGTGAACGCCTACGTCGGCGGGGACGTGGCCGCGATCGGCCCGGAGCAGCGGGCGCAGATCGCCGAGCGGTGGGGGCTGGACGAGCCGGCGCCCGAGCGGTTCGCCGCCTGGCTCGGGCAGGTCGTGCAGGGCGACCTCGGCCGCTCGCTGACGTTCGGCCAGCCCGTGGCCGACGTCATCGGTGAGCGCTTCCTCGCCAGCCTCGCGCTCATGGCCACCGCCTGGCTGCTGTCGGGGCTGGTCGGGTTCGCGCTCGGCGTGCTCGCCGGGGCGCGGCGGGGACGCTTCGCCGACCGGGCGATCTGCTGGTGGGCCTACACCCTGGCCTCCGCGCCGACCTTCTGGGTCGGGCTCCTCCTGCTCTACGTCTTCTCCGTCCAGCTGGGGTGGACGCCGGTGTGCTGCGCCGTCCCGGTCGGGACGCTCGCCGAGGACGTGACCCTGCTGGACCGGCTGCACCACCTCGCGCTGCCGGCGCTGACGCTGTCGGTCGTGGGCATCGCCCCGGTCGTCCTGCACACCCGGCACGCGGTCGTCGAGGCGCTGGCCAGCGACTACGTCGCCTTCGCCCGCGCTCAGGGGGAGTCCACGCGCGGCGTCGTCGTCCACCGGGTGCTGCGCAACGCCGCGGCGCCGGCCGTGCTGCTGCAGTTCAGCTCGCTGGGCGAGCTCTTCGGCGGCGCCGTGCTGGCCGAGCAGGTGTTCGCCTATCCCGGCCTCGGCGCGGCGACGACGGCCGCCGCGCTGGGGCAGGACGTGCCTCTGCTGCTGGGCATCGTGCTGTTCACCACCGTGTTCGTCTTCGTCGGCAACCAGCTCGGTGACCTCGTCCACGCGCGGCTGGACCCGCGGGTCTCGGCGGACCTCGCCGGCGCCCGCCGGGCGCGGCGCGGCCTGCGCGGCCCGGTGCTCGCGCCCCGCTCCCCGTCGCCCGACGAGCTGCCCGATCGGGCGGCGTCGCCGGTCGCTCCGTCCCCGGCCGGCCAGGGGGTGCGATGAGCGCCGTCGCCGCCGAGCCGGCCGTCCGGCCGGGGTTCCTCGGTGACCGCCGCCGCCGCACCCTTGCCTGGACCGGCCTGTCCCTGGTGGTGGTGCTCGCCGTCCTCGTCGCCGGGGGGCTGGCGGCCGACGACGCCGTCACGACCCAGCTGGGCGACCGCAACCTGGCGCCGTCGGCCGAGCACCCCTTCGGCACCGACCCGCTGGGCCGGGACGTGCTCGCCCGTGTCCTGGCCGGGCTCCGGCTCAGCCTGCTCGTCGGAACGGGTGCGGCGCTGATCTCCGCCGGGATCGCGCTGGTGCTGGCCTGCGCCGCCGCGGTCTTCGGCGGCGTCGTCGACCGGGTCGTGAGCTGGCTGGTCGACCTGTTCCTCGCCCTGCCGCACCTGGTGCTGCTGATCCTGCTCGCGTTCGCGCTCGGCGGCGGCACGCGGGCCACGGTGCTCGCCGTGGCCCTGACCCACTGGCCGACGCTGACCCGGGTGCTGCGCGGCCGGGCGCGCGAGGTCGTCTACTCCGACTACGTCGCCGTCTCCCGGCAGCTCGGCCGCGGTCGCGGCTGGATCGCCCGGCACCACCTGGCCGGCCACCTGACCGGCCACTTCGTCGTCGGCACGGTCCTGCTCTTCCCGCACGCGATCCTGCACGAGGCGGCCCTGTCGTTCCTCGGGCTCGGCGTCGACCCCGGTGAGCCCTCGATCGGGGTGCTGCTGGCCGAGGCGATGCGCTACCTGAGCGCGGGGACGTGGTGGCTCGCGGTCCTGCCGGGGCTGTGCCTGCTGGCCGTGGTCAAGCTCGTCGACACGATCGGGGAGAACGGCCGCGCCCTGCTCGACCCGCGGAGCGCCCACCTGTGAGCGCGCTGCTGGAGGTCCGCGGCCTCGAGGTGGACTTCGTCCAGTACGAGCGGGGGCTGCGTCGCCGGACGGTGACCGCGCTGGCCGGCATGGACCTCGTGGCCCCGGCCGGAGAGGTGGTCGCCCTCGTCGGCGCCAGCGGGGCCGGCAAGAGCCTGCTCGCGCACGCCGTCCTGGGCCTGCTGCCGCCCAACGCCGTCGAACGGGGGACGATCGCCTTCGACGGCACCGTGCGTGCGCCGGAGGACCGGCGCCGGCTGGCCGGTCGTGAGGCCACGCTGCTGCCGCAGTCGGCGGCCTTCCTCGACCCCACCAGCCCCGTCGGCCGCCAGGTCCGGCGGTCGGCGCGGCTGGCCGGGCACCCCGATCCGCGCCGCGCCGCGGCGGAGGCGCTGGAGCGGCGCGGCCTCGGCGCGGAGGTGCTCCGCCGGTACCCGCACGAACTCTCCGGCGGCATGGCCCGCCGGGTGCTGGTCGCGATGGCGACGATGAGCCGGCCCCGGCTGCTGCTCGCCGACGAGCCGACCACCGGGCTGCCCACCGCGACCGTCCGGTCGACGCTGGCCGAGCTCCGCGGGCTGGCCGACGACGGCTGCGCCGTCGTGCTCATCACCCACGAGCTCGAGGCCGCGGTCGAGGTCGCCGACCGGGTGGTGATCTGCCGCGAGGGGCGCACCGTGGACGAGGCCCGCCCCGCCGACTTCACCGGGACCGGGGAGCGGCTGGCCCACCCCTACACGCGGGCGATGTGGCAGGCGCTGCCGGCGCACGGCTTCCGCGTGCCGGCGGAGGCGTGATGCTGCGCGCCGAGGACGTCTGGTTCCGCTACGGCCGCGACCGCCCGTGGGTGCTCGCCGGGGCGGACCTCGCGATCGAGGCCGGCGAGGTGGTCGGGCTGTGCGGTCCGAGCGGCGGGGGCAAGAGCACCCTGGGGCGGGTGCTGGCCGGTTTCGCGCGGCCGCACCGCGGCCGGGTCACCCTCGACGGCCGGGAGCCACGGTCCGGTCGGGCACCGCACCCGGTCCAGCTCGTCTTCCAGCACCCGGAGCGGGCGATGGACCCGCGCTGGACGGTCCGGCAGGTGCTCGCCGCGACCGGCGCGCCGGCCGACGAGCCGGCGGCGCTGGACCCGCGGCTGGTCGAGCCCGGCTGGCTGGACCGCCGCCCGCACGAGATCAGCGGCGGCCAGCTCCAGCGCGTGGCCCTCGCCCGGGCACTGCTCGCCCGGCCGCGCCACCTGGTGGCCGACGAGATCACCGCCAGCCTCGACCCGGTCACCCAGGCGGCGATCTGGCGGCTGCTGCTCGAGCACTGCCGGTCGGCCGGCATCGGCGTCCTCGCGATCTCGCACGACCGCCCGCTGGTGGACGCGGTGGCCGACCGCGTCGTCGACTGGGACGGGGTCGGGACCGACGGCTGAGACGGTCGCGGGACCGCCCGGTAGCGTCTGCGGCACAACACGGCAGTGCGGCGAGGAAGCCGGTGCGAACCCGGCGCGGTCCCGCCACTGTGAGCCCGCGCTGCGCTGAGCAGCGGGGGCGAGCCAGACACTCCGGCTGCCGTGCCCGACGACCCGGGGCGCGGACCCCGAGGGAGGCCGCACACACGTGTTCACCCTGCTCTCCACCAGCGACACCGACCTGCTCTCCGCCCGCGCCAGCGGCGCCGACTGGCGGCTGGGCAACCCCGCCCGCCTCGACGCCGCCGGCATGGCTGCCCTCACGGAGGGCAGCGAGCTGGTCGTCGTCCGCATCCTGGGCGTCCGCCGCCAGTACGAGGAGGTGCTCGCGCCGCTGCTGGGCTCCGGCGTCCCCGTCGTCGTGCTGGGCGGTGAGCAGCTGCCCGACGCCGAGCTCATGGAGCTCTCCACCGTGCCCATGGGCGTGGCGACCGAGGCGCACGGCTACCTGGCGCAGGGCGGGCCGGACAACCTCACCCAGCTGCACCGGTTCCTCTCCGACACCGTGCTGCTCACCGGGGAGGGGTTCGAGCCGCCGTCGGTCGCGCCCGACTGGGGGCTGCTCGAGCGGAGCTCCCGGGGGACCGGCCCGACCGTCGCGGTGCTCTACTACCGCGCCCACCACCTGGCCGGGAACACGGCGTTCGTCGAGTCGCTGTGCACCGCGATCGAGGACGCCGGTGGCCGGGCGCTGCCGGTGTTCGTGAGCTCGCTGCGCAGCGTGCCCGGCGACCTGCTGGAGACCCTGCGCACCGCCGACGCACTGGTGGTCACCGTCCTGGCCGCCGGCGGCTCCCGCCCGGCGACCGCGCAGGCCGGCGGCGACGACGGCGCCTGGGACGTCGGTGCCCTCGCCGAGCTCGACGTGCCGGTGATCCAGGGGCTGTGCCTCACCCGCTCCCGCGAGGAGTGGCTCGCCGACGACGACGGGCTGTCGCCGCTCGACGTCGGCAACCAGGTCGCCATCCCCGAGTTCGACGGCCGCCTGATCAGCGTGCCCTTCTCCTTCAAGGAGACCGACGCCGACGGCCTGACGCACTACGTGCCCGACCCCGAGCGGGCCGCACGGGTGGCCGGCACCGCCGTCGCCCACGCCCGGCTGCGGCACACCCCACCCGCCGAGCGCCGGATCGTCGTCATGCTCAGCGCCTACCCGACCAAGCACGCCCGCATCGGCAACGCGGTCGGGCTGGACACCCCGGCCTCGGTCGTCCGGCTGCTCGCCGCCATGCACGGCGCCGGGTACGACATCGGCCCGTTCGACGGCCCCGACGCGCTGCCCGGCGTCGCCGACCTCGACGGCGACGCCCTGGTGCACGCCCTGATCGCCGCCGGCGGCCAGGACGAGAACTGGCTCACCGAGGAGCAGCTGAGCGGGAACCCGGTCCGCATCGATGCCTCCGAGTACCGGCGCTTCTTCGACACCCTCCCCGCCGACCTGCGCGAGGCCATGGTGGAGCACTGGGGTGAGGCCCCTGGCTCGCTCTTCGTGGACGGCTCCGGCGACGACCAGGCGATCGTCTTCGCCGCGCTCCGCGCCGGCAACGTCGTGGTGATGGTGCAGCCGCCGCGCGGCTTCGGGGAGAACCCGATCGCGATCTACCACGACCCCGACCTGCCGCCGTCCCACCACTACCTCGCGGCCTACTGGTGGCTGCGCTCGGTGTTCGGCGCGCACGCGCTGGTGCACGTCGGCAAGCACGGGAACATGGAGTGGCTGCCGGGCAAGACCGTCGGGCTCTCGCCCTCCTGCGGCCCCGACGCCGCCATCGGCGACCTGCCGCTGGTGTACCCGTTCCTGGTCAACGACCCGGGCGAGGGCAGCCAGGCCAAGCGACGGGCGCACGCCACGCTCGTCGACCACATGGTGCCGCCGATGGCCCGGGCGGACTCCTACGGTGACATCGCCCGGCTGGAGCAGCTGCTCGACGAGCACGCCAACGTCGCCGCCATGGACCCGGCGAAGCTGCCGGCGGTGCGCGCGCAGATCTGGACGCTGCTGCAGGCGGCGAAGCTCGACGCCGACCTCGGGCTGAACGAGCGGCCGGAGGACGACCACTTCGACGAGATGATCCTGCACGTCGACGGCTGGCTCTGCGAGATCAAGGACTCGCAGATCCGCGACGGGCTGCACGTGCTCGGCACCCCGCCGTCGGGGCAGGACCGCGTGGACCTCGTCCTGGCGATGCTGCGGGCACGCCAGATCTGGGGCGGCTCGGTCGCCCTGCCCGGGCTGCGCGAGGCGCTCGGCCTGACCGAGGACGGCACCGCCGGCCGCACCGCCACCGACCAGGTGGAGGCGCGGGCCGAGGCCCTCGTCGCCGGCATGGAGGCCCGGGGGTGGACGCCCGACGCCGTGGCCGACGTCGTCCGGGAGGTGCTCGGCCACGACGACGACGCCGTGGCCGCGGTGCTGCGGTTCGCCGTCGACGAGGTGGTGCCGCGGCTGGCGCGCACCACCGACGAGCTGGACGCGACGCTGCACGCGCTCGAGGGCGGCTACGTGCCCGCCGGGCCGTCGGGCTCCCCGCTGCGCGGGCTGGTGAACGTGCTGCCGACCGGGCGCAACTTCTACTCCGTCGACCCGCGCGCGGTGCCCTCCCGGCTGGCGTGGGAGACCGGTTCGGCGATGGCCGAGTCGCTGCTCGACCGGTACCGCGCCGACACCGGCGAGTGGCCCCGCTCGGTCGGCCTCTCCGTGTGGGGCACCTCGGCGATGCGCACCTCCGGCGACGACGTCGCCGAGGTGCTCGCGCTGCTCGGCGTCCGGCCGGTGTGGGACGACGCCTCGCGGCGGGTCACCGCGCTGGAGCCGGTTCCGCTCGACGAGCTCGGGCGGCCGCGGATCGACGTCACCGTGCGGATCAGCGGCTTCTTCCGGGACGCCTTCCCGCACGTGGTGACCATGCTCGACGACGCGGTCACCCTGGTCGCCGGGCTCGACGAGCCGGCGGACGCCAACTACGTGAAGGCGCACGTGGACGCGGACGAGGCGGCCCACGGCGACCGGCGGCGGGCCACCACCCGGGTGTTCGGCTCGAAGCCCGGCGCCTACGGGGCCGGGGTGCTGCCGCTGATCGACTCGCGCAACTGGCGGGGGGACGCCGACCTCGCCGAGGTCTACGCCGTCTGGGGCGGCTACGCCTACGGCCGCGACCTCGACGGCGTCCAGGCGCGGCCGGACATGGAGGCCGCGTACCGGCGGATCGCCGTCGCGGCCAAGAACGTCGACACCCGCGAGCACGACATCGCCGACTCCGACGACTACTTCCAGTACCACGGCGGGATGGTGGCCACGGTCCGCGCGCTCACCGGCCGGGCGCCCGCGGCCTACATCGGTGACTCGACGCGGCCCGAGCACGTGCGCACCCGGTCGCTGTCCGAGGAGACCGCGCGGGTGTTCCGCGCCCGGGTGGTCAACCCCAAGTGGCTGGCCGCCATGCGACGGCACGGCTACAAGGGCGCCTTCGAGCTCGCCGCGACCGTGGACTACCTGTTCGGCTACGACGCCACGACCGGTGTGGTCGCCGACTGGATGTACGAGAAGCTGGCCCAGACCTACGTGCTCGACCCGGAGAACCGGGAGTTCCTGGAGACGAGCAACCCGTGGGCGCTGCACGGGATCGCCGAGCGGCTGCTCGAGGCGGTGGACCGGAAGATGTGGGCCGAGCCGGATCCGGCGCTGCTCGCCGAGCTCCAGCAGGCCTACCTCGACACCGAGGGCGACCTGGAGGGCGGGCAGACGCCGGCGTCGGCGGAGCCCGGGCGGTCCTGACCCCCGGGACCGCGGACCGGGTCAGGGGAGCCGGGTCGTGGCCCACAGGTGCCCCAGGACGACGGTGTCACCGCCGCCAGGCGGGGTGCAGGGCGCGGTGCACCTCGTCCTGCAGCCGCCGCGGGGTCAGGGGCGACCGGCCGGCACGGGGGCCCGGCCCCTTCCGCCACGACGCGGCCCCGTGGCGCAGGGAGTAGCCGGCCAGGTGCCGGATCGCGATCACCACCGCGGCCGTCATGATCGCCTGCCAGCTCGGCTCGCCGGCCAGCCGGAGCAGCCCGGCCGCGACGAGGTGGTCGAGAGTGATCGCGAGCGCCGGAGCCGGCGAACGGGTCACTGCCAGCACCAGCGCGCCGGACAGCAGGGCGAGCACGACGACCACCTGCGCGGCCAGGCCGGTGACCGTGGCGAGCCAGGCGTTCACCCCGGCCGCCCCCGACGGTCCGGCGCCGTCCCGGCCGTGTGCTGCGGCGACGCGGCGTGGTCCGATCCCCGCCCGGACCGTTCGCGGTCCTCCGCGACCTCGCGGCGTTCCTCGGCGATCTCCTTGCCGAGGAAGTAGTTCAGCGCCGTCCGGATGGCCGCGATGGCGGCGAGCTGCCCGATCTCCTCCCAGCTGGGTGCCACGGCGGTGCGCAGGACGTCGCTCGCGAGCTGGAACTCCAGCCCCAGGGCGAGGAAGCGGCCCAGCGTCAGCCGGACCGGCACGAAGCCGTGCACGTCGCGGTGCCGCAGGCCGGCCCAGGCGAACCGGATGAACGCCCAGACGGCGCCGATGATGATCACGGCGGCACCGCAGGCCTCCACGACGACGACGAGCACGTCCACGACGTCCTGCAGCAGCTCTTCCACGCGGCGCGCATACCCGGCGGGCCCGCGCGACCACGCATGGCGCCTGCGAGACTGCGCCGATGAGCGAGCTGCGCCACTCCCGGTCGATCACCGTCGCGACGTCGCCCGAGGAGCTGTACGACCTGGTCTCCGACGTGACCCGCACCGGGGAGTGGAGCCCCGTCTGCCGGGAGTGCTGGTGGGACGAGGGTGCGTCGGGCGCGGTCGGGGACTGGTTCAGCGGGCGCAACGTGACCCCGGACCGGACCTGGGAGACGCGCTCGCAGGTGGTGGTGGCCGACCGCGGCCGGGAGTTCGCCTGGGTCGTCGGCGGCAACCTGGTGCACTGGAGCTTCACGCTCGCCCCCGTCGCCGGCGGGACGGAGCTCACCGAGTCGTGGGAGTTCCTGCCCGGTGGGCTGGCCCTCTTCGCCGAGCGCTACGGGGAGCGGGCCGACGAGCAGATCGCCCTCCGCACCCGGCAGGCGCACGAGGGCATCCCCGCCACCCTCGCGGCGATCAAGCGGATCGCCGAGTCGAGCTGAGCCGGCCCGCGGGCACCCGTAGCCTCCCGGCATGCCGGATCAGACCTTCTCCCTGGACTCCGCCTCCGACGTCCGCGTCACCGCCTACCGGTGGGACCCCGCCGGTCCCGCGCGCGGGATCGTCCAGCTGACCCACGGGATGGGCGAGCACCTGCTGCGCTACGAACCGCTGGCGGCCGCGCTGACCGGCGCCGGCTGGGTGGTGGTCGGCCAGGACCACCGCGGGCACGGCGCCACCGCGCAGGACGGCCACTGGGGAGAGCTCGGCCTTGGCGGCTGGGACGAGCTGGTGCGCGACATCGGTCGGCTCACCGCGCACGTGCGCGCCGACCTGCCGGACGTCCCGCTGGTGCTGCTGGGCCACAGCATGGGCTCCTTCGCCGCCCAGCAGTACGTCCTCGACCACTCCGCCGACCTTGCCGCCCTGGTGCTCACCGGGACGACGGTGCTGGACCTGCTCGAGCCCGCCGTCGACCTCGACGGACCGACGGACCTCTCGGCGTTCAACGCGCCGTTCGCGCCGGCCCGGACCGACTACGACTGGCTCTCCCGCGACGAGGCGCAGGTCGACGCCTACGTCGCCGACCCGCGGTGCGGGTTCGGCCTGGCCGCCGCGGACAGCAGGCAGATGTTCCTGTCGGGGCGGCAGCTGGCCGACCCCGAGCGGCTGCGCGGCATCCGGGGCGACCTGCCGGTGTACGTCGCCGTCGGGGATGCGGACCCGCTCAACGGGCAGCTGGCGCTCGTCCAGGTCCTCGTCGACCGGCTGCGCGAGGCCGGGGTGCGCGACGTGACGCTGCGGGCGTACCCCGGTGCCCGGCACGAGGTGTTCAACGAGACCAACCGGGACGAGGTCATCGCCGACCTGCTGGCCTGGCTGGACCGGGTGGTCCCGCCCGCGGGCTGACCGCTCAGCGGGTGGTGGTGCGCTCGACCACCGTCCACGTGGGCTCCGGGCCGGGCGCGTCGCCCACCAGCAGCCGGGCGCAGCGCCGGCCCTGATCCTGCAGCGACTGCCGCACGGTGGTGAGCCCGGCGGCGGCCGCGCCGGGGGAGTCGTCCCACCCCGTGACGGCGAGCTGGCCGGGGACCGCCCGAGCGGTGGCGCGCAGCACGGCCAGTGCGAGTTGGTCGCCCATGGCGAGCACGGCGTCCGCGGCGGCCGGCAACCGCCCGACCGCCCGTCCGGCCTCGGCGGGGTCGTTCCGGGCCAGTACCACGACCGGGACGCCGGCCCAGTCCAGGCCGGCGGCGGTGACCGCGTCGCGGTAGCCGGCCAGTCGGTCGCGGGTGACCGGGAACGCCGCGGCCCCGGGGTCCGGTCCGAGCACCAGGCCCGGCTCGCGCCGTCGGTCGAGGGGGAAGGAGAGCACCGCGGGACGGGTCGAGCCCCGCAGCCCTACCGTCCCGATGGCTGCCGCGGCGGCCCGGTTGTCGATCGTCACCAGGTGGATGCCGTCGACCGCCGGTCCGCCGTGTACGACGGCCGGGCGGTGGGCGGCGGCGACCGCGGCCAGGACCGGGTCGTCGTCGACGGTCGTCCAGACGACGAAGCCGTCGACGGCGGCCTCCCGGACGCGCTGCACGTCGGCGGGTCCTCCGGTGGTCGGGATCAGCGTGAGCCCCAGTCCGTGCCCGGTGCAGACCTCTGCGATCCCTGCGAGAAAGGCCGTGGCCTGCGGATCGGCGAAGGCGTAGGTGAGGTGCTCGCCGAGGACGACGCCGAGGTTGCCGGCACGGCCGCGGCGGAGGTTGCGGGCGGCGGCGTCGGGGCCGGCGTAGCCGAGGGCGGTCGCGGCCTGCAGCACACGCTCCCGGGTGGCGTGCGCGACCCGGCCGGGCTGGTTGTAGGCGTAGCTGACCGTCATCACCGAGACGCCGGCCGCACGGGCGACGTCGGACATGGTCGGTCTGCCTGCCACGCGGTTAGTCTAGCCATGTGTGTATCGATAAACTCGCCACGTCCCCCACCGCCCGATCGGCCTACCTCGGCTTCACGGCCTTCGGTGCGCTGTGGGGCACGTGGGGGGCGGCCCTCCCCGCCGTGCGGGACGCGACCGGCGTGGGGGAGGCTCAGCTGGGCGCGGCGCTGCTCTGCATCGGGGCCGGCGCGTTGCCGGCGATGCTGCTCGCCGGCCGGGCGGTGGACCGGTTCGGCGGCCGCGTGGCCGGGATCGCGCTCGTGCTCATGGCGGCGAGCGGGGTGGCCGTGGCGACCGCTGCGGCGGACCTGCGCTCGCTGGCGGCGCTGCTGCTCCTGCTGGGGGCGACCTCCGGAGCCGCCGACGTCGGCGTCAACACGGTGGCCGGGGCGACCGAGCGCGCCGCGGGCCGGCCGGTGCTGACCCGTGCCCACGGCGTCTTCTCGACCGCCGTGGTGGCCGGTGCGCTGGTCACCGGCGGTCTCGAGGCGGCGGGAACACCCGTGGGCGTCGCCTTCGCGCTCGTCGTGCTCGTCGCGCTCGTCGCCGCGCGCTCGCTGTGGACCGTGCGGCTCACGCCCGCCGCTGGCTCCTCGCCCCCCGACGCACCGGCTGCCGGTCGCGCGCCGTCGTGGGCACTGCCGCTCGTCGGCACGGGGCTGGTCGGGGCGCTGGCCTTCGCGGTGGAGAACGCCCACCAGTCGTGGAGCGCCGTCTTCCTGGCCGACGAGATCTCCGTCGCCGGCGGCCTGACCGCCGCCGCACCGGCGGTCTTCGCCGGGGTCTCAGCCCTGACCCGGTTCGCGGCCGGCGCCTCAGGCCGGTTGCCCCCCGCGCCGGTGCTCACCGGCGGCGCGGTCGCGGCGGCCGCCGGAACGCTGCTGCTGGCCCGCTCGACGACGCCGGTTCCCGCCCTCGCCGGGCTGGCGCTGGCCGCGGCGGGCACGTCGGTGCTCTTCCCGACGCTGCTCCGCGAGGCGCTCCGGAACATCCGGCCGGAGCTCCGCGGCCGGGCCACCTCCGCCGTCGCGGCGACTGCCTACCTGGGTTTCGTGCTGGGGCCGGTGTACGTCGGTGCGCTGGCCGGCGCCGCGGGCCTGCGGACCGCCGTCCTCGGTGTAGCGGCCCTCGCCGCGGTCACCGCCGTCCTCGCCTGGCCCGTGGCGCGGTGGGGCGGGAAGTCCGTCGCACGGCGGACACCCGGGTAGGGCGGCCGCCGCGCCAGGTCCCCGAGCGCGGCGGTGTCCACGGGCACCGACACACGCTGTCCCTGCACGCTCACGTCGGCGTCGGTTCGCGTCTCCCGCTAGCCCGGCTCCCGGGAGACGCACAGCCGCTCCCCAGCCGGCTCACACGCCGACGGGAGGTCCGCAGCGCACCGTCGGCCCCGGCTGACGGAGGAGGCGGCATGGTGAGCACGGGGCGCGGGGGTGATCCGGTGACCGGGACCAGCCTGATCGTCGTCGCCGGGCTGCCGGGGAGCGGGAAGACGACGCTGCTGCGGCGGCTGCTCGCCCACGACGGTGGCGGTGCCCTCACCGCCCTGGACTCCGAGGACGTCGCGGCCCGGATCCGCGGCACGGACATCGGCGTGCCCTACCGGTTGCTCCGCCCGTGGGTGCACCTGGTGCACCGGTGGGGGGTCCTCCGGCATGTCGCCGGCGGGTCGCCCGTCGTCGTCCTCACCGATCCCTGGACCAGCCCCGGATGGCGGGCGGCGGTGCTGGGGGCGGCCCGCAGCGCCGGCCGGTCGGTGCGGTTGGTGCTCCTCGACGTGCCTTCCGAGCTCGCCCAGGAGGGACAGCGGGCCCGCGGCCGGACCCTGCCCGACGCCCGGATGCGGCGCCACGAGCGTCGGTGGCGCCGGTACCTCGCCGGGCTGGGGGACGCGCCCGCCGAGGCCGGTGACGCGATCGTCGTCGACCGCCGGGCGGCGGCGCGGCTGACGTGGGACGCGGTGCTGGGGAGGAGCACCCCGCCGAGCGGGCGCGCCCCGCGCGGCCGCGGTGTTGACTGGGGGGCGGGACCACCCGGCCCCGCCCCCGACCGAACTCCTGGAGGAAGGCCATGCACGTCGGCGTCGACAGCTTCGTCGCGGCGGTCACCGACCCGCGCACCGAGCGGCTGATCGGCCCGGAGGAGCGGATGGCCCACCTGCTGGAGGAGATCGAGCTCGCCGACCGGGTGGGGCTGTACTCCTTCGGCATCGGGGAGCACCACCGCAGCGAGTACTACGACTCCGCGCCGCCGGTGATCCTCGGCGCCGCAGCGGCGCGCACCTCCCGCATCCGCCTCGGCAGCGCGGTCGCGGTGCTCAGCGCCGCCGACCCGGTCCGGGTCTTCCAGCAGTTCGCCACCCTCGACCTGATCTCCCGGGGCCGGATCGACCTCGTGGTGGGCCGCGGGTCGTTCACCGAGGCGTTCCCGCTGTTCGGGCTGAGCCTCGCCGACTACGACGAGCTGTTCGCCGAGAAGCTGGACCTGCTGCTCCGCATCCGGGCGTCCGAGCACGTCACCTGGTCGGGGAAGCACCGGCCGGCCCTGACCGGTCAGGGGGTGTACCCGCGCCCGCTGCAGGACCCGCTGCCGATCTGGGTCGGCGTCGGCGGCACCCCCGAGTCCTTCGCCCGGGCGGGGCTGCTCGGGCTGCCGCTGATGGTGGCGGTCATCGGTGGCGAGCCGCGGCAGTTCGCCCCGCTGGTGGACCTGTACCGGCGGGCTGGTGAGCACGCCGGGCACCCGCCCGAGGCGCTGCAGGTCGGGCTGCACGTGTTCGGGTTCGTCGCGGAGAGCACCCAGGCGGCGGCGGACACGATCTATCCCGGCTGGCACGAGATGTTCGCGAAGATCTCCCGGGAGCGGGGCTTCGCCACCCCGACCCGGGCGCAGTTCGACGCGACCAGCGGGCCCGACGGCGCCTTCTTCATGGGCGACCCGGAGACCGTGGCCGCCAAGCTGCTGCGGGTGTCCGAGCAACTGGGGGGCGTGGACCGGGTGGCCCTGCAGATGACCAACCCGCGGCTGGCGCACGAGGACCTGCTGCGCGGCATCGAGCTGCTGGGTACCGAGGTCGCCCCCCGGGTGGCCGGGGTCTGACGGCGGCCCGTCGCCCGCCCCCGAGGGGAGCCGGCGACGGGCCGCGGGCTCAGGCCAGGCCCTCGTTGTGCGGCTCGATGCTCGCCGAGGGGTCGACGCCCTCGTCGGCCGCGGGCTGCACGGGGCCCTCGCCGGGCTCGGAACCGGAGCCGGCGGCGGTGTTGCGGGACGAGCGTTCCGGGTCGGTGACATCGGTGGTCGTCGGCGCCTGGCCGATGCGCTTGGCGGCGTCGCCGGTGCCGGTCTGCTCCAGGTCTCCCTCGGTCACGTCTGCTCCTCTCGTTCGGGGTCGTCCGTGCCTGCCCGGCGTACCCGAGGGGGACCGGGGAACACCTGCGTGCGGGGACCGGTCAGGTCATCCGAACGGATCGGCGCGGGCGCGCCGGGCGGTGCCGGGAGCGGATCCGTACGAGGATGGACCGGTGGTGAGAAGCAAAAGGGTCGGCCCCGAGGACGCCCGCTCCTGGTTGCTGGTGAACGGCGCCCGCACGGAGCTGTTCGACGGAGCGCACGCGTCGCGAGCCGATCAGGTGGTGCTGGACATCGAGGACGCCGTCGATCCGGCGCACAAGGGCGAGGCCCGCGACGGGGTGATCGCCTGGCTGTCCCAGGAGGGCAACAGCGCCTGGGTGCGGATCAACGACCACTCCACCCCGTTCTGGGCCGACGACGTCGCCGCGCTCGCCGGGGTGCCGGGGTTGCTGGGCGTGATGCTGGCCAAGGCCGAGGCCGCCGAGCACGTGACCGAGACCTTCGACCGCCTCGGCGGCGCGACGCCGGTCCTGGCCCTGGTCGAGTCCGCGCTCGGCATCGAGGAGGCCGTGAACATCGCCCGCGCCCGCGGTGCGTTCCGGCTGGCCTTCGGCAGCGGGGACTACCGCCGCGACACCGGCACGAGCGCCGACGACCTGGCCATGGCCTACCCCCGCTCGCGCCTGGTGGTGGCCAGCCGCATCGGCGGGCTCCCCGGCCCGATCGACGGCCCCACGGTCAGCAGCAGCCTCCCGGTGCTCCGGGAGCAGTCCGCGGTCACCGTCTCCCTGGGGCTGACCGGGAAGCTGTGCCTGGACATGGAGCAGCTGCCGGTCATCAACGAGGTCATCAGCCCCGCCCCCTCCGACGTCGCGTGGGCGCGGGACTTCCTCGCCGACTTCGACGCCCGCGGTCAGGTGATCCGCGACGGGAGCGACCTGCCCCGGCTCGCCCGCGCGCGCAAGATCGAGCGGCTGGCCGGGGTGTTCGGCGTCGAACCGGTCTGACCGTCGCGCGGCGGGACGGGACCTAGGACGCGACGACGCGGTCCCGACCCCGCCGCTTGGCGGTGTACAGGGCGGCATCGGCCCGGCCGAGCGCATCCGCCGCGGTGGCGCCGCCGCCGGCCGTGCCGATGCTGACGGTCACCGGCAGGCCACCGGTCAGCTCTCCCCACGGGTGCTCCGCGATGGCCCGGCGGAGGTCCTCGAGGTGCCGCGTCGCGGTGGCGGGGTCCGTGCCGGTCAGCACGACCAGGAACTCCTCCCCGCCGAGCCGGGCGACGAACGCGCCGCTCGGGCCGGAGTCCGGACGGCCGTGTGCCTGGAGGAGTTCCGCCACGGTGCGCAGCACCCGGTCGCCCACCTCGTGCGAACACGTGTCGTTGATCTGCTTGAAGTGGTCGAGGTCCAGCAGCGCCACCGTCACCTCGCCGGGGTGCGCGGCCAGCACGCGCGGCAGCTCGTCGTCCACGTAGCGGCGGTTGTAGAGGCCGGTGAGCGGGTCGCGCAGCGACAGTTCGCGGTACCGCCGGCTCTGCTGGCGGGCCTCGGTGGTCTCGTACATGGCCTGCAACGCCCGGGCCCGGGCGTCGCGCTCGGCCGACTGGAGCTCGACGAGCTCGTCGGAGTACTGCCGGTGCTCCTCGTACGCGGCCCGGAAGTCCCCGGCGGCGGCGTGCAGCTCGGCCTTCTCCCGGCGGGCGCGCACGCGGATGGACGTCAGCCCATACCGCTCGCAGCGGCGCAGGCATTCGTCGAGGCTGTCCCGGGCCCGGTCGAGGTGCCCCCGGCGGCGGCGGACCTCGGCGAGGGTCAGCAGGAAGTCCGCGCCTGCGTCACCGTCCAGCGAGGCGTCGAGGACCTCCGGGTGCAGACCGGGCAGCAGTGCGGCCTCGGCGTCCTCCAGCCGGTCCAGCTCCAGCAGCGCGCGGCCGACGGTGTCCAGCCGACCGACTCGGAGGGGGACGCCGTGCCGTGCCGCGAGGTCCTGCAGCTTCGTGCTCCAGACCAGGGCCTCCTCGAAGTGACCGGAGAGGATCTCGCAGTAGGAGCGGTTGTTGAGCACCAGCACCTGCCGGTCGACGTCGCCGATCTCGTCGGCGAGCTGGAGCACGTGGTCGTAGCGCTCCCGCGCGGCGAGGTCGCCGTTGAGCCCCAGGCAGTCGGCCAGCCGGGCGTGGTGGTCGATCCGCTGCTGGGGCCGGACGTCCTCGTCGAGCAGCTCGACGGCGCGGACGGCGTTCTCCAGCGCCAGGGAGAGATCGCCCAGCTCCTGGAACACCGCGGCCAGCACGAAGTGGCTGCGCGCCAGGAGGCAGCGGAAGCCGCGGTCGGCAGCCCAGCGCTGGATCTCCCGGGCCAGCCGGCCTGCCTCGGCGATGTTGCCGCGGCGCCGCACCAGGTCGGCCTGGACCAGCCGGGCGCGCTGTTCCAGCTCGGCCGTCCCGACCTCGCGAGCGTCGGCGAGAGCCTGCTCGGCCCGCTCCTCCAAGCCGTCGTCGTCGAATCGGGAGCGGTCCTCCAGCTCGGCGATCCGCTCCCACAGCCCCACGGCCCCGGCATCGACGGCAGCCGGTGCGGGGACGACGGAGCCGCCTTCCCCACCGGATCTCTCCGCCACGCTGGTCACCGGACCTCCATCGGCCCGTCGCCGCGACGGCTCCAACCCCAGGGCGCGGACATACCCCGTTGGGAGGAGCTCAGCTCTCGGCGAGCCAGATCGCCGTGTGCGGGGGCAGCGCCACGGTGCCCGGTGACCGCCGCACGCTGGTGTTCGACGCCAGCAGCACGGTGCCGCGCGTGCGCACGAGCGTCGTCCCGGTGCCCATGTTGACCACGCACCGGACGACGCTGCCGTCGGCGGCCGTGCACCGGACGGTGAGGACGTCGCCCCGGGTGCTGACCGTGGCCTCGCCCGAGCCGAGGGCCGGGTGGGCCTCGCGCAGCGCCAGGGCGCGGCGGTAGAGGGTCAGCATCGACCCGCCGTCCCGCGCCTGGCGGGACACCGCGTACCGGCTCCACTCGTCGGGGATCGGCAGCCAGGGCTCGGCCGCCGTCCCGGCGGAGAAGCCCACGCCGGGCGAGGGGTTCCACGGCATGGGCACGCGGCAGCCGTCCCGTCCGCTGCGGGCGCCGCCGCTGCGGAAGAAGATCGGGTCGCGCTTGGCCTCGTCGGGGACGTCGGCCTGCGGCAGGCCCAGCTCGTCGCCGGCGTAGACGTAGGCGGAGCCGGGCAGGGCCAGCATGAGCAGCGCGGCGGCGCGGGCACGGGCGGTGCCCACGGCACCACCACCGAACCGGGTGACCTGCCGGTCCTTGTCGTGGTTGCCGAGCACCCAGGAAACGGGTGCGCCCACCTGCCCGAACGCGTCCAGCGCGCTCCGCACGCCGTCGGCGAAGGCCTCCGTCGACCACGGGGACTTCAGCAGGCGGAAGCTGAAGGACTGGTGCATCTCGTCGGGCCGCGAGTAGAGGGCCACCTCGTGCGGATCGGCCAGGCAGACCTCGCCGACGAGCATCGTCTCCGGGTACTCGTCGCAGATCGACCGCCAGCGGCGCCAGACGTCGTGCACCTCGGGCTGGTTCCAGGTCATCGCCTGCTCGGGGCCGTGCCCGAACAGGGTGGGGGAGTAGGCGCCCGGGTTGTCCCGCAGGCCGGCGTCCTTGAACAGGCCGTAGGCGACGTCGACGCGGAATCCGCTGACGCCGCGGTCGAGCCAGAAGCGCAGCGTCCGCTCGAAGTCGGCGGCGACGGCGGGGTCGCGCCAGTTGAGGTCGGGCTGCTCGGGGGCGAACAGGTGCAGGTACCAGCGGCCGTCCGGGGTGCGCGACCACGCCGGGCCGCCGAAGAGCGAGCGCCAGTTGTTCGGCGGCTCCTCCGACGCGGGCGCGAAGTGGTACCGCGACGCCTCGGGGCAGTCCGGGTCGGCCAGCGCGGCCTGGAACCAGGGATGCCGGTCGGAGGTGTGGTTGGGGACGACGTCGAGCACGACCCGCAGGCCGAGCGCGCGGGCCTCGGCGACGAGCGCCTCCAGGTCCGCGACGTCGCCGTACTCGGGGTCGACGGCGCGGTAGTCGACGATGTCGTAGCCGCCGTCGGCACCACCGGAGGGGTAGTGCGGGTTGATCCAGACCGCGTCGACCCCCAGCCACGCCAGGTACGGCAGCCGGGAGCGGAGGCCGGCCAGGTCGCCGATGCCGTCGCCGTTGCCGTCGGCGAACGAGCGCAGGTAGACCTGGTAGACCACCGCCGACCGCCACCACGGGGACGTCGACGTCTGGGCCGCGACCTGCTGCCGGGTCGCGGTCCGCACCGTTGCGAGCCGCACTGCCATGCGACCTCCATCGGCACCTCCCCGCAGTTCCTTGCGCACGGGGGAGGTCGGAGTGACCCGTGTGCCGTTCCGTGACCTCGCCGTGAGGTGGCGCCCGGGGTGAGCGCGGGCTGCCCGCGCTCCCCGGGCGGGTCAGGATGGCCGCATGGCTGAAGACGCACGGACCTACGACCTCGTCGTCTACGGGGCCACCGGCTTCGTCGGGCGGCTGCTCGCGGCCTACCTGGCCGAGCACGCCCCGGAGGGAACCCGCATCGCGCTGGCCGGGCGCTCCCGGCGGCGGCTCGAGGAGGTCCGCGACGCCCTGCCGGCCGCCGGCCGCGACTGGGCGCTGGTCGAGGCCGACTCGACCGATCCCGCGTCGCTGACCGCGCTCGCCGGCAGCACCCGCGTGCTGGTCACCACGGTCGGCCCCTACGCCCGCTACGGGCTGCCGGTGGTGGAGGCCTGCGCCCGGGCCGGCACGCACTACGCCGACCTGACCGGGGAGATCCTGTTCGTCCGTGACGCCATCGAGCGCTGCGACGCCGTCGCCAGGGAGACCGGCGCCCGCCTCGTCCACGCCTGCGGCTACGACTCCATCCCCTCCGACCTCAGCGCCCTCCTGCTGGGCCGGCGGGCCGCGGCCGACGGTGCGGGAGGGCTGCGCGACGTCCAGCTGGTGGCCACGGCCCGGGGCGGGCTCAGCGGCGGCACGATCGACTCGATGCGCGCCCAGGTGGAGGCGATGCAGGAGAACCCGTCGCTGCGTCGCGTCGTCGGCGACCCGTTCGGCCTGAGCCCCGACCGGGCTGCCGAGCCCGACACCCCGCAGCCCCTCGACGGTGCGCTGCCACGCCGGACCGACGACGGGCGCTGGACGGCCGCCTTCGTCATGGCGCCGTTCAACACCCGCATCGTGCGGCGGAGCAACGCGCTGCAGGGCTGGGCGTACGGGCGCGACATGCGCTACGGCGAGGTCATGGGGGTGGGGCGCGGGCCGCTCGGCGCCGTCGCCGCGGCCGGTGTCTCCGCCGGGCTGGTCGCCACCGTGTCCGCCATGAGCCTGGCGCCCACCCGTGCGGTGCTGGACCGGGTGCTCCCCGCGCCGGGCACCGGCCCGAGCGAGGCCGTGCGGCGGAAGGGCTGGTTCCGGATGGTGGTCGACGCCACGACCGAGAGCGGCCGCCGCTACCGCGCCACCGCCGCGGGCAGCGGCGACCCGGGGTACGCCGCCACCGCCGTCATGCTCGGGGAGGCCGCGCTGGCGCTCGCCCTCGACGGGGAGCGGCTGCCCGACCGGGCCGGTTCGCTGACGCCGGCGACGGCGCTGGGGGAGGTGCTCGTGGAGCGGCTGCGCGCGGCGGGGCACACCTACGAGGTGACCGAGGTCTGACCGGGCTGCCGCCGCCGGCGCGACCGCGGGCCGGCATCGCTAGGGTTGGCCGACATGCCGACCAGCTCACCGGGACAGCCCGCCGGGACGATCCGTGACCTGGGTCTGCCGACGCGCGCGGTCAGCGCGCTGACCCGGGCGGGGATCACCGACGTCGAGGCGCTCGCCGCGCTCACCCGGCGGGAGCTCAGCGACGTCGCCGGCCTCGGACCGGGCCTGGTCGCGGCGATCCGCGCCGTCGTCCCCGAGCCGCCGGCCCAGCTGCCGGGCGCCGGCGCGGCGGTGGGCGGGCCGGCCGGTGGGCAGCCGACCGATGGCGAGCCGTCCGAGGAGGACGGTCCGGTGGCGCCGGCCATCCCGTCGTTCGACTCGCTCCGGGCCCCACGACGCCGGTCGGCGGTCGACCTGCTCCTCACCGAGACACCGGCGCCGGCCCCGCCGGTCGCCGCGGCCCGGGTGGCGACGGACGACCGGCCGTCTCCCGGCCGGCCAGGGGCGGGTGCCACCGTCCGTCCGCCCGACTACGCCGACCTGCTGCGGCTGGGCGTGCACGTCGCCCGGGCCGTCCTCGCCACGCCCGTCCGCTGTCTTCGCCGGCTGCTCGGCTAGGCGCCTCCCGGACGGGCGGGTCGGCGGGGGCGGTGGTCGGTTCGGGGGCGCCGCGGGGGATCAGGGCGTCGTGCCCGCGGCTCGAAGGATCTGCAGCCAGGCGATCGGGGCCTCGCCGGCGACGTCGTGACCCGTGGTCAGCTCGTGTCGGACCGCGTGCGGCAGGGCGGCCTGGAGGTCTGCGGAATGTGCGGGGTCGACCAGCCGGTCGCGCGTGGGGACGAGGAGCGTGACCGGAAGACGGCGTGCGGCCAACCGGGGCAGGTCGGCGGTGACGTCGACGCGACCGACCAGCTCGACCTGCGCGCGTGCGCCGGCCGGTAGGTGCTCGGTGACGTCCCGGGCCAGCTGGGCGGTGGCGTCCCGGCCGAGGGCGTGGAGCGCGGCATCCCCGGGGAACAGGGCCGCGACGAACCAGCCGGCGCCGACGGGGTCCTGCTCGAGCAGCCGCTGCCACAGCCGGCTGGTCGCCGCGAGCGACGGGCGGGCGGCAGCGAAGCCGGCGGTCAGAACCAGCGCGGTGACCCGCTCCGGGTGTCGGGCGGCCACGCGGATCGCGAGGGCGCTGCCGAGCGAGTAGCCCGACAGGGCGAAGGTGTCCACCCCCGCGGCGTCCGCGGTGGCGACGACCTGGTCGGCGACCGGGTCGACGTCCAGTGGTCCATCGGGCAGTGGAGCGGGGGCGGTGCCGGGGAGGTAGGGCGCTACGACGGTGTGGTCGGAAGCCAGGTCGTCCAGGAACGGGTAGTTGTCCTGCGGGCTGCCGCCGGCGCCGTGCAGGAGCAGGAGGACCGGTCCCGTGCCGGTGACGACAGCGGGCAGGGCCGGAGTGGCCGCGCGGGGCAGGCGCAGGGATCGCTGATCGGTGGACATGGCGGCGACCGTAAAGTCTGACGTCGACGTGAAGGTCAAGGGCGGAGGGAAGAGCGCCGTGCGCATCGGTGAGCTGGCTCGGCGGACGGGCGCCAGTCCGCGAGCCCTGCGCTACTACGAGGAGCAGGGGCTGCTGACCCCGGCGCGCGCGGCCAACGGCTATCGGGAGTTCCCCGGCGACGCGCCGCTGACGGTCAGCCAGATCCAAGGGCTGCTGGCTGCGGGTCTGTCCACCGAGGTCATCCGCGACGTCCTGCCATGCGCCCGGGGCGAGCGGCCCGAGCTGGAGCCCTGCCCCGACCTCATCGCGACCCTCGTGGCCACTCGGCGCGAGATCGACGCGCGGATCGCCTGCTTGCAGGACAACAGCGCCGCCCTCGGCCGTTACCTGCAGGCGGCGGGGGTGGACGCCGGGCGCTGACCTTGCTCGACGTCGTGGGTCCGTCGTGATGGCGGCCTGTCGCGACGAGCACCCCCTGCTCCATCGTCGCGTCGCGTCGCGTCGCGCCGGCCGCCGTCCTCGCGCGCTCCCGCACCGGGGACATGCGTCGGGGCCGTCCGGCGGATCGGTCGGCTCCGTCGGCGACACTGCGGGCGTGCAGCGGATCCTGCTCCGGCGCCGCGAGTCCGCGGTGGAGATGACGGAGCTCGTCGACGACGGGTCGACGGGGTCGGTCACCCGCGTCGCGGCCGGGGGGCTGCCCGCCGTCGTGGCACAGCGGGAGGCCGCTGCCGCACCCGTCCGCTGGGTGTGGGACGACACCACCCGCTGGTACCCCGCGCTGCTGGCGGCGGGAGTCCGCGTCGAGCGCTGCACCGACCTGCGGCTCGGCCACGCGATCCTGCGGCGGTCCCCGTTCGCGGCCCAGGAGCTGCTCGCCGGGGACGACACCCCTGGGTGGGACGTGCTGCAGCCCGGCCCGCCGCCGGAGTCCGCCCTCTTCCCGCTGGCCGACCCGGCGGACCGGCTCGACCCCCTGGCCGAGCACGAGCGCCAGCAGGTGACCGTGGCGGCCTCCGCGCGGCCGGGCCGGCTCGCCCTGCTGCTGGCCGCGGAGTCCTCGGGCGCCCTGGTGGCGGCCGAGATGACGCACACGGGCCTGCCCTGGCGGGCCGACGTGCTCGAGCGCCTGCTCACCGACCTGCTCGGCCCGCGCCCGGGAACCGGTGGGCGCCCCGCGGTGCTCGAGCGGCTGCTGGGCGAGATCCGCGCGGCGCTGGGGACCCCGTCGCTCAACCCCGATTCGCCGGCCGAGCTGCTGCGGGCACTCCAGCAGGCCGGCCTCCCGGTGGCCGACACCCGCTCGTGGACCCTCGAGCAGCTCGAGCACCCGTGCGTCCCCCCGCTGCTCGAGTACAAGAAGCTGATGCGGCTGCTCACGGCCAACGGCTGGAGCTGGCTGGAGGCCTGGGTGCAGGGAGGGCGGTTCCGCTCCGCCTTCCTGCCGGGTGGGGTGGTCACGGGTCGGTGGGCGTCCAACGGCGGGGGTGCGCTCTCGGTGCCCACGCTGATCCGCCCCGCGGCGGTCGCGGACGACGGCTGGCGGTTCGTCGTCGCCGACGTGGCCCAGCTGGAGCCCCGGGTGCTCGCCGGGATGAGCGCGGACACCGCGATGGCCGAGGCGGCGCGGGCCTCGGACCTCTACGCGGGCATGGTCGCCGGTGGCGCGGTGGCGACCCGGGCGGAGGCCAAGCTGGGCATCCTCGGGGCCATGTACGGCGGCACCCGCGGGGAGAGCGGCCGCATGATGCCCCGGCTCGCCCGCCGCTACCCGCGCGCCATCGGCCTGGTCGAGGAATCCGCCCGGGCCGGCGAACGCGGCGAGGTGGTGCACACGCTGCTGGGCCGGGGGTCGCCGTCGCCCAGCGCGGCCTGGGCGCAGCGGGCGGACGGGCTCGGCGACGCCGCGGAGCAGGCCGGTTCCCGGGAGGACCGCGACCGCGCTCGCCGCGCCTGGGGTCGGTTCACCCGCAACTTCGTCGTCCAGGGCACCGGAGCGGAGTGGGCGCTGTGCTGGCTGGCCGACCTCCGCAACCGGCTCTGGCGGCTGGGCGGCGACGGGCCGCTGGAGACCCGGGCGCACCTGGCGTTCTTCCTCCACGACGAGGTGGTCGTGCACACCCCCGAGCACCTGGCCGACGACGTGGTCGAGGCGGTGCGCGCCGCGGCCACCACGGCCGGGCGGCTGCTGTTCGGCGCCTTCCCGGTGGACTTCCCGCTGGACGTCGCCGTCGTCCGGGCCTGGGCCGACGCCGGCTGACGGCCTGCCATACACCACCGACGGGGCAGGAGACGTGGCGCGACACGCGTCACGATCTGCGGAAGTGACCGCTTCCGCATTGTCACGACTGCATAACGACGGTTACCGTGGCGGAGCCCGGCCGATCGTTCTCTCCCCATCCGGGGAGGGTCTGCCGGGCGCCGCCGAGTCGCCCGCCGCCTTCGAGCTGCGGGCGAGCCGGGGACCCACCGAAGTTCTGGGGTGAATCGCGCACCGGGCACGTCCCGGTGCGGGTAGGGCTGCTTCCCGTCCGAATCCGTCAGCTAACCCGGTAGGCGGCACGACGGAAGAAACGGAGAGCCGCCGCATGGCGCGCCCCTGCACCGCCGCACCACCCCGCGCCCGCCGGCACCGCCGCCCCCCGGTGCGTCCCCGGACCTGACCGCACGCGCACCCGGCGTCCCGCCGGTCGCCCCCCGCCACCGATGAACCGCCGGCCGAGCCGCCGGTGCCCGGTGGCCCCGCGACCCGGCGCCGGTCCGCAGCCCGCATCCCTCGCGGTCCGCCTCGCCCGGCCGATCCCGCCGCACCAACGGAGCACCCCGAACCCATGGATCCCCGCACCACCACCTCGGGCCGTCGTGGCCCGCTCGTCCTCCGCCGTCGCCCGCCCTCGGGCCTCCGCCGTCCGGCGCTCTACCTCGGGGTCGCCGCCGCCGGTGCCCTCCTGGTCAACACCCTCGTCGGCGTGGACCCGGGCGCCCAGGCCGAGGCCGGCACCTCGCAGTCGGTGAGCGTCGCCCAGGAGCTCGGGCTCACCTCCCGCTCCGGCCCGGTCGACGTCGCCGAGGACCTCGCCCCGCTGCAGGACCTGGCGGCCAGCCGCAGCAGCCGCGAGGCCGAGCAGGTCGCGGCCCAGCAGGCCCAGGCCGCGGCCGACCAGGCCGAGCTCGACCGGCAGGCGGCCGAGGCGGAGGCCACCGCCCGCGCCGAGGCCGAGGCCACCGCCCGCGCCGAGGCCGAGGCGAAGGCTGTCGAGGAGAAGGCCGCGGAGGAGGCCCGGGCCGCCGAGCGGGCGGCCGCGCCCCCCGCCGCGGCGACGCCCACGCAGGAGGCCCGGGCCGCCGCCACCACCGCCGCCTCCGTGGCGGCCACGGCGGTCGCCCGGATCTCCAACACCGCGGGCAGCGTGAAGGCGCAGACCCAGGCCGCGGCCGACGCGGTGGTCAGCAACGTGCCCGGCGCCGCGGGGATCACCCTCGGCGGCACCCGGGCCAGCGCCGCCGACCCGGGCGGGCACCCCTCGGGCCTGGCGCTGGACTACATGGTGATGTCCGACGCCGCCCTCGGGGACGCGATCGTCGCCTACCACCGCGCCCACTGGGCCGAGCTGGGCGTGGACTACCTGATCTGGCAGCAGCGCATGCTCTCGTCCCCGGGCGGATCGTGGCAGGCGATGGAGAACCGGGGCAGCGCGACGGCCAACCACTTCGACCACGTGCACGTGAACTACAACTGACCCCGCCGCCCCGCGGCGGTGCCTAGGTGAGCCGGCGGACCACGGACAGCGGTAGCACCCGCATGGCCAGCCCGATGGGCACCCACGGCCATGCGGGGACGTAGGCCGTGGCCCGCCGGGCCTCGATGGCGGCCACCATGGCGCGGACGCCCGTCGGGGTGTCCACCATGAACCGGGTCCGCTGCTGCACGTGCTGGTTCATCTCCGACCGGATGTAGCCGGGGTAGATCACCGACACGTCCAGGCCGGGGATCCGCTCGGCCCGCAGCCCCTCGGCGAGGGACGCGACCCCGGCCTTGGTGGCGGCGTAGGTGGTCATCGACCGGCGCATGCCGCGCAGCGCCGACATCGAGGAGATCAGCACGAGGTGCCCGCGGCCCTGGCGGCGGAAGATCTCCAGCGCCGCCTCGGTCTGCGCCAGCGCGCCGACGAAGTTGGTCATCGCCGTCTCGCGGTTGGCCTCGGCCCGGCCGGTGCCCAGGGGCGCTCCCTTGCCGAGGCCGGCGTTCACGACCACCCGGTCGATCGAGCCGAACGCCGCGGCGAACGCGGCGAAGACCGTGGGCACGGTCTGGGCGTCGGTGACGTCGAGCGCCGCGGTCTCCACCCGCCGGCCGGTGGCCGGGCGGATCTCCGCTGCGAGGGCGTCCAGCCGATCGGTGCGCCGGGCGCAGAGCGCCAGGTCGTGGCCGCGGGCGGCGAACTGCCGGGCCATCTCCTCGCCCAGGCCGGAACTCGCGCCGGTGATGAGGACGGCGCCGGTGTTCATGGGTGCTCCTGTCGTTCGGTGCGGCAGGCCGCTGCGGCCGGCCGGCACGCACGGTACGAGAGCCCGCAGGCGGATCCGCGGCCGGCACCGCGGCGGCGCGTGGGGCCGGATGGGTTCCACCTCGTCGGCTCCGCCGGGGTTCAGACCCCCTCCGGGCGGGCACACCTGCAGGACGTACGAGTACGGGGGAGCGCGGAGGCGCCCTCTCGGCACCGACACGAGGGGACTCGGGAGTGACCACGGCCGGAACCAGCCGACGGTGCCTGGACGGCCGCTACCAGCTGCAGCAGCTCATCGCCGTCGGCGGGATGGGTGAGGTCTGGCGGGCGCGCGACCTGCAGCTCCACCGGTCCGTGGCGGTCAAGGTGCTGCGCAGCGAGTACGCCGACGACCCGGTGTTCGCGGCGCGCTTCCGCTCCGAGGCCCGGCACGCGGCGGCGTTGAGCCACCCCAACATCGCCGCGGTCCTCGACTACGGGGAGACGACCGCCGAGGACACCGGCGAGCGGCTGGCCTACCTGGTGATGGAGCTCGTGGAGGGGCCCCCGCTGTCGGCTCGGCTGGCCGAGGTGGGATCGCTGGACACCGCCGCCGCGCTCTCGCTGCTGCGGCAGGCGGCGGCCGGGCTGGCCGAGGCCCATCGGGCCGGCGTGGTCCACCGTGACGTCAAGCCGGCCAACATCCTGCTCGGCCGGGACGGCACGGTGAAGCTGACCGATTTCGGGATCTCGTGGTCGGCGGGGAGCGCGCCGATCACGGGCACCGGGCAGGTGGTCGGCACCGCCCAGTACATGTCGCCCGAGCAGGCCCGGGGCGAGCACGTCAGCCCGGCGAGCGACGTCTACGCCCTCGGTCTGGTCGGCTACGAGTCGCTGGCCGGCCAGGCCGCCTTCGACGGCGACAACCCGGTCACGGTCGCGCTCAAGCAGGTGCAGGAGCACCCCGAGCCCCTTCCCGCCGAGCTGCCGCCCGGCGTGCGCGCCCTGATCGACGCCGCCCTGGTCAAGGACCCGGCGCAGCGGCCGCGGGACGGCGGCGCCTTCCTGTCGGCCATCGAGGAGGCGATCCACCGACCGGCGGGGACCGCACCGGGTCGCCGGCCGCTGGTCACGCGCCCGGTGCGGGCGGCGCGCCCCCCGTCCCGGGGCACCCGGGCGGCGCCCGGGAGGGCCGGCCGTCGTCCGGCCCTGGCCGTCGCGACGCCGCTGGCGGCGTTCCTCCTGCTCGGGGGCGGCGCCCTGTGGATCATCCCGGATCCGGGTGGGGACGCGGGCGCCGGCCGGTCCGCCGGCGCCGTCTCGACCCCCTCGGCAGCCGCGGGCGTCGTGCTGGCGCCGGAGGAGTACCTCGGCCGCCCGGCCGCCGAGGTGGCCGCTGAACTCGGCGCGCTCGGGTTGACGGTGCGGCAGGAGGAGGACGCGACCGCGGAGCAGGCCCCGGGCACGGTGACCCGCCTCGAGCCGGCCGCCGGCATGCTGCTCCCCGGCGACGAGGTGCGTCTCGGTGTCGCTGTCCGGCCGGGTGTGACGGTTCCGGAGGTGGCGCCGTCGACCGGTGGGGGTGCCATCCCGGTGGGACGCCCCCAGCCCGTGGCACCTGCCCCGGAGGTGCCGGTCGCCGAGGAGCCGGTGCCGAGCGGCGCGTCGACCCGCGGCCCGGCGGAGGAGAGCGCGGATCCGGCGACGGGCACGCCCACGACGTCCCCCGGCGGGGATGTCGCCGGCCCGAGCACCCCGCCGCAGGACGGGGAGGTCATCGCCGGGCCGAGCAGCCCGCCCGACGGTGACGGGGGCACGACCGAGCCGATCACCCCGCCGGAGGACGACGGGGACACCGAGCCCAGCACCCCGCCGGAGGACGACGGGGACACCGAGCCCAGCACCCCGCCGGAGGACGACGGGGACACCGAGCCCAGCACCCCGCCGGAGGACGACGGGGACACCGGGTCCAGCACCCCGCCGGAGGACGACGGGGACACCGGGTCCACCACCCCGCCGGAGGACGACGACGGGGACGCCGGTGAGCAGACCGCCGCCCCGGAGGACGAGGACGACGACGCCCCCGCCACGGCGACGGAGCCGGCCGGCGACGAGGTGGCGCCCGCCGCCCGGATCTGACTGACCGGCACCGGCACCGGCCGGTCGGCCGGCCGTCAGAGCAGCCGGTCGAGGTCGTCCGGCCCGGGACCGGTGCCGCCGGAGTCGGGCAGGGGAGAGGTGTCGGGGACGTCGTCGTCGGGGGGCTCGGGGGCCACCGGCCCCTCGGCGTACAGGGTCTCCGGGTCCCGGGGGTCCATCTCTCGTGGCACGGATCGCGACTACCCGGCGCGGCCGGGGTGAACCCGTCGCGACGGGGCCGGCGGTTCCGGTCCCGTGCTCAGGTCCCGCAGAAGGTGCGGTAGGCGCCGAAGTCCTGCGGGGCGGGCTCCGCGTAGCGCTCCAGCCCCGGCCGCTCGTCGAAGGGGGCGGTCACCACGGACAGGAGCCGCTCCAGCGGCGCCAGGTCGCCGTCGGTCGCCGCGTCCAGGGCCTCCTCGACGAGGTGGTTGCGCGGGATGTACGCCGGGTTGACGCCGTCCATGGCCGCGGCGTCGGGGGCGAGCGCCCGCCAGCGCCCCAGCCAGTCGTCGATGCCGGCCAGGTCGAGGAACAGCAGCCGGACGCGCTCGACGTCCCCCCGCGCCGCCGACCCCAGCCCGCGGAAGAACGCCGTGAGGTCGACGTGGTCCCGGGCGAGCAAGGCCAGCAGCTCCTCGGCCAACGGCCGCACGACGGAGTCCTCGACGTCGTCGGGCAGGCCCAGCTTGGCGCGCATCCCGGCGGTCCAGGCGGTCTGGTACAGCGGGCCGAAGCGGCCCAGGGACTCGACGGCGAGGGCGACGGCCCGGTCCTGGTCGTCGGACAGCAGCGGCAGCAGCGCCTCGGCCAGCCGGGCCAGGTTCCACTGGGCGACCGCGGGCTGGTTGCCGTAGGCGTAGCGCCCGCTGTGGTCGATGGAGCTGTAGACGGTGGCCGGGTCGTAGGCGTCGAGGAAGGCGCACGGGCCGTAGTCGATGGTCTCGCCCGAGATGGTCGTGTTGTCGGTGTTCATCACGCCGTGCACGAAGCCGACCAGCATCCACTGGGCGACCAGCTCGGCCTGGGCGGCGACCACCGCGTCGAACAGGGCGAGGTGCGGGTGCTCGGCGCCGGCCGCGTCGGGGTGGTGACGGTCGATGGCGTGGTCGGCGAGGCGGCGCAGCAGCTCGACGTCGCCCAGGACGGTGGCGTACTGGAAGCTGCCCACCCGCAGGTGGCTGCTCGCGACGCGGGCGAGCACGGCGCCGGGCAGCAGGGTCTCGCGGCGCACCGGGCGGCCCGTCGCCACCACGGCCAGGGCGCGCGTCGTCGGGATGCCGAGGGCGTGCATCGCCTCGCTGACCACGTACTCGCGCAGCATCGGGCCCACCGCGGCCAGGCCGTCGCCGCCGCGGGCGAACGGCGTGCGGCCGGAGCCCTTCAGGTGCAGGTCGCGCAGCGCTCCGTCGGGGCCGGTGAGCTCACCGAGCAGGAGTGCGCGTCCGTCGCCCAGGCGGGGGGTGAACCCGCCGAACTGGTGCCCGGCGTAGCCCTGCGCCACCGGTGTGGCGCCGTCGGGGACCAGGTTGCCGACCAGCAGGCGCACGCCCTCGGCGCTGCGCAGCGATGCGGCGTCCAGGCCCAGCTCCGCGGCGAGCGGCTCGTTGAGCACCAGCAGCCGCGGGTCGGGAGCTTCCTCGGCCCGCCAGGGGACCGCTAGTTCCGGGAAGTCCCGCGCGAAGCGGTCGTCCAGGGCAACGGTGCTTACCGGCGCGGAGGTCACCCCTCCGAGGGTACGAGGATCACCGGCGGGCGGCCGGGGACGATCAGGCGCTGATGGTGTCGCGGCGCTGCAGGCGCACCCGGCGGCGCTCCCGCTCGGAGAGGCCGCCCCAGATGCCGAACCGCTCGTCGTTGGCGAGCGCGAACTCCAGGCACTCGGCCCGCACCGGGCAGCCGGTGCAGACGCGCTTGGCGTCGCGGGTCGACCCGCCCTTCTCGGGGAAGAACGCCTCCGGGTCGGTCTCGGCGCAGAGCGCGTCGAGCCGCCACGCGTCGTCGGCCGCCGGCAGGGCCGGCCAGGCCGGGGCGTCGTCGATCGGCGCGAGGTGCTCGGTGGCGGAGCCGGGAACCAGGGTGAGGACGGGGCGGGAGAAGGAAGACACGGGGGAAGCTCCTCGAACGGTGGCCGGTGGCAGGCGCGGTGACGGACCGGTACGGCCTGCTTGCTACCTGTGACGTTACGGAGGAGCTGTCGCGTCGGCACTGGCAGAATCCGTACGAAACCGTCTCGTCCGTTTGGCCAGTTGTGTCCTGTCGCCGTCGGACGACCCGTGTCGCGCAGCGGGATCCGCGAGCGCTGCCTAGCCTCCGGGGGTGGCCGGACAGCATGCCCTGATCCCACTCCTGGCGGCCGAGGACGAGCTGGTCACGGACGCGATCAGGTGGCAGGAGGCCACCGCGGCCCTGCTGGCGCTGGTCCTCGGCATCGCCCTGGCCGCCGTCGTCCGCCGGGTGCTGGTCCGCGCGATCGACCGCGAGGGCGATCGTCACATCGGCCGCGTGGTCGGCCGGTTCGCGAGCGTCCTGATCGCCGCGGCGGGGGCCGTCTACGCGCTGGGCCTCATCGGCGTGCAGATCGGACCGCTGCTGGGGGCGCTGGGCGTGGGCGGTATCGCGATCGCCTTCGCCGCCCAGGACATCCTGCAGAACTTCATCGCCGGGGTGCTCCTGCAGGTCCGGCACCCCTTCCGCGTGGGCGACCAGATCGGCAGCGGTGACCACGAGGGCGTGGTCGACGACGTCAACCTGCGGACGACGGTCCTGCGCACCTACGACGGGCTGGTCGTGTACCTGCCCAACGCCGAGGTGCTGAAGAATCCGATCATCAACTACACCCAGACGCCGGTGAGCCGCACCTCGCTCACCGTGGGGCTGCCCTACGACGCCGACCTGGAGCGGGCCCGGCAGGTGCTGCTGCAGGCGTGCCGCGACACCGACGAGGTGCAGGCCAGCCCGCCGCCCGAGGTCTGGGTGGAGGAGTTCGCGGACTCCTCGATCAGCGTCGCCGTGCGCTACTGGCACCCGGCCGACATCGCGAGCCGCTGGCGGGTGCGCAGCGCCGTCGCCATCTCGCTGAAGGCGGCGCTGGACGCGGCCGGGATCTCCATCCCCTTCCCCCAGCGGGTGCTGTGGTTCCCCGAGGGCACCGGGGCGGAGCAGCCGGCGGGGGAGGGGGGCGGGCGGCCCGGCTGATCAGCTCCGGCGAGACCTGCCCCGGGGACCGCCCTGCCGCCCGCCGAGCGTGCGGCCGGCCGCGCGACCGGCGGTCCGGCGGCCGCCCGTGCTCGGCCGGCGGTCCCGCTCGCCGCCGCCGCGACCCGCGGGGGCGCTGCAGGGCCGGCAGGTGGTGAACCACGGCGCGATCGCGCTGCCGCACTCCACGCACTTCCCGGACCGGCCCAGCGCGATGGCGTCGGGGAGCAGCTCGGTGATCATCTCGGCGCACTCCTCCTCGACCCACGCGGCGTCCTCGCTGTCCAGGCCGGCGACGCCGGGGAACTGGCGGAGCAGGGTCTGGGCGTCCCGGGCAGCCGCGGCGGCCTGCTCGTACTCCTCGACGGTGCCGCCGCGGGGGACGTCTGGCAGCACGGTCTCGGGCGGGACGGGCAGCCCCACGGCGTGCTGCAGCGCCGCCTTGGCGAGCACCAGCCAGCGGGTGCGGCGCGGCGGGTTGTAGTCGATGGCGAGGTTGACCAGCCGCCACACGGTGGTCAGGTCGCCGGCCGCGCCCAGCGGGCCGCGCAGGAGCGGCAGCAGGGCGTGCACCCGCAGGACGAGGCTGGTGACGTCGTCGGCGGTCATGGCCTCGTCGCGGGTCGCCGCCCGCGCCCAGGCCATCCAACGGGTCAGGGCCTCCGGGAGGTCGACCGCCTCGAAGGCGCCGAGGTCCTCGAGCTCCGGCCGCAGCCGGGGCGCGCGCTTGGGCAGGTCGCTCATCTCGTCGCCGCGGGCCACGGCGGCTCCGGCGCCGACCAGCGAGGCGATCGGCTTGAGCCCGCTCACCCCGATGAGGATGCCGACGGCGCCGTGGCCGGTCAGGCCGTAGCGCCCGGCCCGCCCGGCGATCTGGGCGGCCTCCCAGGTGCGCAGCGGCCGCATCTCCTGGCCGTCGAACTTGGTCGTCTCGGCGAACAGCACGGTCGTGGCCGGCACGTTGATGCCGTGGCCGATGACGTCGGTGGTGACGAGCACGTCGAGCTCGCCGCTGGTGAACCGCTCGATGACCTCGCGCCGGGTGGCCGGCGGGAGCGCGCCGTAGAGGACGCCCACCTTGCCGGGCCGGTGCTGGTCGAGCTCCGCGGCGACGGCGTAGACGGCCTTGCGGGAGAACGCGACGACGAGGGTCTGCGGCCGCACGTTCGCCGGTCGCACCGGCGCGCGGAGCACGTCCAGCCGGGAGAGCCGCTTGTGGTTGACGACCTCGACGTGCTCGGCGTCGGAGACCAGCGGCTTGAGCACCAGGTAGGCCTCGGCAGCGGAGATCAGGTGCATCTCGCGGTACTCGCCGGTGAGCAGGAGCCGCGCCCAGTGGTGGCCGCGGTCGGGGTCGGTGACCCAGTGGGCCTCGTCGAGCACCAGCATCTCGCCGCGGTCGGGCGCCTTCTCCACCGTGCAGCAGACGATGGGCGCGAACGGGTCGATCTCCTCCTCGCCCGTCGACAGGCCCACGGTGCCCTCGGGCAGCTGGGCCGAGAGCTTGGCGTAGGCCTCGTGGGCGAGCTGGCGCAGCGGGGCGGCGTAGACGCCGGAGCCGGTGGCGGCCAGCGCCTGCAGGGACTCGTAGGTCTTGCCCGAGTTGGTCGGGCCGAGGTGGAAGACGACGTTCTCGGGGCGGGTCGCGCGGGCCGGCAGCTCGGGCGCGGCTCCCTCGACCCAGCTCTGCTGGGCGCGCTTCTCCTCGCGGGCGGCCGCTCGGTCGGTCTCGCGCGCCGCGGCCTGGCGGCCGGCGGAGCGTTCCCGGCGGCGCACGGTGGCGGGCTGGGCGTGGGTGTCAGGCAAATGTGTTCCTTCGTGGTGGAGAGTCCGGGGGTTGTGCGCCTCCCGGAGGCACACCGTCGTCTACACCCAACACTGACGGTCACCGATTCATGCCCCCGGGCGCGCCTGGGCGCCAGCGCTGGGAACGGGCGTCGGAGCGCGGCACGACGAGCGGCCGTCCGAGGTTCCAGCAGCTGTGGGGGACTCAGCCGGTTCGTGCCCGCTCTGGTTCTCCGGTGAGGTGGGGGAGGATGAGGATCTCGGTGCCGTGGGGCCGGTAGGTGTGCCATCGGCCCTCGGCGTCCCGGACGATGCGGTACCCGTGGTGGACCTTGGTGTGGTGCCGTTCGCACAGCAGCCCTGAGTTGGCCAGGGATGTGTCGCCGCCGTCTGCCCAGTGCAGGAGGTGGTGGACGTCGCACCAGTGGGCGGGGGCGTCGCAGCCGGCGAATGAAAGGACCCCTCCGCCCCCCACCGCTCGCAAGCTCGCGGCGGGTCCCTGCGGAGCGGCCGGGGCGCGGCCGAGGTCCAAGGGCTGGCCCTCGGGGCCGATCACGATGCGGGTGACGGTGCCGTCGCAGGCCAGCCAGCGGGCGCGGGCGGCGGAGATGGTGGCTCCGAAGCCGAGCTTCGCTGCGGCCGGGCCGGTGGCGGGGTCGACCAGGTCCTCGAGGTCGACCCGGACGACGACGTGCGGTTTGTGGGTGCGCAGGGTCGGCAGGGCGCCGGCGGCCAGGGCGTTGTCGCACAGCAGCTGCACCAGGGCGTCACCCTGCTGCTGGGCGCGAGTCCGGGTGTCCCCGGCGGGCCGGTTGGCCTGCACGATCGACTCGACCGCGGCCTGGAGTTTCTCCCCGCCGACGGCGTCCAGCTCCCCGCGGAAGGACAGCGACCCGTCGGCATGCCTGGTCATCGACAGCGACCGGCCCTCGGTCGGGTCGGGTTCGGGGCCGTCGGGGTGGAGGCGGGCGAGGTAGTGGGCCACGATCTGGCGCAGCTCGGCGTGCGGGCGGGACGCCGCGACCTCGGCCAGGGTGGCATCGATTCCGGCCAGGTCCACGCCCTGCGCGGCGGCGGCGGCCAGGGTGGCCGGCGCGGCCACCGGGGCGATGGCCACCAGCGCTTCAGCCGTGACCGCACCGGAGGCGGCGGCCGCGGCCACCGCGGGCAGGGCGTCCAGCGCCCGCCCGGAGGTCACCAGCCGGGATGCCGCGCCGGCCGAGAGCAGGGCGTGCCCGCGCAGCCAGGAGGCCATCGAGGCCTTGCCGTCGTGCTCGGCGGCGCCGGTGAGCTCGCACTGGCGCACCGTGCGCGCCGCCTCGGCGGTCAGCCGGTTGGCCGTGGTCAGCAGCGGGCCCAGCCGCTCGATCAGCTGCGGCCCGAACCGGCCGGTCAGGTCCTCGGCCGACAGGTCGTCCAGCGCGGCGGCCAACCGGGCCAGCGCATCGGACCCACCTGTCGAACACATGTGCGAATACTACCGCCGTCGACGACCGCGCGCAGGACGAATCCACAGGTCAGCGGCGTATCCACAGGAATGAGCCGGGGCTGGACGGGGAGCCGAGGACGACGCTGAGTCATCGAGCCGTCAGCCGGCGGGCGCGTCGATCCGGTAGCCCGAGCCGGTCGCGACCACGTCGCCGGGCCTGCTCCATCCCGGACGACGGAACGGCCCGCCTGCGGTGCAGGCGGGCCGTTCCATGACCAAGGTCGTGCGGCTCAGCGCGGGGCTGCGCCGACCGACTCCCGGTCCTGCGGAGGCGCCGACTTCTCCAGCGCTGAGCCCTCGACGTCGAGCACCGGCAGCCAGCGCAGCCAGCGCGGCAGCCACCAGGCCCGCTCGCCCAGCAGCGCCAGCGCCGCGGGGACGAGCACCATGCGGACGACGAAGGCGTCGAACAGGATGCCCGCGGCCAGGGCGAAGGCGATCGACTTGATGGTCGCCTCGCCCGCCGGCACGAACCCGGCGAAGACCGAGAACATGATCAGTGCGGCGGCGACGACGACCGGCGCGGCCTGGCGGAACCCGGTGCGGATCGCCTGCAGGGGTGCCACGCCGTGGGCGTGCGCCTCGTGCATCCGGGACACCAGGAAGATCTGGTAGTCCATCGCCAGCCCGAACAGGATGCCGATCACCAGGATCGGCGTGAGGCTGATCAGCGGCCCGGTGGTGTCGAGGTTGACCGCGTCGGCGAGCCAGCCCCACTGGAACACCGCCACCGTGGCGCCGAGCGAGGCGCCGATGGTCAGCACGAAGCCGAGCACCCCGACCAGCGGCACCAGCAGCGAGCGGAACACCAGCACGAGGAGCACCAGCGCCAGGCCCACCACGAGGGCGAGGTAGACCGGCAGGGCCTCGTCGAGGCTCTGGGCGACGTCCACGCTGACCGCCGTCTGCCCGGTGACCGACGCCTGCACGCCCTCGAGGTCGGCGAACTCGGCGCGCAGGTCGGCCACGAGCTGCTCGGTCGCCGGGTCGGTGGGGCCGGACTCGGGGATGACGGTCAGCAGGGCGGCGCTGCCGTCGGCGTTCGGCACCGGCGGCGTCACCAGCGCGACGTCGTCGAGCGTGGAGATCGTGCCGCTGACCTGCGCGGCGGACTCCGCGGCCCCGGCGCCCTCGAACAGCACGGTGATCGGCCCGTTGAAGCCCTCGCCGAAACCGTCGGCGAGCAGCTGCTGGGCGCGCGCCTGGGTGCTGTCGGCCGGGGGTGTCTGCACCAGCGTGGTCTGCATCGAGAAGAACGGCACGGCGATCGCGCCCAGCAGGACGACCGCGAGCAGCAGCGAGGGGATGCGGTGGCGGGTCACGGTGTCCGCCCACCCGGCGAGCAGCCCCCGCCGGTGCGAGGTCGCGACGCCCCCCGCGCCCTCCTGCGCGGCCGACCGCTGCGCGCGCGGCAGGGCGCGGTACCCCAGGTAGCTCAGCGCGGCCGGTACCAGGGTCAGCGCGATCAGGACGGCGACGACGATGGTCAGCGCCGCCGCCACGCCCATCTGCGTGAGGAACGGGATGCCGACGACGGCCAGGCCGGTCAGCGCGATGACGACGGTGAGCCCCGCGGTCACCACCGCGGAGCCGGCGGTGCCGACGGCGGTCGCGATCGCGGTGCCCACGTCGGCGCCGGCCCGCAGCTCCTGCCGGTGGCGGCTGACGATGAAGAGCGCGTAGTCGATGCCGACGGCCAGCCCCAGCATGGCGGCGAGGGTCGGGGTGGTCGAGGAGAGGTCGGTGAAGCCGGTGGCGATGGTGATGCCCAGGACCCCGATGCCGACGCCCACGAGGGCGGTCAGCAGGTTGAGGCCGGCGAGGACGAGCGAGCCGTAGGTGACGGCGAGGACGACCAGCGCGACGACGACGCCGATGGCCTCGGCGGGGCCGCCGACGTGCGGCGCCTCCTGGGTGGCCTCCCCGGAGACCTCGACGGTGAAGCCGCCCTCCCGCGCGCCGTCGACCGCCTCGAGCAGCGCCTCCTGCTGCCCGGGGGTGACCTCGCCCGGCGCCGCGTCGTAGGTGACGGTGCTGTAGGCGGTGTTCTGCTGCTGGTTGACCGCCGGCGCCGCCGGGTCCAGCGGGTTCGTGGCGTCGACCACGCCGGGCAGCTCGGCGAGCTCGGCGACGAGCTCCCCGACGACCGGCGCGTTCTCGGGCGTCGTGAGGGTCTCGCCCTCCGGCGCCTGCACGACCACGCGGGCGGTCGCGCCCTCACCGCCGGCGCCGAACTCCTCGCCGATCCGCTCGAGGGCGTTGGTCGACTCCTGCCCGGGGATGGAGAAGGAGCTCGTCGTCTCGCCGGCGAGGGTCGCGGCGCCCGCGCCGCCGGCGACGAGGACCACCAGCCAGACCAGGATCACCGGGAGACGGCGGCGGTGCGCGAACGCGCCGAGCCGGGACAACAAGACAGCCATGGGGATCAGGCCTCCACCTGGTCGGTAGCGGGAGGAGCGGCGCCGGCCCCGTGGTGGCCGAGCGCGTCGAAGCAGGTGGCGACGACGAGGGGGCGCCACGCGGTGGTGCCGTCGTGCTGCCGGGCCGTCAGGGTGAGCACGGCCAGCGCGGTGAGAGCGCCGACGACCCGGATGGCCCGTTCGGACCCGAGCGCGCCGGGGGTGACGCCGAAGGCCTCCAGAGCCGCCGCGACGGCGGTCTCGACCTCGGGCCCGGCGTCCTCGGTGCCCCCCTGGGTCAGCGGGGCGAGGAGCAGCGCGACCAGCCCGGGGTGGGCCAGCGCGATGTCGACGAGCACGTCCAGCGCAAGCCGGTCGCGTGCCGGGCCCGGCGGCAGGTCGACCACCTGGTCGAGCACCCGCTGGCCGAGCGCGCCGGCCTGGGCCAGCACGGCCGCGTGGAGCGCTTCCTTGCTGGGGAAGTGGTGCAGCAGCCCGGCCTTGGACAACCCGACGGCGTCCGCGACGTCCTGGACCGACGTCTTGGCGAAGCCGCGCCGCGCGAAGAGGGCGGCGGCGTGGTCGAGGATGCCCTCGTCCACCTGCTGCCGGAACGGTCGCGCCACGGAATGCAGGTTACGCGCGACCGACCGGATCGGTAGGTGTACCGACCACTTCGGTCGGTGGTGTCCGTCACGCCGGCCGGGCGCGATCGGTACCGGGGTCAGCGCCCCGGGTGCTCGGCGAGGACGGCGGTGACCATCCGGTGGTCGTCCAGCTGGGGGAGCCCGGAGACGGCGACGACACCCACCGGGCCGACGTCCCGCACCAGCAGCGGGAAGGCGCCGCCGTGCGCGGCGTAGTGCTGCGGGTCGAGCCCGAACTCCGCCTCGAAGGTGGTGCCGCGCTCGATGCTGGCCTGCCGGACGTAGAGCGAGCTGTGCCCGAACCGGTGCACCACCCGGGACTTCCGCTCGATCCAGTGGGCGTTGTCGGGCGTCGCCCCGGGCAGTGCGACCGAGAAGAGCCGGTGGCCGTTGCGGGTGATCTCGACGGCGACGGGGGCGGCATCGCGCCTCGCGGCGGCCACCAGTGCGCAGCCGAGCACCCACGCGTCCTCGTTGGTGAAGGAGGTGAGCTGCAGGCGCTCCTCCTCCGCGGCGAGCTCGGCGAGCGTGGGGAAGGACTCGGACATGCCCTCTTCCTACGGGGGATCCGCCGCGGTCGCGAGTGCGCAGGCGGGTCGTGGGTAGCCGCCGACGAGGGAGGGGTGCACCGATGTCGGTCGTCGCGCGGTTCGACGCGTTCCAGGCCCGGCATCGCGTGGTGGGCTTCCCGCTCGCGGTGGCCTACAAGTTCGCCGACGACCGCGGCCCGCACCTCGCCGCGCTGATCACCTACTACGGCGTCGTCTCGCTGTTCCCGCTGCTGCTGATGCTCACCTCCGTGCTGGGCTTCCTCCTACAGGACGACCCCGCGCTCCAGCAGCGGATCCTCGAGTCCGCGCTGTCGGACTTCCCGCTGCTGGGCCCCGCGCTGGTGGAGAACATCGGCACCTTCCGGGGGAGCGGCGTGGCGCTGGTTATCGGCGTCCTCGGCAGCCTGTACGGCGGGCTCGGCGTCATGCAGGCGGCCCAGGCGGCCCTCAACCGCATCTACGCCGTGCCGCGCTTCGCCCAGCCGAACCCCCTGCTGTCCCGGCTGCGCAGCCTGCTGCTCGTCGTGGCGCTCGGCCTGGCCGCGGTGGCGTCGACCGCGCTGACCGCCTTCGTGTCGACCTTCTCCGGCGCGCTGCCGGTGCCCGGGCCGGTGGTGGCGGCCGCGGGCACGCTGGTCGGCCTGGCGATCAACGTCGGGATCTTCCTGGTTGTCTACCAGGTGCTCACCGCCCGCCGGCTGGACTGGCGGAACGTCGCCGTCGGTGCCGTCGTCGCCGCGGTTCTCTGGGAGCTGCTGCACGTGCTCGGCACCTACTACTTCGGCACGTACGTGACGCGCTCCACCGACGTCTACGGCGTCTTCGGCGTGATCCTCGGCCTGGTCGTCTGGATCTACCTGCAGGCGCTCGTCGTCGTGCTGGCCGCCGAGATCAACGTCGTCCGGCACCGACGGCTCTACCCCCGGTCGCTGCTGACCCCCTTCACCGACGACGTGGACCTGACCCCGGCCGACGTCCGCGCCTACACCGGCTACGCGCGCAGCGAGCGGTACAAGGGCTTCCAGCGGGTAGAGGCGTCGTTCCGGAAGGGGGCGAGGCCGCGGGCCGCCGACGCCGAGAGTTTCCCCGGCGACGTCGCGCAGGACGAGGCCGGGGACGGGGTCGGGGACGGGGCCGGGGAGCGTCCGCGAGGTGCTCAGCGGTAGACGACGTCCACGCTGCGGAAGGCGCCCAGCGCGTGGTCGGCGACGAAGTGCTCGTGGTCCCGGCGCACCCGGGCGGCCGCCTCCTCGGCGAACCGCAGGATGTCGTCGACGAACAGGTCCCGGTTGCCGATCGCGTCCAGGATCGCGGGCTCCACGTCGTAGTCGACGTTGCCGGTCTCGTCGGACATCGCGTGGGTGTGCGCCAGCACCCGGCCGCAGATCTCCGCGTACTGCTTCCACTCGCCGGTCGAGAGCGAGCCGAGGCTGATGTCGTCGCGGAACGGTGCCCGCTCGCGCACCATGAAGCTCCGGCCGCCGATGTCGACGCTGCCGTAGAAGACGTCCCCGCTGACCAGGTGCACCCGCTGGGCGTGCCGGATGCGGTCGCCCTCGCCGTCCACCTCGTATCCCGACGGCGGCACCAGCCCGGACAGGGCCGAGCGGCGGGCGCGCTTGAATTCCAGGAGGAGGTCGTCGGTCCCGTCGTCGCGCACCCCGGCGACGAGCACGTAGTACCGGGTCAGGCCCAGCGAGGCGGTGCCGGCGCCGCGTCGCTCGGCGACGTCCTTGACCCGCACCGCGCCGGCCCGCTCGGGCACCGCCACCTCGTTCTCGGCCACGTAGCGGTCGACGAGCTCCTGGAACTCCTGCCGGCGGCTGCTGACCGGCACCAGTTCCTCGTCGGTCCGGAAGCCGCTCCGGGTCTCGTCCAGCAGACCGGCCAGCCAGTCGGCGCGGCTGGTCTCCAGCGTGCCGGCGATCAGCCGCCGGATCAGGGGCGGCGCGTTGTCGAGCCGGAGCTGCTCGGTCTGCTCCCGGCCGTCGGCGGCGTAGGAGGCGATGCCGGCCGCGTAGCCGCGCACGAACCGTTCCGCGATGGCCCGCTGCTTCTTCCGGCCGGAGCCGGACTTCTCGGCCGCGCCCAGCAGGAAGCCGACGGCGCCCCGCTTGAGGTCCCAGGTGAACGGCGCGTAGTAGGCGTCGTCGAAGTCGTTGACGCCGAAGATCGGCACGTTGTCCGAGCTGGGCATCACGCCGAAGTTGCCCGGGTGGACGTCACCGAGCGCGAGCACCGTGGGCAGCCGGGCGTCCTCGCCGACCAGGTCCCGGTAGAAGAGCAGGTTCGTGCCGCGGAAGAAGTGGAAGACCGAGCCGGCGAGCTTGTCGAACTTCGCCCGCGCCTCCAGGTCCCCGTTCGCGATGCGGGTCTCGTGGTCCTCGCGCACGGTCTCCCGCACGTGCACCCGGCGGTCGTTGCCGGTGAGCATGCGGGGGATCAGCACCATCTCGCCGGCCGCCCGCGCCTCGGCGAGCCGGCGGAACGCGTCGACCCGGGAGCCGATCTGCTGCCGGCCCGCGCCGGGCTGCTCGGTCTCGTGCAGCGGCTCCGGCTGCTCCCGCTGCCGCAGCTCGGCGACCAACTGCTCCTTGGCCATCCGGCTGCGGCCGGGGATCCCGTGCTCCCGGGCCAGGCGCAGGAGCTCGTCGCGAGAGGCGGTGCTGAGCTGAGTGGGGAGTCCATGGTCCCCGGCTACCCGTCGGCGCCCCGACCAGGCACGACGGTTGTGTGACAGCCGCCGCCACGTCCCCGTCCCGGGACGGGGACGCCGGACCGCCTGGCGCGCCGGGCTCCGCGGGTGTCCCATGGGTTCCTGCGCAGCGATGACGCCCGAGGAGCTCCCATGCCGCGTCCGCGTACCACCCTCCTGGCCCTGACTGCGCTCGCCGGCGGCGCCCTCGTGGCGGGCGGCCCCGCGAGCGCCGCCCCGCACGACGCTCCGGGCGGGGCGCCCCCGGAGAAGCGCGCGCTGGCCGTGGGCACCGGGGGCGCGGTCGCCACGGTCGACCCCGACGCGACCCGGGTGGGGCTGGACGTCCTGGCCGCCGGTGGCAACGCTGCGGACGCGGCGGTGGCCACGGCCGCCGCGCTGGGCGTCACGGAGCCGTACTCGGCGGGCATCGGCGGGGGCGGCTTCTTCGTCTACTACGACGCCGCAACCGGAGAGGTCACCACGATCGACGGCCGGGAGACCGCACCGCTGGCCATGGGCGCGGACGCCTTCCTCGACGAGGCGGGCGACCCGATCCCGTTCGCCGAGGCAGTCTCGAGCGGTCTGTCGGTGGGCACGCCGGGCACCCCGGCCACCTGGGTGACGGCGCTGGAGGAGTTCGGCACCTGGTCGCTGGCCGACGCGCTCGGCGGTGCGACCCGGCTGGCCGACGAGGGCTTCGTCGTCGACGAGACGTTCCGGCAGCAGACGGCGGACAACGAGGAGAGGTTCCGCATGTTCGCGCCGACCGCCGAGCTCTTCCTCCCCGGCGGCGCCCTGCCCGAGGTGGGATCGGTGTTCCGCAACCCCGACCTGGCCGACACCTACCGGCTGCTGGCCGGCAAGGGGGTGGACCCGCTCTACACGGGGGAGCTGGCCGAGGAGATCGTGGCGACGGTGCAGGACCCGCCCGAGGCGGAGGGGGCCGCGGAGGTCCGGCCGGGTCTGCTGGAGGCCGTGGACCTAGCGCTGTACGAGGCGCCGCTCCGGGAGCCGACCCGGGTCGGCTACCGGGGACTCGAGGTCTACGGCATGGCCCCTCCGTCCAGCGGCGGCTCGACCGTCGGTGAGGCGCTGAACATCCTGGAGCCCTTCCCGCTCGCCTCGCTGCCCGAGGTGCCGGTGCTGCACGCCTACCTGGAGGCGAGCGCGCTGGCGTTCGCCGACCGGAACGCCTACGTCGGCGACCCGGCGTACAACCAGGTGCCGCTGGCCGAGCTCCTCTCGGACCGGTTCGCCACGGAGCGAGCCTGCGCCATTGCGCCGGATGCGGTGCTGGCGAAGCCCACCCCCGCGGGCGACCCGGACGGCGAGTACGCCCCCTGCCCGGCCGGCGAGGGGCCGACGGTGGAGGAGGGTGCGGAGGGTCCGTCCACGACCCACCTCACGGTCGGCGACGCCGCCGGCAACATCGCCAGCTACACGCTGACCATCGAGCAGACCGGGGGCAGCGGGATCACGGTGCCCGGCCGCGGGTTCCTGCTGAACAACGAGCTGACCGACTTCACGTTCGCCGCCGCCGACCCCACCCGGCCCGAGCCGAACCTGCCCGCCCCGGGGAAGCGCCCGCGCAGCAGCATGGCGCCGACGATCGTCCTGCACGACGGCGAGCCGGTCCTGGCCCTCGGCTCGCCGGGCGGCAGCACGATCATCACGACCGTCCTGCAGACGCTGGTGAACCGCGTCGACCGCAACATGGACCTGGCGGAGGCGATCGCCGCCCCGCGCGCCAGCCAGCGCAACACGGCCGCGGTCAGCGCGGAGCCGGCGTTCGTCGACGCGTACGGCGAGCCGCTCACCGCCCTCGGGCACGAGTTCACCGTCGTGGAGGAGCTCGGCGCGGCCACGGGCATCGAGTACCTGCCGGGCGGCCTGCTGCTGGCCGCCGCGGAGGTGGAGCGCCGCGGCGGCGGGAGCGCCGGGGTGGTGCACCCTGTCGTCGGCGGCCCGGAGGCGCCGGGCGCGGCGGAGCTCGCCCCGCCGCTCGGGGGCTGACGGTCAGCGACCGACGGCGTCCTCGGCCTCGATCGCGGCGTTCCACTGGCGCTTGCCCGACTGCCAGGCGTCCTCGGTGTCTCCGCGCCGCCAGTAGCCGGAGATCGACGTCCACTCCGGGTCGAGCCCGCGCTCGGCCCGCAGGTGGCGCCGCAGGTCGCGGACGGCGTACGCCTCGCCGTGCACGAACACGTGCCCGTTCCCCGGCGGGAGCTGGGTGGCCTCGACCGCCTGGACCAGGGCCACACCGGGCAGCGCGTCGCCCCGGTGCAGCCAGCGCAGGTCGACGGTGGGGGAGAGAGCCAGGTCGGTCTGCTCCTCCTCGGGCCCGGCCACCTCCACGAACACCAGCGCCCGTGCGCCGGCCGGCAGCCGGTCGAGGGACGCGGCGATGGCGGGGAGCGCGGCCTCGTCGCCGGCGAGGAGGTGCCAGTCGGCGTCCGGCCGGGGCGCGTAGGCGCCGCCCGGTCCCATGAACTGGATCCGGTCGCCGGGCCGGGCCGCGGCGGCCCAGGGGCCGGCGAGCCCCTCGTCGCCGTGGTGGACGAAGTCGATGGTCAGCTCGCCGGCGGCGGCGTCCCACGCGCGCACCGTGTAGGTGCGGGTGACCGGCCACTGGTCGGCGGGCAGCTCGGCACGCACCTGCTCGACGTCGTAGGGGACCGCGTAGGACGCGTCCGCGGGCGGGAAGAGCAGCTTGACGTAGCGGTCGGTGAACTCGCCGTCGGGAAAGCCGGCCAGGCCCTCGCCGCCGAGCACGACGCGGACCATGTGCGGGGTGAGCCACGAGGTCCGGACCACCTCGCCGATCCGGGGGATCCGTCTGCGGGGCGGTCGTCCGTCGCCGTTCCGTGGCTCGCTCATCACGACTGGCGACGGTACAGAGGGGACCCTAACCCGATCCGAGGACCCGGTTAGGGTGCCCTGCGTGGAGACCGTGGCTGCCGACGACGCACGCCGAGCGGCGGGGCCGACGGTCCTCGACGTCCTGGCTCTGGAGGAGATCGACCGCGACCTGTACCGCAGCACCCTGCTGTTCAGCGACCCCTTCCCGCTGTACGGCGGGCAGGTGGCCGCGCAGGCGCTGTACGCCGCCGGGCGCACGGTCGCCACGGACCGCCTCCCGCACTCGCTGCACGGCTACTTCCTGCGCAGCGGTGACGCCGCCCGCCCGACGATCTTCCGCGTGGACCGCGACCGCGACGGCGGCTCGTTCTCGGCCCGGCGGGTGGTCGCCCTCCAGGGCGGCGAGGTCGTGTTCAGCATGTCGGCCTCGTTCGCGGTGCCCGGTCCCGGCCCGGACCAGCAGGTGCAGCCGACCCCCGCCGTCGAGGCGCCGGACGGGCTGCCGGTCTTCGAGCTGCCCCGGGTGTTCTCCATGGAGAGCCGCCGGCCCCCGCAGCCCTACCCGGACGCGCACTGGCCGACCCGCTTCTGGGCGCGGGCCACCGTGCCGCTGCCGGCCGACCGCCTGGTGCACGCCTGCGTGCTGACCTACCTCTCCGACATCGGGACCGGGCTGTCGGCGCTGCCCGACGACGAGGCCGCCCCCGGCCCGAGCCTGGACCACGCCGTCTGGTTCCACCGCCACGCGCCGCTGGACGACTGGGTGCTCATGGACATGGTGCCGCGCACCGTGTCCGGGGGGCGGGGCTGGTACACCGGATCGATCACCACGGCCGGCGGTGTGCTCGGCGCGAGCTTCACCCAGGAGACGCTGTTCCGGCCCGGCCGGAACCCCTTCCGCCCCGGGCGGTGACCGGCAGGCGCGCCGCGCCGACGGCTCGCAGTCACCCCGCGCGTCGGCGGGCGGTCGTCGAGACGTCATGACGTATGGTCGGGTCAACCCGGCCCACGAGCGCGAGGAGCCAGCCGGTGCGCATCGGAATCCTGACCGGAGGCGGGGACTGCCCCGGCCTCAACGCCGTCATCCGTTCGGTGGTGCGCACCGCCGGTGCCCACTACGGCAGCGAGGTGATCGGCTTCCGCGACGGCTGGCGCGGGCTGCTGGAGAACCGCTGGACGCCGCTGGACGTGGCCGCGGTCGACGGCCTGCTCACCCGCGGTGGCACGACGCTCGGCTCGGCCCGCGTCGCTCCGGAGAAGCTGCACGCCGGCATCGAGGAGATGATCGGCACGCTCGACGAGCACGGGGTCGACGTCCTCGTCCCCATCGGCGGGGAGGGCACCCTCACCGCGGCCCACGTGTTGTCGGAGGCCGGCGTGCCGGTGGTGGGCATCCCGAAGACGATCGACAACGACATCGACGGCACCGATCTGACGTTCGGCTTCGACACCGCGGTCAGCATCGCCACCGAGCTCATCGACCGGCTGCACACGACCGCCGAGTCGCACCAGCGCGTGCTGCTGGTCGAGGTGATGGGCCGGCACGCCGGGTGGATCGCGCTGCACGCCGGCCTGGCCGCCGGCGCCCATCTGACCCTGGTGCCCGAGCAGCCGTTCGACGTGGACGAGGTGGTGCGGCTGGTCTGCGACCGGTTCGCCCGCGGGGCGTCCCACGTGATCGGCGTCGTCGCCGAGGGGGCCGAGCCGCTGCCCGGGCAGATGGCCTTCCGTCGCGGCGGCGTCGACGAGTTCGGCCACCGCCGGTTCACCGGCGTCACCCAGCAGCTGGGGGAGGAGCTGGAGCGGCGCACCGGCAAGGAGGTGCGGGCCACGGTGCTGGGGCACGTCCAGCGCGGTGGGACCCCGACGTCGTTCGACCGCGTGCTGGCGACCCGCTTCGGCCTGCATGCCACCATCGCTGCGCACGAGGGCCGTACCGGTCAGATGGTCGCGCTGCGGGGGACGGAGATCGAGCTGGTCCCGCTGGCGCGCGCCGTCGCCCGGCTGAAGACGGTGACCCCCTCCCGGCTCGCCGAGATCGAGGCCTTCACCGGCTGACCCCGGCACGCGGCCGGGCCCACGGCGGGTCCAGCAGTGCCAGGGCCCGGTCGACGGCGGGCCGGACGGCGTCCGGTGTCGCGGCGGTCATGACCACGCCGAAGGTCATCCGGAGGGCGAGCAGCACGTCGTCGGCGGTGACCTCCGGGGGGGCGACCCCGGCGTCGCGGGCGGGGCGCAGGGTGGCCTCCACCAGGCTGAGCAGCCGCTCCGCCCCGTCGTACTCGGGCAGGTTCCGGCGGGCGTCGACGACCATCTCGACGAAGGCCGTGGTCTCGATGGCCTGGTCGACCAGGCGACTCCACAGCCGGCCGAGAGACCCGGCGTCCCGATCGGCGGCGATCGCCTCGAGTTCGGCGAAGTTGTCCTCGAACACGGCGAACGCCAGATCCAGCCGCGTCGGGAAGTGCCGGTAGAGCACGCCCTGCCCCACGCCCGCCTCGCGGGCGATCGCGCTCAGCGGCACCCGGTAGCCACCCGCGGCCATGACCCGGCGGGCCGCCTGCAGGATCGCCCGCCGGTTGTCCGGAGCCGCTGCCGGACCCCGGTTGACTCTCCCGCCCGACGTGGCCATGCTCACACCCTAGCGATCCGGACAATACTGTCCGGTCGGTGGGCGAGGAGGGCACCGTGGCCGGGAGCGTGGAGCAGTTCGACGAGACCTACGACGTCGTCGTGGTCGGTACCGGTGGCGCCGGCTTCGCCACCGCGCTGGGCGCCCTGGACGAGGGGCTCAGCGTGCTCCTGCTGGAGGGCACGGAGAAGTGGGGCGGGAGCACGGCGATGTCCGGGGGTGGCATGTGGCTGCCGGACAACCCGCTCATGCGCCGCGCCGGCGCCGGTGACTCCCGGGAGGAGGCGCTCGCCTACCTGGAGGCGACGGTCGGCGACGAGGGGCGCGCCGCGACGCGGGAGCGCAAGGAGGCGTTCGTCGACGGTGTCGCCGGCTTCGTGACGACGGCGGAACGGCACGGCCTCGCCTTCGCCCGGGCGAAGGACTACCCCGACTACTACCCCGAGCTCCCCGGCGGCAAGATCGGCCGCTCGCTCGAGGCCGAGCCGCTGGACTCCAAGCAGATCGGCGACTGGTGGTCGACCCTGCGCAACGCGGTGCCGCTCCCGGTGAAGACCGACGACGTATGGCTGCTGGGCCGGGCCTGGTCCACCCCGGGCGGGTTCGTGCGCGGCGCGCGGTTCGTGTTCCGCGCGCTCGGTGGTGTCGCCCGCGGGCGGCGGGTGGTCGGGATCGGGGTCGCCCTGGCCACCGCCTTCTGCAAGGCCGTCGTGGTCGACGGGAAGGTGCCGCTCTGGCTGCAGGCGCCGCTGGAGGACCTGGTCCTCGACGACGAGCGCGTGGTGGGCGTGCGGGTCCGCCGCAACGGTCGCGAGGTGCGCATCCGCGCCGTGCGCGGCGTGATGCTGGCCGGCGGTGGGTTCGAGCACAACCGCGACTGGCGGCAGAAGCACCACGGCATCGACGGCTCGCCGTCGGGGAACCCCGGCAACGTCGGTGGCCCGATCGAGATCGCGCAGCGCGCGGGGACGGCCCTGGAGCTCATGGACGAGGCGTGGTGGGGCGCGTCGGTCGCCGCCCCCGCCGGGCACACGTCGGCGTTCATCGTGGGGGAGCGGTCGATGCCCTACTCGCTCATGACCGACGCCCGCGGTGACCGCTTCGCGAACGAGTCGGAGTCCTACGTCGACCTCGGCCACCACATGCTCGAGCACGACAAGGACGGCCCGTACTGGCTCATCGCCGATGCCCGGCACGCCCGCCGGTACCTGCGGACGTTCGCCCTGGACCCGCGGCTGAACAAGGCGATGCGCGAAGCCGGGATCATGGTCAAGGCCGGGAGCATCCCGCAGCTGGCCGAGCGGCTGGGCATGGAGCCGGGCCGGCTGCAGGCGACCGTCCAGCGGTTCAACGGGTTCGCCCGCGCCGGCATCGACGGCGACTTCGGGCGGGGCAACTCCGCCTACGACCGCTACTACGGCGACCCGACCGTGCGGCCCAACCCGTGCCTCGGTCCGCTGGAGAAGGGCCCGTTCACCGCGTTCCGCGTGGTCATCGGTGACCTCGGCACCAAGGGCGGCGTGGTCACCGACCCCGACGGTCGTGCGCTGCGCGAGAACGGCTCGGTCATCGAGGGCCTGTACTCCGCGGGCAACAACTCCGCCTCCGTCATGGGCCGGACCTATCCCGGCCCGGGCTCCACCATCGGCCCCGCCGCCGTCTTCGGACTGCGCGCCGCCCGGCGCATGGCCCGCCGGCCCGCCTGAGCCCGGCCCCTACCCGCCCGGCGCGCGACCGCGCGCCGGTTCCCTCACCCCCGGAGGAATGCGTGACCACCAGCACGTCCGGCCGGCTCGCCGGCAAGGTCGCCTACGTCACCGGCGCCGCCCGCGGCCAGGGCCGCGCCCATGCGGTCCGGCTCGCGGCCGAGGGCGCCGACGTCATCGCGATCGACAACTGCGAGACGGCGAAGACCACGTCCTACGCCGGTCCCACCGAGGAGGACCTCGCCGAGACCGCCCGCCTGGTCGAGGTGCAGGGGCGGTGCATCCTGGCCCGCAAGGTCGACGTCCGCGACCTCGACGGGCAGATGTCCGTGGTCCGCGACGGAGTGGCGGAGTTCGGCCGGCTCGACGTCGTCGTCGCCAACGCCGGCATCTGCTCGGGCTCGATGTCCTGGGAGATCCCGGTGGAGAAGTGGCAGGAGACGATCGACACCAACCTCACCGGCACGTTCTTCACGATGAAGGCGACCGTGCCGGTGCTGCTGGAGCAGGGCACCGGCGGCTCGATCATCGTGATCAGCTCGGTGGCCGGGCTGCGGGGGCTGCCGTTCCTCGCCGACTACGCGGCCAGCAAGCACGGCATCGTCGGCCTGGCGCGGACCATGGCGAACGAGCTCGGGCAGCACAACATCCGGGTCAACACCGTGCACCCGCACGGCGTGGCCACCGGCATGCAGCCGGCGGAGATGTTCGAGCTGGCCCAGCAGTTCTCCACCACGCTGGCGCCGATGCTGATGGGCGCGCTGCCCGACCCGATCTCCCAGCCGGAGGACATCGCCTCCGCGGTGGCCTGGCTGGCGTCGGACGAGGCCCGGCACGTGACCGGCGTCCAGCTGCCGGTCGACCTGGGCATCCTCGGGCGCTGACGTGGCTCGCCTCGACCTGCGGGTGCGGCTGCTCGGGCGGGCGCTGCGGCTGGGGTCGGTCGCCACCCTGGACGCCGAGCGGCTCGCTCGCGTCCAGGAGCGCTCGCCCGGGCACAACCCCTTGACCGACCTGCTCCTGGGCGGGGTGGCGCCGGGGGTGACCCTGCAGGACGGCGTCACCGCCGGCGCGGCGGGACCGCTGGCGATGCGGGTCTACCGCCCCCGCGGCGCCGCCGGCGGGCCGCTGCCGCTCGTGGTCAACTTCCACGGCGGCGGCTGGGTGCTCGGCTCGCTCGACCAGGCCGACTGGCTGTGCAGCAACGTGGCCGCGACCGTGGGCGCCGTCGTGGTGTCGATCGACTACCGCCTCGCGCCGGCGCACCCGTGGCCCGCCGCGCCCGAGGACTGCTACGCGGCGCTGGTCGACGTCGCCGCCCGCGCCGGCGAGCTGGGGGCCGATCCGGGCCGGCTGGCGGTTATGGGCGACAGCGCCGGGGGGAACCTGGCCGCGGTCGTCGCGCTCATGTCCCGCGACCGGTCCGGGCCGGCGATCGCCGTCCAGGCGCTGCTCTACCCGGCGACCGACCTGACGTTCGGCAGCGCCTCCATCGCCGAGAACGCCGACGCCCCGATCCTCACCCGGCGCGACATGGAGGCCTACCGCGCCCACTACCTGGGCGACCGGGACCGCACCCACCCCTACGTCTCGCCGCTGCTCGCCGCCGACCACGGCGGCCTGCCGCCGGCGCTGGTGCAGGTCGCCGAGCACGATCCGATCCGCGACGACGGGCTGCGCTACGCGGAGACGCTGCGGGCCGCGCGGGTGCCGGTGCGGGCAACGACCTACGTCGGGATGCCGCACGGGTACCTGGCCTTCCCGACGCTCTGCCGCAGCGCGCCGCAGGCCCTCGCCCAGGTGTGCGCGGAGCTGTCGTCCGCGCTCGCGCCGGGAGGCTGACCCGCCGGCGGGCCGCGCCGGTCGTCGACCCGTGGTGGTGGTGTCGGCACGGGGCGACACCACCACGGGCCGACACAGCGGGTGCGGCGCCGGCCCGTCAGACCAGGATGCGGTGGCCGTGCACCCGGTCGGCGGCCTCGGCGGACAGGAGCATCCGGCGGACCGGGCGGTAGCGGCCCTCGCGGAGGGTGCGTGCCCGGTCGGGGTCGGTGCCCGCCAGCCGCTCCGTGGCGGCGAGGTCGGCCTTGTTCTCCACCAGCTTCACCAGGCGGGCCAGCGGGTGGGCGGCCACCCGGCGGACGAACCCGGACAGGTAGGGCTCGCCCGGGCGCGGGGTCCCCGCGTCGATCGCCTCGACCACCACGCCCGGCACCCCGAGGGCCCGCAACCGGTCCAGGTCGTACCGGCGGGCCGGGTCGGGGTGGTCGCGGGTGCCCGCCACGACGTCCTTGAGCACGCCGGCCATCTCGGCCTCGGGTCCGAACGGCCGCAGCGCCTCGGCGAGCGGCCGCAGCTGCGCCAGGTAGTGGTCGCGGCCGTCCTCGTCCACCTGGCCCTCGTGCGCCTCCAGGGCGAGCAGGTGGGCGTCGGGAAGCGTGAAGGGCACGCACCCGAGGCTAGGCACCGTTCCGCCGGAGAGGGTGGCCGTCCGGCCGATCGGCCGGTCAGCCGGCGAGGACGACGACCAGGGTGCGCGGGCCGTGCACGCCCTCGACGCGCTGCAGCTCGATGTCGCTGGTCGCCGACGGGCCGCTGATCATCGTGAGCGGGGCCGTCGGTTCCAGCCGGGCGAGCGCCTCGGGGACCCCGCCGACGACCTGGTCCGCCGTCACCACGCACACCAGGACGTCGGGCAGCAGCGACAGGGCCCGCCGGCCGCAGCTCGGGGAGCCGTCCAGCACCAGCGTGCCGGTCTCGGCCACGGCCACGGCCACCCCGGTGACCGACGCGCCGAAGGACGCCAGCCCGACCGCGGGCCGGCCGTCGTCCGGCACCGCGCCGTCGGGCCGCCAGTCCGCGGGCAGGTCCGGCGCGACGACGACGGCGTCGGGGGGCAGGTCCAGGTCGCCGAGCGACCGGGCCACGGTGGAGGCCACCTCGGCCGGCGCGCAGCGCACCACCGTGGCCTTGTAGTCCTCCAGCCGGTCGGTGAGCACCTCGTGCAGCACGGCGGCGGGGCGGTCGTCGCGCCGCCGGTAGTCGCGCCGGACGGGCTCCTCGGCGCGCCGGTCCGGGCCCAGCGCCGTGCGGATCCGCCCGAGCACCTCCTCGCGCGCGCTCACCGCCGGTGCTCCTCGGCCCACTGAGAAGTGAAGGTCTTCCCGGGCGGAGTGGGGAGGTCGCGGGACCGGGTCCAGGCCGACAGCGGCGGCGGCAGCGTGGCCGGGAGGGTCGGCCGCCCACGGGCCAGGAACCGGCCCAGACCGGCGGCCCGCTGGGCGAGCCGCCAGAGCCGCGGGGAGGCCATCACGCGGGAGAGGAGGCGAAAGGCCGCTGCTTCAGGGGTCGTGCGCGTCTGGGCCTCGACGTGCTCGGCGCGCAGGTGCACCAGGATCGAGGGGATGTCGATCGCCACCGGGCAGACGTCGTAGCAGGCGCCGCACAGGGACGAGGCGTACGGCAGCGACGCGTTGTCCTCGACGCCGGTGAGCTGGGGGGAGAGCACGGCGCCGATCGGCCCGGGGTACACCGATCCGTAGGCGTGGCCACCGGCGCGCTCGTACACCGGGCAGACGTTCAGGCACGCCGAGCAGCGGATGCAGTGCAGCGCCTCGCGCCCCACCTCGTCGGCGAGCACCGCCGTCCGACCGTTGTCGACCAGCACGAGGTGGAACTCCTGCGGTCCGTCATCGGGCGTGACCCCGGCCCACAGCGAGGTGTAGGGGTTCATCCGCTCGCCCGTCGAGGAGCGGGGGAGCAGCTGCAGGAAGACCTCGAGGTCGGTCCAGGTGGGCACCACCTTCTCGATGCCCATCACGGTGATGAGGGTCTGCGGGAGCGTCAGGCACATGCGCCCGTTGCCCTCGGACTCGACGACGGCGAGGGTGCCGGTCTCGGCGACGGCGAAGTTCGCCCCGCTGATCGCCACGCGGGCCCGGAGGAAGCGCTCGCGCAGGTGCGCCCGCGCCGCCATGGCCAGCCGACGGGGGTCGTCGGTGAGCTCGGGGTCCACCCCGGGCATGGTGCGCAGGAAGATCTCGCGGATCTCGGCCCGGTTCTTGTGGATCGCCGGGACCAGGATGTGCGACGGCCGGTCCTCGCCCAGTTGCACGATCAGCTCGGCGAGGTCGGTCTCGTGCGCCGCGATACCCGCGGCCTCCAGCGCCTCGTTGAGCCCGATCTCCTGGGTGGCCATCGACTTGACCTTGACCACCTCGTCGGTGCCGGTGGCCTGCACCAGGTCGAGGACGATCCGGTTGGCCTCGGTGGCGTCGCGGGCCCAGTGCACCGTGCCGCCGCGGGCGGTGACCTGCTCCTCCAGGGCGACCAGGTGCTCGTCGAGCCGGGCCATCGTGGCGGCCTTGATCGCCCGGCCGGCCTCGCGCAGCTCCGCCCAGTCGGGCACCTCGCCGACCACGGCGGCCCGCTTGCCCCGGATCGTCGCCGTGGCATGGCCGAGGTTGGCGCGCAGCTGCCCGTCGCGCAGCGAGTCGCGCGCGGCGTCGGGGAACGACCGGTCGCCGCGCAGGTGCCCGATGCCCCGGGGAGCGGTCGGGATGCCCAGGAAGACGGCGGTCACGAGCGCACCGCCGGTCGGGTCGACTGCTCGGGGGTCACGGCGTCCTCCGTCGACGCGAGGATCTCGGCCAGGTGCACCGTGCGCGTGCCGGCCCGGAGGCGGGAGAGCCCGCCGCCGATGTGCATGAGGCAGGAGGCGTCGCCCGCGGTGCACACCTCGGCGTGCGTGGCGAGCACGTTGGCCATCTTGTCGGTGAGCATCGCGGTCGAGGTCTCGGCGTTCTTGACCGCGAACGTGCCGCCGAACCCGCAGCACTGGTCGGCCGCGGGCAGCTCGACCAGCTCCAGGCCGCGGACGGCGCGCAGCAGGCGCAGCGGCCGGTCGCCGACCCTCAGCATCCGCAGCGAGTGGCAGGTCGGGTGGTAGGTGACCCGGTGCGGGTAGTACGCCCCGACATCGGTGACGCCCAGGACGTCGACCAGGAACTGCGACAGCTCGTAGGTCCGCTCGGCCAGCGCCGCGGCGTCGTCGGCGAGCGCGTGCTCCCCGGCGCGGCGGGCGACGGCGGCCTGCTGGTGGTGGATGGAGGCGACGCAGGAGCCGGACGGCGCCACGATCGCCTCCGCCCCGGCGAACGCGCGCACGTGGTTGGCGATGACGGGCACCGCCTCGCGCCGGTAGCCGGTGTTGACGTGCATCTGCCCGCAGCAGCTCTGGCCCGGGGGCACGACCACCTCGTGGCCGAGCCGCTCCAGCAGCACCGCCGTCGCCTCGGCGACCCGCGGCACCATCGTGTCGACCAGGCAGGTGGCGAAGAGCGCGACCTTCATCGGATCCCCTCCCGGTCGGGCGGCGGATCCCGCCGGACCATGCTCGACTCGCGGACGACGAGCACCGGCTCGAAGACGGGCTGCTCGTGGACGTGGCCCTCGCGCGCCTCGTCCAGGAGCAGCTGCGCGGCGCGGCGGCCCATGGCGTGCCGCGGCTTGCTCACCGAGGTGAGCGGGACGGCGGCGGCGGCCGCGAAGTCGATGTCGTCGTAGCCGACGATCGCCAGTTCGTCGGGGACCCGCACGCGGTGCCGGACCATCTCCTGCAGCACACCCAGCGCGAGCAGGTCGTTGGCGCAGATCGCGGCGGTCGGGCGCCGGGTGGCGGGGATGCCGATGATCCGCCCCGCCGCCTCGCGTCCGCCGGCCACCGTGAGCTCCTCCGGGGACAGGACGGTGAGCTCGGCGCCCGACGCCTCGCGGACGGCGCTGGCCACGCCGGCGTGCCGCTCCTGCACCTGCGGCAGTCCGGAGGCGCCCCCGATGAAGGCGATGCGCCGGTGGCCGCGCTCGAGCAGGTGCTCGGCGGCGATCCGGCCACCGAGGACGTCGTCGGTGGCGACCGCGCACTGGTCACCGTCCGGAGCCCGGCGGTCGAGCAGCACGACGGGTACGCCTCTCCTGCGAAGGGCGGCGAGGTCCGGGCTGAGCTCGGCGGTGGGCGTGATGAGCACGCCGTGCACCCGCTGCTCGGCGAGGGCGGCCAGGTGCGCGGTCTCCCGCTCCGGGCGGTCGTCGGTGTTGCAGAGGATCAGCGACAGCCCGGCGGCGTCCACCACCTCCTCCACGCCACGGGCGACATCGGTGAAGAACGGGTTCGCGATGTCCAGGACCACGAGCCCCACGGTCCGGCTGGACCCGGCGCGCAACTGCCGGGCGGACTCGTTCCGGACGAAGCCGAGCTCCGCGATCGCGGCGAGCACGCGCTCGCGGGTGGCGGGGCCGACCGCCTCCGGCCGGTTCAGGACGTTGCTGACCGTGCCCACCGAGACGCCCGCCCGGCCGGCGACGTCCCGGATGCTGGCGGTCAGTGCTCCTCCTCGGGCGCGCGTCGACGGACCTCGCGCGAGACCCGGTGCAGGCCATGATGGGGCCACTGTCTGAAACGTGTCAACCGCATAGCGCGCGCCCGGGTCACGCTCGCATCACGGCCGAGATGTGGCGGTTGACACAACAATCACGGCCTTCCTATGGTGGCCGTCACATCGCTGGTGAAACGATTCACAGCGGTGCTACGGACACGGAGGCGGTCACTGTGGACCACACGAGGGAGCCGGCGACGCCCGGCGACGTCGTCCTCGCGCTGGAGGACGTGCGCAAGTCCTTCGGGGCGGTTGCCGCGCTCCGCGGCGCCCGCCTGGAGCTGCGCGCCGGTGAGGCGCACGCCCTGGTCGGCGAGAACGGCGCGGGCAAGTCGACGCTGGTGAAGATCCTCGCCGGGGTGCACGCCCCCGACGGCGGGCGGGTCCTCCTGGACGGCGAGCCGGCGCGCCTGGACAGCCCGGCGACCGCACGGGCCGCGGGCATCGCGGTGATCTACCAGGAGCCCACGCTCTTCCCCGACCTGTCGGTCGCGGAGAACATCTTCATGGGCCGGCAGCCCCTGACGGCCGGCCGGCGCATCGACCGCAAGGCGATGGCCGCGCGGTGCCGCGAGCTGTTCGACCGCCTCGGCGTGGACCTGGACCCCGACCGACCCGCGCGTGGCCTGTCGATCGCCGACCAGCAGATGGTGGAGATCGCCAAGGCGCTGTCGTTCGACGCGCGGGTGCTGGTCATGGACGAGCCGACCGCCGCGCTGTCCGGCGTCGAGGTCGAGCGGCTGTTCGCCGTCGCCCGCGCCCTGCGGGAGGCCGGCGCCGCGGTGCTGTTCATCTCCCACCGGTTCGACGAGGTGTTCGAACTCTGCGACCGGATCACCGTCATGCGCGACGGCGAGTGGGTCTCCACCGAACGCACCTCGGAGCTGACCGTCGACCGGGTCGTGCACGCGATGGTGGGCCGCGAGGTCGCCACCCTCTTCCCCAAGCAGGACGTCGAGCCCGGCGAGGTGCTGCTCGAGGTCCGCGGGCTCACCCGCGCCGGGGTCTTCAGCGACGTCTCCTTCGACGTGCGCGCCGGTGAGATCGTCGCGCTGGCCGGCCTGGTCGGGGCGGGCCGCAGCGAGGTCGTGCGCGCGGTGTTCGGCGTCGACCCCTACGACGCCGGCACCGTGCGCGTCGCCCGCCAGGAGCTCCGCCGGGGCAGCCCCGCAGCGGCCATGGCCGCCGGCGTCGCGCTGGTGCCCGAGGACCGCCGTCAGCAGGGCCTGGTCATGGAGCTCTCCGTCGAGCGCAACACCACGCTCACCCGCCGGTGGGCCCTGTCCCGGCGGGGCTGGCTGTCCGCCCGGCGCGAGCGTGACGCCGCGTCGGAGTGGACCCGGCGGATGCAGGTGAAGGCGGGCAGGCTCAGCGATCCCGTCTCCACCCTGTCCGGCGGCAACCAGCAGAAGGTCGTGCTGGCCAAGTGGCTCTCCACCGGGCCGAAGGTGCTGATCGTCGACGAGCCGACCCGGGGCATCGACGTCGGCACCAAGGCGGAGGTGCACCGGCTGATGTCGCAGCTCGCCGCGGAGGGGATGGCGGTCGTCATGGTCTCCAGCGAGCTCCCCGAGGTGCTGGGCATGGCTGACCGCGTCCTCGTCATGCACGAGGGGCGGCTGGTCGACGACATCCCGCGCTCCCGGGCCGACGAGAGCAACGTGATGCTCGCGGCCACCGGTCAGGCGACCCGCACGGCGGTGGCGTCGTGAGCACGGCGGTCACCCGGCCTCCCGCCGCCCCGGAGGAGACGTCCGGCCGCGGCACCGGCGGCAGCCCGCTGGTGCACCGGCTGTTCGCCGTCCGCGAGTTCGGCATCCTCGCCGCGCTGCTGCTGCTCGTCGTCGTGACGGTGGTCGTCCAGCCGCGGTTCCTCTCCCAGCAGAACATCCGCGACCTGCTGTTGTCGGCGTCCATCCTGACGGTGCTGGCGGCCGGCCAGACGATGGTGATCATCACCCGGAACGTCGACCTCTCCGTCGGCTCGACGCTCGGCCTGTCGGCCTACGCGACCGGGACGCTGCTGGCGACGCAGCCGGACACGCCGGTACTGCTGGCGGTGCTCGTCGGCATGGCGGTCGGCGCCGTCGCGGGCGTCGTCAACGGCGTGATCGTCGCCGTCGCGAAGGTGCCCTCGCTCGTGGTCACCCTGGGCACGCTCTACGTCTTCCGCGGCATCGACGCCCTGTGGGCCAGCACCAGCGGCCGGCTGCAGATCAACGCCGCCGATCTGCCCAGCGGGTTCAAGTCCCTGGGGACCGCCCGGCTGCTCGGCATCCCGGTGCTCTTCCTCGTCGCCGTCCTGGTGGTGCTCGTCGCGGGCTACTACCTGCGGAGCTACCGCAGCGGCCGGGAGATGTACGGCATCGGCTCGGACCCGGACGCCGCGCGGTTGTCCGGCATCCCGGTCGGCCGGCGGGTGCTCACCGCGTTCGTGGTCAACGGGGCGCTCGCGGGGCTGGCCGGGGTGCTGTACGCGGCCCGCTTCCAGACGCTGGACGCGACCGCCGGCACCGGATACGAGCTGACCGTCGTCGCCGCCGCCGTCGTCGGCGGCGTGGCCATCTTCGGCGGGAGCGGCTCGGTGGCCGGCGCGGCGCTCGGCGCCCTGCTCCTCACCACCATCGGCACCGCCCTGCCGCAGCTCGGCATCGACCCGTTCTGGCGCAACGCCGCCGTCGGCGCCCTGATCATCGCCGCCATCGCGCTGGACCGGGTGCTCGCGCTGCGCCTGGCCGGGCGCCTGCGGAGGAGGAGTTCCCGTGGCCATTGAGACCGTCGCCCCGCCCGCCGAGGACCAGGCGCCGCCGCGGACGCTGTCGGACCGGATGCGGCTGCTGGGCACCGGCGACGGGGTCATCACCCTGGTGCTCGTCGTCTTCGTGCTGCTGGCCTCCCTCTCGGTCGAGGGCTTCGCCACCGCGCGCAACACCGGCTTCCTGCTGCTCGACGTGATCGTCATCGTGCTCATCGCGCTCCCGCTGACGATGGTCATCATCACCGGCGAGATCGACCTGTCGGTCGCCAGCACGGTCGGCCTCACCGGGGCCGTGATGGGCCAGCTGTGGATCGCCGGCCTCCCGCTGGAGCTCATCGTCCCGCTGTGCCTGCTCCTGGGCGCCGTGCTCGGGGCGGTCAACGGCGCGCTGGTGACCCGGCTGGGCCTGCCGTCGCTGGCGGTCACCATCGGTAGCCTCGCCCTCTACCGGGGGCTGGCCTTCGTCGTGCTCGGTGACCAGGCGGTGGCCGACTTCCCCCGGGCGTGGACCACGTGGGCGATCAGCACGATCGGCGACTCGGGGATCCCCGTGGCGGCCGTCCCCCTCGCGGTCCTGGTCCTCGTCTTCGGCGTCGTGCTGCACGCCACCCCGATCGGGCGGTCGCTGTACGCGATCGGCAACAGCGAGGACGCCGCCCGCTTCAGCGGCATCGACGTCGCCCGCACCAAGTTCTGGCTGTTCGTCGTCACCGGGGTGATCGCCGCGCTGGGCGGGGTCTACTGGACCCTCCGCTACGGCAGCGCCCGCGCCGACAACGCCACCGGGCTCGAGCTGCAGGTCGTCGCCGCCATCCTGCTGGGCGGGGTGTCGATCTTCGGCGGCCGGGGAGGGATGGTCGGCGTCCTCGCCGGCGCGCTCCTCCTCGGTGCCGTGCGCAACGCCCTGCGCCTGGCCAGCGTGCCGGCCGACGTCCTCAACATCGTGACCGGCGTGCTGCTCATCGCCGCCGTGGTCGCCCCCCAGGTCATCGGATGGGTCCGGCGGCGTGCCGCTGCCCGGAGCCGGATCCCGTGACACCACCGCCGTGCACCCACCGACGGGTGCCCGTCCGACCCACCGACCCCGGCCGCTCTCACGCCGGCGCACTCCAGAGAGGGAACCAATGACCAGCTTCCTGACCGGCCGCCGGCCGCTGCGCGGCGGCGTGACGGGTGTCGCCGTCGCCGCCCTCGTCCTCGCGACGGCCGCCTGTGGCGGCACCACCCGCGGCGACGAGGAGACCACCGGCGGCGGAGGCGGCGCGGCCGCCGAGGCGAACCCGGACGCCGAGATCCCCGCCGACCTCGCCGTCGCCTTCCTGCCCAAGCAGGTCAACAACCCGTACTTCGACACCGCCGCCGACGGCGCGGAGGCAGCCGTCTCCGAGTTCGACGGCGAGCTCACGGTCACCGGTCCGTCGGAGGCGAGCGCCTCCTCGCAGGTGAGCTACATCAACACGCTCACCCAGCAGGGCGCCGACGTCATCCTGACCTCGGCCAACGACCCGAACGCGATCTGCGGCGCGCTCGACCAGGCGCGCTCGGCCGGCGCCGCCGTCGTCACCTTCGACTCCGACACCGACCCCGAGTGCCGTGACCTGTTCATCAACCAGGCGACGGCCGAGGGCATCGCGCAGACCCAGATCGACCTGGTGGCCGAGCAGATCGGCGGCGAGGGCCAGGTGGCCTTCCTGTCGGCGACGGCCAACGCCACGAATCAGAACGCGTGGATCGAGATGATGAAGGAGTACGCCGCCGAGGAGTACCCCGGCATCGAGATCGTGGCCACCGTCTACGGCGACGACGAGGACCAGAAGTCCTTCCAGGAGACCCAGGGTCTGCTGGCGACCCACCCCGACCTCGACGCCATCATCTCGCCGACCACGGTCGGCATCGCAGCGGCGGCGCGGTACCTGTCCGGCTCCGAGTACAAGGGCGAGGTCGCGCTGACCGGTCTCGGCACGCCGAACCAGATGCGCGAGTACGTGGAGGACGGCACCGTCCAGGCGTTCGCGCTCTGGAACCCCGAGGAGCTGGGCTACCTGGCCGCCTACGCCGGGGCGGCCCTCGCCGCCGGGCAGATCACCGGCCAGGAGGGCGAGACCTTCGAGGCCGGCGAGCTGGGCGAGTACACCGTCGAGGAGGGCGGGGTCGTCGTCCTCGGCGAACCCACGGTCTTCGACGCCGAGAACATCGGCGAGTTCGACTTCTGAGCCGATCGCACCTCGCCTGCCGCCGCCGGCCGTCGTCCGGTCGGCGGCGGCAGGCCCGGCCCGCGCCCGAACACCTGAGAGGAACTTCCTCGTGCCCCGCATCTGCTTCACCCTCCAGGTCCGGCCCGACCGGCTGGCCGAGTACCGCGAGCGGCACGCCGCCGTCTGGCCGGAGATGCTGCACGCGCTGCGGGACGCCGGGTGGCGCGACTACCAGCTCTTCCTGCGGAACGACGGCCTGCTGGTCGGCATCGTCGAGACCGACGACCTCGCCGGCGCGCAGGCCGCCATGGACGTCACCGCGGTGAGCGCCCGGTGGGAGGCCGAGATGGCGCCCTTCTTCGACCTCCCCGGCGGCGCTGACGGCCGCGCCAAGCAGCAGCTCGACCTCGTCTTCGACCTCGACGCCCAGCTCGCGGCGCTCGACCAGGCACCACCCCCGCACTCGAACGGAGCACGCCCGTGACCGACCTCCGCACCGGCGCCCTCGCGGCGCTGGCCGACCAGACCATCGAGCTGCCGTCCTGGGCGTTCGGCAACTCCGGCACCCGGTTCAAGGTGTTCGGCCAGCCGGGCGTCGCCCGCGACCCCTACGAGAAGCTCGAGGACGCCGCCCAGGTGCACCGCCACACCGGTGCCGCGCCGCGGGTATCGCTGCACATCCCGTGGGACCTCGTCGACGACTACGGCAAGCTGGCCGCACACGCCCGCGACCTCGGCGTCACGATCGGCGCGATCAACTCGAACCTGTTCCAGGACGACGAGTACAAGCTCGGCTCGCTCACCCACGCCGACCCGGCAGTGCGCCGCCGCGCGGTCGAGCACCACGCGCAGTGCATCGAGGTCATGCGCCAGACCGGCTCCACCGACCTCAAGATCTGGCTGCCCGACGGCACCAACTACCCGGGCCAGGACGACCTGCGCGGCCGGCAGGACCGGCTGGCCGACTCCCTCCAGCAGATCTACGCGATGCTGGACGCGGACATGCGGATCCTGCTCGAATACAAGTTCTTCGAGCCGCACTTCTACGCGATGGACATCCCCGACTGGGGCACGTCGCTGGTGCACTGCCTGGCGCTGGGGGAGCAGGCCACCGTCGTCCTCGACACCGGCCACCACGCCCCGGGCACCAACATCGAGTTCATCGTCATGCAGCTGCTGCGGGCCGGCCGGCTCGGGGCGTTCGACTTCAACTCCCGCAACTACGCCGACGACGACCTGATCGTCGGCTCGGCCGACCCGTTCCAGCTGTTCCGGATCATGAACGAGATCGTCGGCAACGACGCGCTCCGCCCGGAGTCCGGCGTCAACTTCATGCTCGACCAGTGCCACAACCTGGAGAAGAAGGTCCCCGGGCAGATCCGCTCGGTGATGAACGTCCAGGAGGCGACGGCGAAGGCGCTGCTGGTCGACCGCGAGGCCCTGGCGGCCGCGCAGCAGGCCGGTGAGGTACTCGACGCGCACTCGGTGCTCATGGACGCGTTCAGCACCGACGTCCGCCCGCTGCTGGGCGAGCTGCGGGAGTCCCAGGGCCTGGACCCCGACCCGTACGCCGCCTATGCACGCAGCGGCTACCAGCAGCGCATCGAGCGCGAGCGCGTCGGCGGCCAGCAGGCCGGCTGGGGCGCCTGAGAAAGGACTCCCTGCCCCCCGCCACTCGCTCCGCTCGCGGCGGGGCCCTGCAGGGGGCCACGGCTGGGCACGAAACGCCATCAAGAGAGGACTCCCGAACGTGAGCAACCCCGTGGTCAGTGACCTCATCGAGCGCAGCAACCGGCTGGGCGCCGATCCGCGCAACACCAACTACGCCGGCGGCAACACCTCCGCCAAGGGCAGCGAGACCGACCCGGTCACCGGGCAGCCGGTCGAGCTGCTCTGGGTCAAGGGCTCCGGCGGGGACCTGGGCACCCTGAAGGAGGCCGGCCTCGCCGTCCTCCGGCTGGACCGGCTCCGCTCGCTCGTCGACGTCTACCCGGGTGTCGACCGCGAGGACGAGATGGTCCACGCCTTCGACTTCTGCCTGCACGGCCGCGGTGGCGCCGCACCGTCGATCGACACCGCGATGCACGGTCTCGTCGACGCCGCGCACGTCGACCACCTCCACCCGGACTCCGGCATCGCCCTGGCGACGGCGGCCGACGGCGAGGCGCTCACCCGCGAGTGCTTCGGCGACCGCGTGGTCTGGGTGCCGTGGCGCCGGCCCGGATTCCAGCTCGGCCTGGACATCGCCGCGATCAAGGAGAAGAACCCGCAGGCGATCGGCTGCATCCTCGGTGGGCACGGCATCACCGCGTGGGGCGCCACCAGCGAGGAGTGCGAGGCCAACAGCCTCGAGATCATCCGCACCGCGGAGACGTTCCTCGCCGAGAAGGGGAAGGCCGAGCCGTTCGGCGCCGTCGTCCCCGGCTTCGAGCCGCTGCCGCAGGAGCAGCGCCGCGCCAAGGCCGCCGCGCTCGCGCCGGTGATCCGCGGACTGGCCTCCACCGACAAGCCGCAGGTCGGCCACTTCACCGACTCCGACGTCGTCCTGGAGTTCCTGTCCCGCGAGAAGCTCGCGCCCCTGGCCGCGCTGGGCACCTCCTGCCCGGACCACTTCCTGCGCACCAAGGTGCGCCCGATGGTCGTCGACCTGCCGGCCGACGCCCCGGTGGAGGACGTCGTCGCGCGGCTGAAGGAGCTGCACGAGGAGTACCGCGCCGAGTACGCGGCCTACTACTCCCGGCACGCCACCCCGGACAGCCCGGCCATGCGCGGCGCCGACCCGGCGATCGTGCTGGTGCCGGGCGTGGGCATGTTCAGCTTCGGCGCCAACAAGCAGACCGCGCGGGTGGCCGGTGAGTTCTACGTCAACGCCATCAACGTGATGCGCGGCGCCGAGGCGGTCTCCAGCTACGCGCCGATCGACGAGAGCGAGAAGTTCCGCATCGAGTACTGGTCGCTGGAGGAGGCCAAGCTCCAGCGCATGCCGAAGCCCAAGCCGCTGGCGTCCCGGGTGGCGCTGGTCACCGGCGCGGCCAGCGGCATCGGCAAGGCGATCGCCCAGCGGCTGGCCCGCGAGGGTGCCTGCGTCGTCGTCGCCGACCTGGACCTCGCCAAGGCGCAGGTCGCCGCGGAGGAGATCGGCTCGTCCGACGTCGCGCTCGGCGTGGCCGCCGACGTCAGCGACGCCGAGGCCGTGGCCGCCGCCTTCCGCGAGGCCTGCCTCGCGTTCGGCGGCGTCGACCTGGTGGTCAACAACGCTGGGCTGTCGATCTCGAAGCCGCTGCTGGAGACCACCGAGGCCGACTGGGACCTCCAGCACGACGTCATGGCCAAGGGCAGCTTCCTCGTCTCCCGCGAGGCGGCGCGCATCATGATCGAGCAGGGGATGGGCGGCGACGTCGTCTACATCTCCAGCAAGAACTCGCTGTTCGCCGGCCCGAACAACCTCGCCTACGGCGCCACCAAGGCCGACCAGGCCCACCAGGTGCGGCTGCTGGCGGCGGAGCTCGGGCCGCACCAGATCCGGGTCAACGGCATCAACCCCGACGGGGTCGTCCGGGGCTCGGGCATCTTCGCCGGTGGGTGGGGTGCGCAGCGCGCGGCCGTCTACGGGGTCAAGGAGGAGGAGCTCGGCGAGTTCTACGCCCAGCGCACGCTGCTCAAGCGCGAGGTGCTGCCCGACCACGTGGCCGACGCCGTCTTCGCGCTGACCGGTGGCGAGCTCACCCGCACCACCGGGCTGCACATCCCGGTCGACTCCGGCGTCGCCGGCGCCTTCCTCCGCTGATGCCCGCCTTCGCGGCCGTCGACCTCGGCGCCTCCAGCGGCCGGGTGATGGCCGCGACGGTGGGCCCGGATCGGCTCGACCTGCACGAGGTGCACCGCTTCCCCAACCGGCCGGTGCGCACGGCGGGCACCCTGCACTGGGACGTGCTCGGGCTCTACGCCGGCGTGCTCGACGGGTTGCGGGCGGCCGGCCGGGACGCCGGCCGGCTGGGCGGGGTCGGCATCGACAGCTGGGCGGTCGACGTCGGGCTGCTGGACGCCGACGGCGCGCTGCTGGGCAACCCGCTGCACTACCGCGACGGCCGGCACGCCACCGCGGTGCCGGACGTGCACGCGGTCGTCCCGCCCGACGAGCTGTACCGGGTCAACGGGCTGCAGCACCTGCCGTTCAACACGGTGTTCCAGCTTGCCGCGGCCCGGGGGAGCGCGCAGTTCGCCGCCGCCCGGACGGCGTTGCTGGTCCCCGACCTGCTGGCGTACTGGCTCACCGGCGCGGTGGGCGCGGAGGTCACCAACGCCTCCACCACCGGGCTGCTCGACGCGACGACCCGGGAGTGGGCGTGGGACGTCGTCGACCGGCTTGGTCTGGACCGGGGGCTGCTGCCACCGCTGCGGCAGCCGGGGGAGCGGTTGGGGGAGCTGACCGCCGAGGTGCTCGCCGAGACGGGGCTGGCCGGGCCGGTCCCGGTGACCGCGGTCGGGTCGCACGACACGGCGTCCGCCGTCGTCGGCGTTCCTGCGGAGTCCGGCCGGTTCGCCTACGTCTCGTGCGGCACCTGGTCGCTGGTCGGCCTGGAGCTGGACGCGCCGGTGCTCACCGAGGGCAGCCGCCAGGCCGGGTTCACCAACGAGCTCGGCGTCGACGGCACCGTGCGCTACCTGCGCAACGTGATGGGACTGTGGCTGCTGCAGGAGTCGCTGCGCACCTGGGCGGCCGCCGGCCTGCCGGCCGACCTGGCCGACCTGCTCGCGGCCGCCGCGCGGGTGCCTGCCTTCACCGCCGTGGTCGACCCCGACGACGACCGCTTCCTGCCACCGGGGGACATGCCCGCGCGCATCGCGGAGCGCTGCCGGGAAACGGGGCAGACCGTGCCTTCGAGCCAGGCCGAGACGGTTCGCTGCATCCTCGACAGCCTCGCGCTGGCCTACCGGCGCACCGTCCGCCGGGCGGCGGAGCTCTCCGGCCGGGACGTCGAGGTGGTGCATCTGGTCGGCGGGGGCGCCCGCAACGAGTTGCTGTGCCAGCTTACCGCGGACGCGTGCGGCCTGCCGGTGGTCGCCGGCCCGGTCGAGGCCGCGGCCCTGGGCAACGCCCTGGTCCAGGCCCGTGCCGCCGGGGTGCTCGAGGGAGGGCTCGCCGAGTTGCGGGCGCTGCTCCGGGTCACCCAGCAGACGCGCACCTACCTCCCCTCGTCCGGTGCCGCGGCCGCGTGGTGGGCAGCGGACCGGCGGATCGGCCCGGTTTCCGGCCCGGGCTGATCATTTCGGGCGGTCGGCTCGCGGACGCGGGGGTCGACCGCCCGAACCCTCACGGCCGGGCGGTCACACCACCCGGGTGCCGTCCGACGGCGTGCAGATCGTCGCCTCTCCCGGCCGGCCCATGGCCGATCGGTAGGCCGCGGTGATCGCCGCGGCCGCCGCTGCCGCGGAGTCGCGCTCCACCAGCGCCACCGCGCACCCCCCGAAGCCGGCCCCGGTCAGCCGCGCCCCGAGCACGCCTGCCGTGCCGCGGGCGATGTCGACCAGTGCGTCCAGCTCCGGGACGCTCACCTCGTAGTCGTCGCGCAGCGAGGCGTGCGACCGGTCCATCAGCTCCCCGAAGGCGCGCGCGTCTCCGCGCCGGAGCGCGTCGGCGGCGGCCAGCACCCGGGCGTTCTCCCCGACGACGTGCCGCGCCCGGCGCAGCTGCACCTCGTCGAGCAGCCGGGCGTGCTCGGCGAGCAGGTCGGAGGAGACGTCGCGCAGCGCCCGCAGGCCGGGGTCGACGGTGCGCAGCGCGGCGACGGCGGCCTCGCACTCGGCCCGCCGGTCGTTGTACGCCGAGCCGGCCAGGGTGCGCGGAACGGCGCTGTCGAGAACGAGGATCGCCGTCCCGGCCGGCACGGGGACCGCCTCGGTGCGCAGGCTGCGGCAGTCGACGAGCACCGCGTGCCCGGCGACGCCGCCGGCGATCGCGAGCTGGTCCATGATGCCGGTGCGCACGCCGATGACCTCGTTCTCCACCCGCTGGCCGAGGCGGGCCAGCGTCTCCGGCGGGAGCGCGTCCCCGGTCAGCGCCAGCAGCGCGACCATCACGCCGAGCTCCAGCGACGCGGACGAGGAGAGACCGGCCCCGATCGGCAGATCGCTGTCGATCACCAGGTCCGCGCCCGTCAGCTGGTGCCCCTCGTCCTGGAGCACGGCCGCGGCCCCGGCCACGTAGCGGGACCAGCCGGTGCCCTCCTGCGGCCGCAGGTCGGCCACCGCCCGGTCGTCGTTCCCGCCCATGCGCACGGCGGTCGTCCGCAGCCGGCCGTCGGACCGCCGGCGGGCCGCGACGACCGTGCCCCGGTCCAGAGCGGCCGGGAGCACGAAGCCGTCGTTGTAGTCGGTGTGCTCGCCGATCAGGTTGACCCGCCCGGGGGAGCGGACGACGAGATCGGGGTCGCCACCTACGGCCCGGGCGAAGGTCTCGCGGGCCGCGACGCCGCTCACGCGGTCACCTCCCGCAGTCGGGCGGCCGCGCTCTCGGGGGTGAGGTCGCGCTGCGGCTGGGCGAGCATCTCGTAACCGACCATGAACTTGCGCACCGTCGCCGAGCGCAGCAGCGGCGGGTAGAAGTGCCCGTGCAGGTGCCAGCCCGGGTGCTCGCGCCCGTCGGTGGGGCGCTGGTGCAGGCCCATCGTGTACGGGAAGGGCACCCCGAAGAGCCCGTCGTAGCAGCGGGCGAGCCGGCCCAGCGCGCCGGCCAGCGCGTCCCGCCGGGCGCCGTCGAGGTCGGGCACCGCACCGCAGTGGGCGCGCGGCAGCACGAGGGTCTCGAACGGCCAGACCGCCCAGAAGGGGACCAGCACGGTGACGTGCTCGTCGCGGAAGACGACGCGCTCGCCGTCGGCCTCCTCGACGGCCAGGTACTCGCAGAGCAGGCAGCTCCCCGCCTCGGCGGCGGCCTGCTGCGTGGCGAGCTCGCGCACCGCCTCGGTGGGCAGCCGTTCCTGCGCCCAGATCTGGCCGTGCGGGTGGGGGTTGCTGGCGCCCATGGCCGCGCCGCGGTTCTCGAACACCTGCACCCAGCTGACCCAGTCCAGTCCGCCGAGCTCGGTGTACTGGTCCGCCCAGGTGTCCACCACCGCGCGGATGCGGTCCTCCGGCAGCTGTCCGAGCGCCAGGTCGTGCCGAGGCGAGTAGCAGATCACCCGACAGACGCCGCGCTCGCTCTCGGCGACCAGCAGGCCGGATCGGTCCGTGGCCGCGGCCGGCACGTCCGGGGTCAGCGCCGTGAAGTCGTTGTCGAAGACGAAGGTGCCGTCGTACCGCGGGGTGCGCTGCCCGCCGGCCCGCTCATTGCCCGGGCAGAGGTAGCAGCCGGGGTCGTAGGCGGGCAGCCGGGGCACCGCCGCGTCCTCGACCTGCCCCTGCCAGGGCCGGGCCGTGCGGTGCGGGGAGACGAGGACCCACTCGCCGGTGAGCGGGTTGCGTCGTCGGTGCGTGGAGTCGAACACCTGCTCAGCATGCGGGACGGCCCGACGGCCCCTCGCCACGGGCTCCGCGCTGGGGTGTGGGCGTCTCCCCGCGGCTGCCGGTTCGAGGCACACGTACGGACCAGGTGCGGACGCTCAGCCGGCCGCGACCTTGACCGGCACGCGGATGAGGTTGTCGTAGCGGTCGGTGCGCGACTGCTTGTCGGCGTACATCCGCTCGTCGGCGCGGCGGACCAGGTCCTCCACCGAGCACGGCTCCCGCGGGTCCCAGAGCTCGGCGCCGATGGAGAACCGGAGCTCGAAGGCGGCGCTGGAGCCGGCGTTGAAGGAGTCGAGCGCGTCCTGCACCCGCGAACGGGCGGTGGCCGCGTCCGCGCCGTCGCCGAGGAGGACGACGAACTCGTCCCCCCCGAGCCGGCCGAGGACGTCGCCGGACCGGCACGCCGCCCGCAGCACCGCCGCGGCCGAGGCGATGGCCCGGTCGCCCTCCTCGTGACCCAGGACGTCGTTCACCTGCTTGAGGCCGTCGAGGTCGAGGAAGACGGCCAGCCGCGTCTCGCCGGCCCGGGCGGCCCGGGCCAGCTCCAGCTCCGCCAGCTCGAACCAGCCCCGTCGGTTGTGGATCCTGGTGAGCTCGTCGGTCGAGGCGATCACCGCCATCGCCTGTTCCCGGCGACGGCTCAGCACGACCAGCGCGGTCCCGGTGGTCAGCAGCAGGGCCAGCACGAGCAGCTGGCTGCGCAGGCTGGCCCGCTCCAGGTGCCCCTGGAAGGCCTCCCGGGTCTGCACGCTGAACACCAGCCAGCTGGTGCCGTCGACGCGCTGCCAGGCGCTGACGTGGTCGGTGCCGCTCTCGTCGGTGTCCACGATGCCGTTCCCGCCGCCGGTGCGCGCGGCCGCCAGCACCTCGGGGTAGGGCAGCGGGGCCCCGATCAGCTCCGGCTCCGGGGCGCCGACGACGAGCCCGGCGGCGTCGACGATCCAGCCCTCGCCCTCCCCGGCGGTGAAGTACTCGGTGCTGGTCTCGCGAGCCGACCAGAAGCAGACGAACAGGCCGGCGCTCCCGTCGGACAGCCGTACCGGGGCACCCAGCGCGAGGGCGGGCTCGGCGCCGATGGTCACGATCCCGGACAGCGGGACCTCGCCGGCTGCCGGATCGCGGACCGCCGCGACCAACGGCTCGAACCCCGGGTCGGTGGGGGAGGCGGCGTCGCCGGTGGGCGCGTAGGACGCCACGACCTGACCGCGGGTGTTGAAGACGGCGGCACCGAGGTCCATGGCGCCGCCCGAGGTGACGACGATCTTCTGGATCCGCGCGGCGTCCTGTTCCGCAGCCGGCCCGTCCGTGGGCGTGGCGCTGAACGGCGGGACGCCGGACTGCTCCTGGACCGTCATGACCGAGGCCAGCTGGACGAAGCCGTCCCGCACGGTCTGGGCCGTCAGCTGACCGAGGACCGCCACCTGCTGGACGCGGTCCTCCCGGTGCTGGTCGATCGCGAGCGCGCCGGCCGCGTGCGTGGACACCAGCCCGAGCACACCCATCACCCCGACCAGCAGGCCGGACACCACGAGGGCACCCCGGCTGCGCCGTCCCCCCGAGCTGGTGCTCGTGCTGTCGTGTGCCACCTCGCGCCCCTTCCGGCCGACGCAGTCCCATCGGGTGTTCCCGGCCGACCTTGAGCTACGACGCGGCCCGCGGGTGCCGGCCACCTCGTACGGGTGAGCCGGCACAGGCCGGGCGGAGGACGACCTGCCCGCAGTCCCGGCGGGTGGCAGGCTCGGGGCCGTGGCGCGCGTGGGTCTGGTGCTGGGCGGTGGCGGGGTCGTCGGGCAGGCCTACCACTCGGGTGTGCTGGCCGTCCTGCAGCACGACGTCGGCTTCGACGCGCGGACGGCCGATGTGATCGTCGGGACGTCGGCCGGCTCGATCACCGGCGCCCTCCTGCGGCTGGGCGTCGCCGCCGAGGACCTCGCCGCGTGGACGGTGAAGGCACCGCTGTCCGGCGACGACGCCGTGCTCCGGCAGGTGGCCGAGGCGTCGGTGCCCGAGCTCGCGCCGTTCCGGCCCTGGGAGCTGGTGCGCGGCCCGCTGCGGCTGCCCGGGCGGCACATGGTGCAGCGGGCGCTCACCCGGCCGCTGCAGTTCCGCCCGATGGCCGCGGGCATGGCGCTCCTGGCGCCGGGGCGGCGCGACGTCGTCGAGCAGCTGGCGGCGCTCCGGGAGCTGGCCGGCCCGGGCTGGCCCGACCGCGACCTCTGGGTCTGCGCGGTGCGCCGGCGGGACGGTCGCCGCGTCGTGTTCGGCCGTCCAGGTGCGCCGGAGGCGCCGCTGCACCTGGCCGTCGGGGCGTCGTGCGCGGTGCCGGGCTACTTCGCCCCGGTCACGGTCGGGCGGCACGACTACGTCGACGGCGGCGCGCACTCACCGACCAACGCCGCCGTCCTGCGCGGGCAGGGGCTGGACCTCGTCGTCGTCGTCGCGCCGATGAGCGGTCCCACCGGGTGGCGGCCCGGCGTGTTACCGGCGGCCCGCCGCTACTCGGACCGGCTGCTGCAGCGCGAGGTGCGGGCGCTGGAGGCCGACGGCGTCGCGACGGTCGTCTTCCGGCCCGGGCCCGGTGAGCAGCAAGTGATGGGTAACGACATGATGTCGCGCACCCGGCTCGACGAGGTCGTGCAGCAGTCGTTCCTGACGGCGGGGGCCCACGCGGCCACGCCGGAGGTTGCCGTGCTGCTCCGCGCGGCCGCCGGCCGCGGCTGATCCCTGGTCAGAACGAGGCGTCCAGCTGGGCGAGCAGCGTGGGGCCGTCCCAGGTCGGCGGCGGCATGATCCGCCGGATGGTCAGCAGCGGGTACGCCCGGTCCTGGGGATCGGCGAGCTGGAACGCCGCCCGGTAGCCGGCCGCTGCCGCGTGGGGCAGCGCCTCCGGCGACCACATCCCGTGCGGGTAGGCCAGCACCTCCACCGGGTGGCCGAGGATCTCGCCCAGCTCGGCCCGCGGCTGGTCCAGCTGCGTCGCCCACTCGTCGCCGGTCAGCCGGTCGACCCGCTGGTGGTCCCAGGTGTGCGCACCGATGGTCATGCCGGCCCGGTCCAGCTCGCGCAGCTGCTCGGCGCTGAGCCAGTCCGCCTTGCCGAGAACCACGGTCATCGGGAAGAAGGCCGCCGGGTAGCCGAACTCCTGGAGCACGGGGAGGCCCACCGAGTGGTGGGTCGCCGAGCCGTCGTCGAAGGTGAGCACGACGGGCCGGTCGGGCAGCGGTGCGCCGAACTGCAGGTGGTCCAGGAGCTCCGGGACGCCGACCGGGGTGCGGCCACCGTCGCGCAGCGCCTGCAGCTGGGCTCGGAAGGCCGCCGGCGGGGTGATCATCGTGCGGGCGTACGCGCTGTCGTCGGCGCGGAACTCGCGCAGCTGGTGGAAGCAGAGCACCGGCACGGTCGACCGGGCCAGCACCTCCTCCGCGGTTGCCGGGGTCGGCGGAGCGCTGGACGGGGCCGGCGTGTCCGCCGGCGTCGGCGTGCCCGGTCCCGACGTGCGGGGGCTGCGCCCGGTGGGAGCGGCCGAGCGGTCGGCGGCCGGGCTGGAGCAGGCCCCGAGCAGGGTGGCCCCGGCCGCGGCGAGGAACGTCCGTCTGCGCACGGCGCCACCCTCGCGGGCGGCCGCCGCCGGGGCAAGGAGGCCGACCGCGGACCCCGCTGACGGGTGCCGCCGGCGGGCCCCTACCGTGCTCGGGGCGAGCCCGGGGCGGGCCGGGGACGAGGAGGTGCGGGGCCGGATGGACGCTCTCCTCCCGGGCGGGCTGCTGCCCGAGGGGCTCACCGGCGGCGTCTTCCTGCTCCTGCTGCTCGCCGCGCTGACGGCCGGGTGGATCGACGCCGTGGTCGGGGGCGGCGGTCTCGTGCAGCTGCCCGCGCTGCTGCTCGTCCCGGGGATGAGCCCCGTGCAGGCGCTGGCCACCAACAAGCTGGCGTCGGTGTTCGGCACCACGACCAGCGCCGTCACCTACTACCGCCGGGTCCACCCCGACCTGCGGACCGCGCTGCCGATGGCCGGGGTGGCCCTGGTGGGCAGCATCGCGGGGGCCTCGGTGGCCGCGGCGCTCCCGGCCGCGGTCTTCAAACCGGTCATCGTCGTCGCGCTCATCGGCATCGCCGCCTTCACGCTGCTGCGGCCGTCGCTCGGCGAGGTGACCGAGCTGCGGCACAGCGGGCGGCGGCACCACGGCGTCGCCGCGGCGGTCGGTGCGGCCATCGGGTTCTACGACGGCATCCTCGGCCCCGGAACCGGCTCCTTCCTGGTGTTCGCGCTGGTGTCGCTGCTGGGCTACGACTTCCTGCACGCCAGCGCCAAGGCCAAGATCGTCAACGTCGCCACCAACCTGGGCGCCCTGGTCTTCTTCGTGCCCTACGGTGCGGTGTTCTGGGGCCTCGGCATCCTGATGGGCGTGGCCAACATGCTCGGTGGCTACGTGGGCTCCCGCACGGCGACCACCCGCGGCAGCGGCTTCATCCGCGTCGTCTTCCTCGTGGTCGTCACCGCGCTGATCGGCCGGCTCGGCTGGGACGTCTGGGCCGAGAACATCCGTCCGCTCGTCGACTGACCCGGCGGACCGGTGGACAGCCGGGTCGTCCGCCGACAGACTGCCGGGACGACGCGGACGGCGAGGTCAGCGGGAGGTTCGGATGCCCTATCCCTTCGACCGGGGCGGCACCGGGACCGGGCCGGACGGCATCCGCCGCTACACCGGCCTGCCGCAGAACCTGGTGCAGCTGCTGCGCGCCGCCGTCGATGCCCACCCCGACGCCGAGGCGCTGGTCGAGCTCGGCGGCGAGCGCGTCACCTACCGGGAGCTGTGGGAGCGGGCGTCCCGCGTCGCCGGCGGGCTCCGGGCGGCCGGGGTGGCACCGGGCGACCGGGTGGCGAACCGGCTGGGCAACGGCACCGACTGGGTGCTCGCCTTCTGGGGGACGCTGCTCGCCGGCGCCGTCGTCGTCCCGGTCAACACCCGGTTCGCCGAGCCGGAGGTGCGCTACGTCGTCGAGGACTCCGGTGCCGCGCTCGTCGTCGGGCCCGGCGCGGCACTGCCCGACGGCGAGCCGCTCGCCGTCACCGACCAGGGGCACACCGACCTGGCCGGGATCTTCTACACCAGCGGCACGACCGGCTTCCCCAAGGGTGCGATGACCACCCACGAGAACTTCCTGTCCAACGTCGAGACCTGCCTGCGCTGCCTCGGGCTGCCGCGGGACGCGCGGCTCTCGACGCTGATCTCGGTCCCGCTCTTCCACGTGACCGGGTGCAACTCCCAGCTGCTGGTCGTCACCGCGGTGGCCGGGACGTCGGTGATCATGCCGGCGTTCGAGGTCGGCGCCTTCCTGCGGGCGATCGAGGAGGAGCGCATCTCCGTGCTCACCACCGTCCCGGCGATCTACTGGCTGGCGCTCCAGCAGCCCGGTTTCGCCGACGTGGACACCTCGTCGGTGCGGGCGGTCAGCTACGGCGGCGCGCCGATCGCCCCGGACCTGGTGCACCGCATCAAGGCGGCGTTCCCGACGGCCCGGGTGGGCAACGGCTTCGGCCTGACCGAGACGTCCTCGGTCTCGACCTACCTGCCCGACGAGTACGCCGCCGAGCACGCCGACTCCGTCGGGTTCGCCGCCCCCGTCGTCGACCTCGACGTGGCCGATCCGGACCCGGCCACCGGTGTGGGCGAGCTGCTGATCCGCGGCCCGAACGTGGTCGCCGGCTACTGGCGCAAGCCCGAGCAGACGGCGGAGACCTTCGTCGACGGGTGGCTGCACAGCGGCGACCTGGCCCGCATCGACGACGAGGGGCTCGTGTACGTCGTCGACCGCAAGAAGGACATGATCAACCGCGGCGGGGAGAACGTGTACTGCGTCGAGGTGGAGAACGCCCTGGCCGCCCACCCCGCCGTGGGCGAGGTCGCCGTCGTCGGCGTGCCCGACCCGATGATGGGGGAGAAGGTCGGCGCCGTCGTCGTCCCGCGTCCGGGGCAGGAGCTCGACCCGGCCGGCCTGCTGGGCTTCGCCCGTGAGCGGCTCGCCGACTTCAAGGTGCCGCAGTTCGTCTCCGTGCGCGCCGATCCGCTGCCGCGCAACCCCGGCGGCAAGGTGCTCAAGCCGCCGCTGCGCGAGCAGACGGACTGGCAGACCGCCCACTCACCGCGCTGAAGAAGGACCACCCTTCCCCCCACGCCTCGCCCGCTCGGCGCGGGCCCCTGAAGGGTGGCCGTCCGGAACACCGCACAACACCTGGGAGGCCCCGCAGTGCCCACCGTCGAGACCGTCCGTGGCCCGATCGACACCGCCGAGCTCGGTGCGACCCTCATGCACGAGCACGTGTTCGTGCTCTCCACCGAGCACGTGCAGAACTACGGCACCGGCGACTGGTGGGACGAGGACGAGCGGGTCGCCGACGCGGTCGACCAGCTGAACGAGCTCAAGGCGCTGGGCATCGACACGATCGTCGACCCGACGGTGTGGGGACTGGGGCGCTACATCCCGCGGGTGCAGCGGGTCGCCGAGCAGACCGACATCAACATCGTCGTGGCGACCGGGCTCTACACCTACGACGAGATCCCGCACCAGTACGAGCACCGCGGCCCGGGGCTGCTGCTCGACCTGCCGCGTGACCCGATGGTCGACGACTTCACCGGCGACATCCGCGACGGCATCGCCGGCACCCGGGTGAAGGCCGCGTTCCTCAAGTGCGTCATCGAGGCGAAGGGGCTCACGCCGGGCGTCGAGCGGACCGTGCGCGCCGTCGCCGCGACCCACCGGGAGACGGGCGCGCCGATCACCGTGCACACCTCGTCGCACACCGGCGCCGGCCGGCTGGCGGTGCAGGTCTTCGGCGAGGAGGGCGTGGACCTCACCAAGGTCGTCATCGGGCACGCCGGGGACAGCAACGACCTCGACTACCTGAGCGAACTGGCCGAGGCCGGCTGCCTGCTCGGCATGGACCGGTTCGGCCTCGACATCTACAACCCGACCTCCTCGCGGGTGGACACCATCGTCGCGCTGGCCGAGCGGGGCTACGCCGACCGGATGGTGCTCGCCCACGACGCCAGCTGCTACATCGACTACTTCCCGGGCGTCGAGGGGCAGGCCGCGAAGCAGCAGATCGCGCCGAACTGGAACTACACGCACATCAGCAGGGACGTGCTGCCGATGCTGCGCGAGCGCGGGATGACCGAGGAGCAGCTCCGCCAGATGCTGGTCGACACGCCGCGGCGCTACTTCGAGTAGGGCGGGCGGGCCACCCGGGCGCCGTCCGACGGCACGGCCACCGGATTCCCCGAGGCATGGCCAAGGCCGGCCTCACCGGGTTGGTCCGGTCCTCGGCCGTCGAGCTGGCCCGCCACGGCATCCGGGTCAACGCCGTCCTCCCGGGGTGGATCGCCACGGACATGACCGCCGCCGCGCAGTCGTCGTCGACCGTCACCGACCGGGTGATCTCGCGCGTCCCCGCCGGCGGCTGGGGCGAGCCGGACGACTTCGCCGGCATCGCCGTCTACCTGGCCGGCGACGCATCGGCCTACCAGACCGGTAGCACCGTGGTGATCGACGGCGGCTACAGCGTCTTCTGAGCACCGGCGCCCGATGCTGTGGTCGCGGGGCGGTCGAGGCCGTGCCGACCGGCACGACCAGCCGGCCCGGTCAGCAGGTGCGCGCCGGGGGTGGTGCGGGGCCGATCCGGGCCGGGCGCCGTCCCGGTGCGGCGCCCGGTGCGCTCAGCGACCCCGCGGTGGCCGGGCGCGGCGCAGCCGGCCGAGGAACCGGCCGGGCGCCGTGGCCTCCGGGCGCTCCGTCGGGAGGGCGATCGAGCCGGCCGTGCGCCGGAGCTCCGTCTCGAGATCGGACCGCCGGCGCTCGAGCTCGGTGACGTCGGCCAGCAGCGCGGCCCGGCGCTCCGCCGCCTGCGCATCCAGGCGGTCCCGGAGCGCCGCCGCCTCGTCGTCCGCGCGCCGGCGTTCCGCCCGGGCGGTCGCCAGCATCCGGACGACCTCGTCCCTGCCCTGCACGCGGAGGTGGGCCACATCGGCCGCGGCCTGCTCCCCGAGACGAGCGGCTTGGTCGGCGGCGCGCTGCTCCACGGCGCGCGCGGCCGCCGCGCGGGCCTCCGCCTCGGCCGCGGCGTCCCGGCGGGCCTGCTCGGCATCGTCGACCACCCGCTGCGCCGCCGCGACCATCGCCTGGGCCCGCGTGGCGGCGTCGGCGATCGTCTCGCCGGCCCGCGCCCGGGCATCCGCCAGCTCGGCCTCGGCGCGGGCCGTGAGCTCGTCGGCCTGCCTGCGGGCCGTGGCGCGAAGGGCCTCCGCCTCGGCCGTGATGCCCTCGGCCTGGTCGGCCGCCGCGGCGAGCATCGACCCGATGCGGTCCGACAGTCGCAGGAACTCGCCGCCACCGGCGGAGTGGTCGAGCAGCTGGCGCGCGTCGTCGAGCGCGGCCTGGGTCTGCAGGCAGCGGGCGAGCAGGTGCTCGCGCTCCCGGTCCGCCGTGGCGAGTTCGTCCTCCGCCCACTGGACGTAGGTGTCGACCTGGAACCGGTCGTAACCGGCCAGCGCCCGGCCGAACATCGGCGCGGCCCGGAAGATGGTGGGCAGGTCCCCGGAGACGTTCGGCGGCGTGCGCTCGGCCGGCGGTGCGCTGCCGATGACCTCGACAGCGCTCTGGTCCTGCGTCGCAGTGCTCATGCCGCTGCCTCCTCCTGTGCTGTTCCGGCGACCATCGCGCTGACGCTAGGTCGGCGGAGCGGCGGCGCGCCCGTCCAGCACGGGGCTCGTCACCCGGCGGGGTGGGGTGCGCACCCGGTCCGGCCGTCGCCTCCGGTGGCCGTCGCTCTGCGTGACGTCCCCCGGTGGGGTGAGTGGCGCCGCGCGGGCGTTCACGGCCGGCCGGCGCGGGGCACACCGTGGCGCATGGCACCGTCCAGCTCCGCCCCGGCCCCGGGCAGCATGACCGTCGACGTCCTGTTCCAGTGGGAGGTGCTGGCCACCGTCGTGCTGGTGGCGGCCGTCCTGGCGATCGCCGCCGTCGTGGCGCTGTCGGCCGCACCGGGGGCGAGCGACCGCTCCGAGTGGCAGCGCTGGCTGGCCGCGCGGTCGCGGACGGGTGCGGAGCCGGGCGGACCGCGCGCGGACGGCTGACCCGCCGCAGCGCGTCGGGCGGAGCCCGGTCAGGCCGTGGAGAGCACGATCTTGTACTGGCCGGGTCGCGGCTGGATCGCCGCCGCGAAGGCGGCCTGGACGTCGTCGACCGGGTGGACGTCGCTGACGTAGACGTCGCGCAGCTCCGGGTGTGCGGCGAGGTAAGTGCCCGCGTTCCGCAGCACCCGCGCGCGCTCGAGCGTGACCCCGGCGCGCAGGGTCAGGTTCTTCCGCAGGAAGGTGATCATGTCCAGCGGGTAGACCGGGTCGTCGGGGATGCCGAAGTAGAGCAGTTCGCCGCCCGGTGCGACGGCGACCAGGCAGTCCTGCAGCGTCGTCACCTGGTGGCCGACGGCCTCGACGACGACAGCGGGCCGGTCGGCGTCGCCGAGGGACGCCGCCCACAGGCTCGCGCCGGCGGTCACCGTCTCGTCGACGCCGAAGACGTCGGCCGCGGCGCTGCGGTCGACCCGGTCGACCCCGACGACGACACCGGCGCCGCGCTGCTTGAGCACGTGGCTGAACAGCAGCCCGATGGGCCCCTGGCCGACGACGGCGACCACCTTCCCCCGCACGTCACCGAGCTGCTCGGCGGCGTAGAGGACACAGGCGAGCGGCTGCAGCATCACGGCCGTGGTCGGCGCCAGCGCGGTGTCGTAGCCGGCCAGCCCGTCGCCGTCGGTGACGACCAGCTCGGCGATCCCGTCGAAGGCGGCCGCCCAGCCGACGACCAGGTCACCGGGGGAGTGCGCGGGGTGCCGGCTGGCGACGACCTCGCCGACCACCTCGTGCAGCGGGAAACCGGGCGCCCGCGTCGTCCGGTTCGCAGGGTCCGCGGCGTGCAGGAACGGCGCGCCCTTGAAGAACGGCAGGTCGCTGCCGCAGATGCCGCCCGCCCTGGTGGCCAGCAGGACCTGCCCGTCCGCCAGGTCCTCGGCGCGCGGCGCGGTGACCTCCACCCGCTCGAAGGTGAACGGTCCGCTCAGCCGCTGCGCCCACACGCCGGTCGCCTCCCGTCGCCACGGTCGCCGTGGCGCGGCCGTCCGGGAAGTGAACCAGCGCCCGGCCCCGAGCGCAGCGGGACACCGGTCGCAGGCCGGGTCGGTGCCGCCGGGATACTGGGCAGGTCGCGCACGCGCGGCGACGCGTCGGCGCACCGGGCCGGCGGTTCCACGGTCGAGGAGGTCCCGGACGTGCCCAGAGCGCTGCTGCTGGAGAACATCGACCCGGTCGCGACCGAGATCCTCGGTGCCGCCGGTTACGAGGTCGAGTCGTTGCGGGGTGCGCTGGACGAGGCCGACCTGATCGCCGCGCTCGACGGGGTCGACGTGCTCGGTATCCGGTCCAAGACGCAGGTGACCGCCGAGGTGCTGCGCAGCCGTCCGGGCCTCTCGGCGCTGGGCGCCTTCTGCATCGGCACCAACCAGATCGACCTGACCGCGGCCGCGGCGGCGGGCGTGGCGGTGTTCAACGCGCCGTTCTCGAACACCCGCAGCGTGGTGGAGATGGCGATCGCCGAGATCATCATCCTGGCCCGGCGGCTGGTCGACCGCGACCGCGCGCTGCACGCCGGCACCTGGGACAAGTCGGCCGCCGGCAGCCACGAGATCCGCGGGCGGACGCTGGGCATCGTCGGTTACGGCAACATCGGCAGCCAGCTCTCGGTGCTCGCCGAGGCGCTCGGCATGCGGGTGCTCTTCTACGACCTCGAGGACAAGCTGGCCCTCGGCAACGCGCAGCGCTGCGAGACCCTCGACGAGCTGCTCGAGCGGTCGGAGACCGTCACGCTGCACGTGGACGGGCGGGGCGGCAACGCGGGCATGTTCGGCGCCGAGCAGTTCGCCCGCATGCGGCCGCGCAGCCTGTTCCTCAACCTCTCCCGCGGGTTCGTCGTCGACCACGAAGCGCTGCGCGAGAACATCCTGAGCGGGCACATCGCCGGAGCAGCGGTCGACGTCTTCCCCGAGGAGCCGCGCGAGCAGGGCGACGCGTTCACCTCCGTGCTGCGCGGCCTGCCCAACGTGATCCTCACCCCGCACGTCGGCGGCTCGACGCAGGAGGCCCAGCACGACATCGGGCGGTTCGTGGCCGGCAAGCTCGTCGACTACACCGCCACGGGGACGACGACGCTGAGCGTCAACCTGCCCACGGTCGTCCTGCACAGCACCTCCGCCGACCGCTTCGCGCTGCTGCACCGGAACGTCCCGGGCGTCCTGGCGCGGGTCGACGCGCTCGTCGGCGAGCACGGCCTGAACGTGGACGCCCAGGTGCTGGCCACGCGCGGGGAGCTGGGTTACGCGGTCACCGACGTCAGCGACCCGCTGCCGGCCGATCTGCTGGCCGGCCTCGCCGCCCTGCCGGAGACCGTCCGCCTGACGAGGTTCGGCCCCCGGGCGGGCTGACCCGCGCGCCTGGCCGGGGGGCCGGCGCCTCGGTACGGTCGCGGCGTGCGGCTCCCCGACGGTCTCGTGGCCGTGGTGAAGCGCGACTGCCCCACCTGCGTCCTCGTCGAGCCGGTGCTGCGGCAGCTCGGCGCCGCCGTCTGGTGCCAGGACGACGCCGGGTGGTTCGACGGTGACGACACCGGCCTGGAGCTGTCCTACCGGCTGGGCATCGAGACCGTGCCGACCCTGCTGCGCGTGGCCGACGGCGCCGAGACCGCCCGGGTGGTCGGGTGGAGCCGCGAGCAGTGGGTCGAGCTGACCGGGGTCCCGGGACTCGGTGCGGGGCTGCCCGAGCACCGGCCCGGCTGCGGTTCGCTCTCGGTGGACCCCTCGCGCGTCGACGGGCTGGAGGCCCGCTACGGCGGCAGCGGGCTGGCGAGCCGGCGGGTCGAGCTCGCCGAGCTGGAGGACGAGCACGAGGCGCTGTTCGACCGCGGCTGGACCGACGGGCTGCCCGTCGTCCCGCCGACGCCGGAGCGGGTGCTGCGGATGCTGCGCGGCACCACCCGCGATCCCGCCGAGGTCGTGGCCGTGGTGCCGCCCGACCTCGTCGAGTGCACGGTGGAGAAGGTGGCGGTCAACGCGGTCATGGCCGGCTGCCTGCCCGAGCACCTGCCGGTCGTGCTGGCCGCCCTGGAGGCCGCCGCCGCCGCGGAGTTCGCCCTGCACGGGCTGCTCGCGACGACGTACTTCTCCGGGCCGCTCGTCGTGGTGAACGGACCGGTGGCCGCGCGGATCGGCATGAACAGCGGGGTCAACGCCCTGGGGCAGGGCAATCGCGCCAACGCCACCATCGGCCGCGCCCTGCAGCTCGTGGTCCGCAACGTCGGTGGCGGCCGCCCCGGTGAGGTCGACCGGGCGACGTTCGGCAACCCGGGCAAGTTCACCTTCTGCTTCGCCGAGCGCGAGCACGACAGCCCGTTCACCCCGCTGGCCGCCGACCGCGGCGTCCCCGGGAACGCCGTCACCGTCTTCGCCGGGTCGGGCGTGCAGCCGGTGGTCGACCAGCTCAGCCGCGATCCCGGGTCGCTGGCCCGCACGTTCGCCGCGTGCCTGCGGGTCAACGCCCACCCCAAGCTGCCGATGGCGTTCGACGCGATGCTGCTGGTCTCGCCCGAGCACGGCCGGGTGTTCCGCGACGCCGGCTGGGACCGCGCGCGGCTGCTCGCCGAGCTCGAGGGCCTGCTCACCCTCCCCGCCGACGAGCTGGTGCGCGGTGCCGGTGGCATGGCCGAAGGGATACCCGCCGGTCCGGCCGGGGGCGACCTGCCCAAGTTCCGGCCCGGCGGTCTGCTGGTCGCGCACGCCGGCGGCGACGCCGGGTTGTTCAGCGCGATCATCGGGGGCTGGGTGGCCGGGGAGACCGGGAGCGTCCCGGTGACCAGAGAGGTGCATGCATGAGGACCGTCCTGGACCCGACCGGGGAGCAGCGGGCGGCCGCCCGCGAGCTGCTGCCCCGCCCTGCCTCGCTGCGCGGCCGCCGCGTGGGGCTGCTCGACATCAGCAAGGCGCGCGGCGACGTCGTCCTCGATCGCCTGGCCGAGCTGCTCACCGCCGACGGGGCGGTCGTGCGCCGCTACCGAAAGCCGACCTTCGCCCGCACCGCCCCGGTGGACCTGCGGCACGAGATAGCCGAGCAGTGCGAGGTGGTCATCGAGGCACTGGCCGATTAGGGCTCGTGCACGTCGTGCAGTGTGCACGACATCGCCGACCTCGAGCGCCGCGGCGTCGTCGGGGTCTTCCTCGCCAGCGAGGCCTTCGCCGAGGCCGCCCGGGTGCAGGGTGCGGCGCTGGGCTTCCCCGCGCCGTGCGTGCTGGTGCCGCATCCGGTCCAGGACCGCACCGACGCGGAGCTGCGGTCGGCCGCGGAGTCGGCGTACCCCGCGGTGCTCGCCGCCGTCACCGCGGCCTCCGGCGGGTGACGTGGGACGCCCGCGCTGCCAGGGTGGGCCGATGACCGAGATGCCGATCAGCCGCTTCCCCCTCCGGTCCACCGGCGAGCTGCCCCCCGACCTCGCCGAGCGCTACGCGGAGGTCGCGGAGCGATCCGGGTTCCTGCCCAACGTGTTCGCCGCGCTGGCCTGGCGGCCGGACGAGGCCCGGGCGTTCTTCGCCATGCACGACGCGCTCATGGACAAGGAGACGCCGGGGCTGTCGAAGGCCGACCGGGAGCTGATCGTGGTGGCCACCAGCGCCGGCAACGACTGCCTGTACTGCGTCGTCGCGCACGGCGCCGTCGCCCGCATCCGCACGAAGGACCCGCACATCGCCGACCACGTCGCGGTCGACTGGCGCAAGGCGCCGCTGTCCCCGCGCATGCACGCCGTGCTCGCGGTGGCCACCCGCCTGGCGGCCGACCCGGCGGCGGTCACCGCCGAGGATCTGGCGGGTCTCGCCGAGCACGGGCTCACCGAGGACGACATCTGGGACGTCGGCATGATCACGTCCTTCTTCGCGCTCTCCAACCGGTTGGCGCACTTCGCGGCGATCACCCCGAACCCGGAGTTCTTCCTGATGGGCCGGCTGCCGCGGACCGCCGAGGCACCGTCCGCCTGACCCACGGGCGGGTGCGCGCTACGGTCCGCCGGTGACCGCTCCGACGACGACCGTGCTCGCCGACGACCTCGGCTTCCCGGAGGCCCCGCGCTGGCACGCGGGCCGGCTGTGGTTCTCCGACTTCCACGACCGCGTGGTGCGCCGGATGCCCGCCGCGGGCGGCCCCGAGGTGGCGCTGGAGTTCGACGACAGCCCGTCGGGGCTGGGCTGGCTGCCCGGGGGTGACCTGCTGGTCGTCTCCATGGTGCGGCGGGCGCTGCTGCGGGTGGGGGAGGACGGCATCCGGGTGCACGCCGACCTGACCGGCGTGACCCGGTTCCGGGCCAACGACCTGCTCGTCGACGCGGCCGGCCGGGCCTACGTCAGCAGCTTCGGCTTCGACCTCGAGGGCGGCGACGCCCCCGAGGCGACCGATCTGGTCCGCGTCGACCCCGACGGCTCGGTCTCCGTCGCCGCGGCGGACGTCGTCTTCCCCAACGGCATGGTGCTCAGCCCCGACGGCCGCACCCTCGTCGTCGCCGAGACCTACGGCGCGCGGCTGACGGCGTTCGACGTCGCGCCGGACGGGGCGCTCTCCGGTCGCCGCGTCTTCGCCGAGCTTCCGGGGGTCGCCCCCGACGGCATCTGCCTGGACGCCGAGGGGCAGGTGTGGGTGGCCACCGCACGTACGCCGGAGGTGCTCCGGGTGCGCGACGGGGGAGAGGTGACCGCCCGGGTCGAGGTGGGCAGCGGCTCGCTCTCCTACGCCTGCGCGCTGGGCGGGGAGGACGGCCGAACCCTCTTCGTGTGCACCGCGCCGAGCTGGCGTCCGGGCCCGCGCGCCGGCCGCATCGAGGCCGCCCGGGTGGAGGTCGGCGCCGGCTGAGTGCCGCGGCTGGGCGTGCCCTGCTCGCGCGGACGGTGCCGCTCGGTCGCGCACGCCGCGCCGTGCGCGCAGGATCGAACCGGTTCGGGTGCGGAGAGGGAGGGCCGAATGGCGGGCAGCGCGGCGGGGTTGCGACGGCGGTGGTCGCAGGGCCGGGCCTGCCACGGGCTGTGGAACGTGCTGCCCGGGGCGGTGACCGGTGAGCTGCTCGCGCGGACCGGCGCCGACTACGTGGTCGTCGACCTGCAGCACGGGGCGACGACCGAGGCCGAGCTCCCGGGGATCTGCGCGGCGGTCACCGCCGCCGGCTCGGTGCCGCTGGCCCGCACCCGCAGCGCCCTGTTCCCCGACGTCGGGCGGCCCCTGGATCTGGGCGTTGGTGGCGTGATCGTGCCCAACGTCCGCGACGCCGAGCACGCCCGCGAGATCGTCGCCGCCTGCCGGTACGCGCCGGGCGGGGGACGGTCGGTCGGCCGGCTCTCCGGCGGGGCGGAGGAGCCGCTGGTGTTCGTGATGGTGGAGGCGGCGTCCATGCTCGCCGATCTCGACGCCGTCCTCCGCGTGGAGGGCATCGACGGTCTCTACGTGGGCCCCGGCGACCTCGCGTTGTCGCTGGAGCTAACCGGCGCCGACCGGCGGACCGAGCTGCGCACCGTCCTCTCCTCGATCATCGCCCGGGCGCGGGCCGCCGGGGTTCCCGTCGGGGTGCACGCCCGCAGCGGCGAGGAGGCGGCGGGCTTCGCCGCGGAGGGCGCCACCGTGGTCACCGTGGCCGTGGACGCCGTCTCGCTGGGCGAGGCCGCGGCGCACCACCTCGGCGTCGCCCGGGACGCCGGCCCCGGCTGACCGTCACCCGAACGCGGCGACGGTCCGGTCCAGGAAGTCGTTGCGGAAGGCGCCACGCGGATCGAAGCGGCGGACCAGCTCCCGGAACGCGGGCATCCGCGGGTACAGCGCGGCGAGCTCGTCGGCGCCCGTGGTGAAGAGCTTCCCCCAGTGCGGTCGGGCGCCGAAGGGGCGCAGCGCCGCCTCGATCTCCGGCAGCAGGGCGCGCACGGGCGCCTCCTCGGGCAGCCAGGTGAAGTGCAGCGCCAGGACGTCCCCGCCGTAGGCCGGGCTCAGCCACAGGTCGTCCGCCGCCACGGTGCGCAGCTCGCTCACCTGGAGGAGCGGGGCGATCCGCGGCGCGAGGGAGCGCAGCGCGTCGCAGGCCTGCTGCCCGTACCGGCGCGGGACGAAGTACTCGGTCTGCAGCTCGTCGCCGTTGCTGGGGGTGAAGCCGGTCCGGAAGTGCGGCAGCCGTTCGTGCCACTCGCCGGGCAGGCCGAGCTGGTCGGTCAGGTTCTCGACCGGGGTGCCGGGCAGCATGTGCGTGGGCTCCGTCGCGGCCCGGGCGCCGAAGAACTCCTCCGGCGTGACGTCGTGCTCGTCGGTGCGCGCCTTCACCCACACCTGCGTCACCTCGTGCCAGTCGGTGAACACGCTGACGCTGTAGGCGGCGTCGGCCACCGCGTCGAAGTCGGCGAACAGCCGGTCCCAGGTCAGCCCGACGAAAACGGTAGTGCGGACCTGGAAGGTCGGCTGGAAGCGCAGGCCGATCCGGGTCACCACCCCGAGCGCACCCAGGTGGACGACGGCGCCGGCGAGGTCGGGGTGGCCGGCCCCCAGCGTCACGAGCTCGCCGTCGGACCGGACGAGCTCCAGACCCGCCACCGCGGTGCTGAGCGAGCCGCTCCGGTTGCCCGACCCGTGCGTTCCGGTGGCCGTGGCCCCCACGACGGTGATGTGCGGCAGCGAGGCGAGGTTGTGCAGCGCGAAACCCTGCTCGGCCAGGCGGGGCACCACCTCGCTGTAGCGCGCGCCACCGGGGATCCAGGCGACGCCGCCGGCCTCGTCGCTGCCCCGTTCGACCGTCACCTCGCCGGGCAGCACGTCGAGGGCCACCAGTTCGGCGGTGGTGTCGGCGATGTCGTTGAAGCAGTGCCGCGAGCCGAGCGCCTTGACCCGGTGGCCGGCGGCGACGACGGCCTGCAGCTCGGCGAGGCTGGTCGGCCGGTGCAGCCGCGCCGCGCGGTAGGAGACGTTCCCGGCCCAGTTGGTCCCCGGCCCCGTGGTACCCGCCGGGGCACCGGACGACATCTCGTGCATGCTCACTCGCGATCTGCTGGGGGAGGGCGACCGGGCCGCCCGCCGGAGGAGTCGATGATGCGCGACGCGGGTCGCGCGCCCTCCGGCCGCCCCGTGGACGACGGCCACGGCCTAGGGGGCGCCCCGGCGGGGTCGGCGGCGTGCGCCGGCTCGCGGGCGCGGTGTGGCAGGCTGCTCCGGCCCGGTTCTCTCGGAGGTGGCATGCCAGGCGCGGAGCAGGAGCAGCTGCCGGTGACCGACCGGGGCCGGCGGACGCGGGCCGCCCTGCTGCAGGCCGGGCGCGAGCTGTTCGAGGAGCGCGGGTTCGCCGACGTCCGGATCGACCTGGTGGCGGAGCGGGCCGGCGTCTCGCACGGCACCTTCTACACCTGGTTCGACTCGAAGGAGTCGCTGCTCCGGGCGATCGTGGCCGTCGTCGTCGAGGACGTGTTCGCCGCGACGACCGTCGGCTCGCGGCTGCCGCCGGACGACCCGTACGGGCGGATCGAGGCGGCCAACCGGCTCTACCTCGGCGCCGTCACCCGGCACGCCCGCATCCTCCGGGTGCTCGACTCGCTGGCCGACACCCGTGAGGAGTTCCGGCGGCTGCGGGTCGACGTCCGCGAGGTCTTCGTGCGCCGCGGGATGGAAGGTCTGCTGCGGCTGCAGGAGCTGGGGCTGGCCGACCGCACCCTTCCGCCGCGGGCCACGGCCAGCGCCCTCGGCGCGATGGTCGAGTCGTTCGCGCACCTGTGGCAGGACCCCGTGGAGGACCTGGACGAGGACGCCGCCGTGGACGTCCTGACCCGGCTCTGGGCCGGGGCGATCGGCCTGCCGCCCGCCGCCTGGCCGGACGGCGGGGCCGGTCGCCCCGGCTGAGCTCAGGCGTCGAGGCCCCAGGCCGGTCGGCGCTTCTCCAGCAGCGCGGCGATGCCCTCCCGCGCCTCGGCGGAGGCGAACCGCTCGGCGGACACCTCCGCCATGCGGCGGAAGTCGTCCTGGAGGTCGGCGCCGGGCAGCTCGCGCAGCAGCCGCTTGGTGACCGCGAGCGCCTCCGGGGCGCCGCGGCCGAGCTGCTCCACGAGCTCGTCGACGGCGGCGTCCAGCCGGTCGTCGGGCACGACCCGGTCGAGCAGACCGGCCGCCCCGGCCCGGGCACCGTCGAACGGCTCGCCGGTGAGGAACAGCTCCCGCGCCGCCCGCGGGTCCATCCGCCGCAGGACGGGGACGGCGATGATCGCCGGCGCCACACCGATCCTGACCTCGCTGAACGCGAAGGTCGCCCCCGCGGGGCCCACCGCGAGGTCGCAGGCCGCGATCAGGCCGAGTCCACCGGCCCGCGCCGACCCGTTCACCCGGGCGACCACGGGCTTGGGCCCCGTCAGGAGCAGGGCCAGCACCTCCGGCAGGCCGACCGCGCCCGGTGCGCCGCCGGCCCGCTGCTCCTTCAGGTCGGCGCCCGAGCAGAACACCGGGCCCGCCCCGGTCAGCACCACCACGCGGACGGCGGCGTCGGCCAGCGCCGCACCCAGCGCGGCGTGCAGCTGCTCGACCAGGGCCCGGGAGAGCGCATTGCGGTTGTGCGGGGAGTCCAGCGTCAGCACGGCGGCCGGCCCCCGCCGGGCGACCTGGACCAGGCGGTCGTCAGGCACGGAACTCGTCCCGCAGCTCGTGCTTCTGGATCTTCCCGGTCGCCGTCTTCGGCAGCCCGGCGCGGACCTCGATCCGCTTGGGCACCTGGAAGCCGCCCAGGTGCTGCCTGCAGTGGGCGAGCAGCCGCTCGGCCAGCGCGACCGGGTCGGTGTCCGGGTCGGCCGGCACGACCACCGCGGTCACTGCCTCGCCCCAGCGGTCGTCCGGCACCCCGATGACCGCCGCCTCGGCGATCTCGGAGGAGGCCAGCAGCACCCGCTCCACCTCCACCGAGGAGACGTTCTCGCCGCCGGTCTTCACCATGTCCTTGACCCTGTCGGTGAACCAGACGACGCCCTCGTCGTCGAGGTGGCCGACGTCGCCGCTGTGGAACCAACCGTGCGCGAACGCGGCGGTGTTGGCGGCCGGGTTGTTCCAGTAGCCGCTCATCACGTGCGGGCCGCGGTAGACGATCTCGCCGGTCTCGCCCGCGGGCAGCAGGGCGCCGGCCGGGTCCATGATCCGGGTGTCGACGGTGACCGTGGACGGACCCCAGGACGCCGCCTTGGTCTCCTGGTGCGCCGGCCACTGGAACACCGTCGCGGGTACGCACTCGGTCTGCCCGGAGCCGAGCAGCACCTGGGCGTTGGGGAAGGCGGCGGCGATCGCGGTGATCCGCTCCTGGGGCATGGGGGCCATGGCGTAGATGCACAGCCGCACCGAGGAGAGGTCGCGGGTCCGGATCCCGGGGGAGGCCAGGAGCGCGCCGTACATCATCGGCAGCAGCATCAGGTGCGTCGCCCGCCGCTGCTCCACGACCTCGAGGAAGCCCTCCGGCTCGAACCCGCGAGGGAGCACGGCGGTGCCGCCGGTGAGCAGGATCGGCAGCAGGAGGGTGTCCAGCGCGGTCGTGTGGAACAGGGGGAGCACGATCGGCAGGACGGAGAACTCGTCCCCCCGCCGGTGGCCGGTCTGCAGCGCGTTGCTCAGCACGCCCACGTGCACCGAGAGGTGGCTGGTGAGCACGCCCTTGGGCCGGGCCGTGGTGCCCGAGGTGTAGAGGCAGTGCAGGGTGTCGCGGTCCTCGACGATCACCTGGACCGGGGTGGGGTCGGTCGCGACGTCGTCCCAGCGCCGCACGTCGCGGCCGGCGACCGACGCCGGGGCCTGGTCGCCGGTCACGATCACCGTGGTGATCTGCGGCAGCTGCGGCAGCACCGCCTCCAGCAGCGGGAGGAACGGCGGGTCGGCGACGACGGTGCGGGTGCCGGAGTCGGCGAGGATCCAGCCGATGTCCTCCGGCGCCAGCATCAGGTTCACCGGGAGCGCCACCAGCCCCGCCTTCGCGCAGCCGAAGAAGCTGGCGGCGAAGCGCCACGAGTTGCCCAGCAGGAAGGCAACGGGCTCCTGGCGGCCCACGCCGGCGTCGAGCAGGCCGCGACCGAACGCCTCGGCCGCCCCGTCGAGCCGCGCGTAGCCGATCTCCTCGTCGCCGTCGACGATCGCGGTGCGGTGGGCGAACAGCTGGGCGGTGCGGGTGAGCATGTCGCCGACCGAGAAGCGGGTCGCGAGGTTGAGCTCCAGGGGGTCGACCCCGGACAGGTCAGGACGCATGGCTGTTCCCTTCGGTCTCGGTCTGCGGTGCGGGGGGTTCGCCGACGACCGCGAGGACCGCGCCTGTCTCCACCTGCCGGCCCACGTCGGCGTGCAGGTGGGTGACCACCCCGTCGGCCGGCGCGACCACGGGGTGCTCCATCTTCATGGCCTCCAGGACCAGCACCAGCTGGCCCGCGGCGACCTGCTCGCCCTCGGCCACCGCCACCCGGACCACGGTTCCGGGCATGGCGGCGGTGAGGGATCCGGGCTGCACGGCGGCGCCCGGCTCCGGGAACCGGGGCTGCTCGACCAGCGTGCTGCCGCCCTCGGGACCGTCGACGTGCCAGCGGTCGCCGTCGGCGTGCACGTCGTAGGTGCTGCGCAGCCCGCCGAGCTCGAGGTCCAGCCGCACCCGGCCGGGGGCCGGGACCGACGTACCGAGGACTGTGAGCGGCACGGGCTCGCCGTCCACGTCGGCGGTGACGCCTGCCGAGCCGATCCGGTAGCGCACCGTGCCGGTGTCGAAGACCGTGACCTGCGGGGCCGTGGGGTTGTTGCGCCAGCCCGACGGCAGCCCGCCCAGCACCGGCGCGCCGGCCCGCCGCAGCGCCGCCCCGGCCAGCGCGGCCACGACGGCGTGCCGGCGCCGGGCGGCCTCGTCGACCAGCGGGGCGGCCAGCTGCGCCAGCCCGTGCCGGTCGAGGAACCCCGTGTCGGTCTCCCCGGCGAGGAAGGCCTCGCTGCGCAGCACGCGCACCAGCAGGTCGCGGTTGGTGGTCAGCCCGTGCAACCGCGCCCGGGCCAGCGCCCCGGCCAGCGCCAGCGCCGCCGACGACCGGTCGGGCGCCCAGGCGATGACCTTGGCCAGCATCGGGTCGTAGTGCACGCCGATCTCGCCACCGGCCTCCACCCCGCTGTCGACCCGGATGCCGGGCCCGGCGGTGGTGCGGAAGGCGGTGTCGGCCGGGATCGCGAAGTCGGCGAGCCGTCCCGACTGCGGCAGCCAGCCGCGCGCCGGGTCCTCCGCGTAGAGCCGCACCTCGATCGCCGAGCCGGACGACGTGGCCGACACGGCCGCCGCCGGCAGCGGACGGCCGGCGGCGACGTCGAACTGCAGGCGGACCAGGTCCAGCCCGGTGACCGCCTCGGTGACCGGGTGCTCGACCTGCAGCCGGGTGTTCATCTCGAGGAAGAAGAACTCGCCCGACTCGTCGAGCAGGAACTCCACCGTGCCGGCGCCGACGTAGCCGATCGCCCGCGCGGCGGCCACCGCGGCCTCCTGCAGCCGGGCCCGGAGCTCGGGGCCGACGGCGGGGGAGGGGGCCTCCTCGACGACCTTCTGGTGCCGGCGCTGGATGGAGCACTCCCGCTCGAACAGCGCCACCGTGGTGCCGTGCCGGTCGCCGAACACCTGCACCTCGACGTGCCGCGGCCGCTCGACCAGGCGTTCGAGGAAAACGGTGCCGTCGCCGAAGGCCGAGGCCGCCTCCCGGCCGGCGCCGGCCACCGCGTCGGCCAGCTCGTCCGGCCCGCGCACGGCCCGCATGCCGCGGCCACCCCCGCCGAAGGAGGCCTTGACCAGCAGTGGGTAGCCCACCTCACCGGCGGCCTTCTCCAGGGTGTCGCCGGACAGCCCTGTGGCGTCCACGCTCGGCAGGGTCGGCACCCCGGCGCGGCTCATCAGCTCCTTCGCGGCGAGCTTGCTGCCCATGGCCTCGACGGCCTCGGGGTCGGGGCCGACGAACACCAGCCCCGCGGCCGCGACCGCACGGGCGAAGTCGGCGTTCTCGGAGAGAAAGCCGTAGCCGGGGTGGACGCAGTCGGCGCCGGCCCGCAGCGCGGCGGCCACCACGAGGTCGGCGCGCAGGTAGGTCTCGGCGGGCGTGCTGCCGGGCAGCCGGACGGCGACGTCGGCCTCGCGGACGAACGGCGCGTCGGCGTCGGCGTCGGAGTGCACCGCCACCGTGCGCAGGCCCATGGCACGGGCGGTGGTGAAGACCCGCCGCGCGATCTCGCCCCGGTTCGCGACCAGGACGCAGCTCAGGGTGCGGCTCACAGCCGGAACACCCCCCATCCGTCGTGCAGCCCTCGGACCGGTGCGTTGGAGATCGCCGAGAGCGCCAGCCCGAGGACGGTGCGGGTGTCGCGGGGGTCGATGATGCCGTCGTCGTAGAGCCGGCCGGAGAGGAACAGCGCCAGCGACTCCGCCTCGATCTGCTGCTCCACCGCGGCGCGCATGGCGGCCGCGGCCTCCTCGTCGTAGTCGCGGCCGCGGGCCCGGGCGCTGGCCCGGCCGACGATGTCGAGCACGCCGGCGAGCTGGGCGGCGCCCATGACCGCGCTCTTAGCGTTGGGCCAGGTGAAGAGGAAGCGGGGGTCGTAGGCGCGGCCGCACATGCCGTAGTTGCCGGCGCCGTAGGAGGCGCCGATGTTGAGGGTGATGTGCGGGACCGCGCTGTTCGAGACCGCGTTGATCATCTGCGACCCGGCCTTGATGATCCCGTCCTGCTCGTACTCGGTGCCGACCATGTAGCCGGTGGTGTTCTGCAGGAACAGCAGCGGGGTGTCGGTCTGGTTGGCCAGCTGGATGAACTGCGCGGCCTTCTCGGCGTCCTGCCGGAACAGCACGCCGCGGGCGTTGGCCAGCACGCCGATCGGGTAGCCGTGGATGCTCGCCCACCCGGTGACCAGGGAGGTGCCGTACAGCGGCTTGTGCTCGTCGAAGCGGCTGCCGTCGACGATGCGGGCGAGCACGTCGCGCGGGTCCAGCGGCTGCCGCAGGTCGGCGGGCGCCAGGTCGAGCAGCTCCTCGGGGTCGTGCAGCGGGGGGTCGGCCGGGCGTGAGGGGCCCGGGCCCTGCTTGCGCCAGTTGAGGTTGCGCACGATCTGCCGGCCCAGCCGGATGGCGTCGACCTCGTCGACGGCGAGGTGGTCGGCGCTGCCGGAGACGCGGGCGTGCATCGACGCCCCGCCGAGGGACTCCTCGTCGGCCTCCTCGCCGGTGGCCATCTTCACCAGCGGCGGTCCGGCCAGGAACACCTTGCTGCGCCCGTCGATCATCACCACGTGGTCGCTCATCCCGGGGACGTAGGCGCCCCCCGCGGTGCTGTTGCCGAAGACCAGCGCGACGGTGGGGATGCCCTGGGCGGAGAGCCGGGTGAGGTTGCGGAAGCCGCGGCCGCCGGGGATGAAGATCTCCGACTGGGTGGGCAGGTCCGCACCGCCGGACTCGACCAGGCTGAGGAACGGCAGCCGGTTGGTCTCGGCGATGTCGTGCGCGCGCTGGGACTTGCGCAGCGTGTACGGGTTGGACGTGCCGCCGCGGACCGTCGGGTCGTTGGCGGAGATCATCACCTCCACGCCCTCGACGACGCCGATGCCGGTGACGGTGCTCGCGCCGACGGGGAAGTCGGTGCCCCAGGCGGCGTAGGGGGAGAGCTCCAGGAAGGGGCTGTCCCGGTCGAGCAGCAGCTCGATCCGTTCCCGCACGGTGAGCTTGCCCCGGTCGCGGTGCCGGGCCACGGCGCTCTCGCCGCCGCCGGCGTTGGCGCGGCCGCGCTCCACCTCCAGCTCGGCCAGTCGTTCCAGCAGGGCCGCGCGGTTGCTCGCGGCCCGTTCGTCCAGCATCGTCATGAGCCCACCTCCGGGGGCAGCAGCCGGGCCGGGACGTCGACCACGCGGGAGCGCAGCCACTCGCCCACGGCCTTGGCCTGGGGGTCGAACCGGGTGCCCGCGGCGACGCCGTCGCCGAGGAGACCGGGTAGCTGGAACAGCAGCGCCCGCAGGCCGGGCAGCAGCTCGCGGGTGACCGGGAGGGCGGCGGCCTCGGGGAGCAGCACCCGCAGCCGGTCGGGGGTGAGGAACGCGGCGAGCCAGGCGTAGCCGTCGTCGGAGCGCGCGTAGACGCCCAGGGTCGCCGCCCCGCCCTTGTCGCCGCTGCGGGCACCGGCGACCCGGCCGAGCGGGACGGCCGCGGTGGTGGCGTCGCCCGCCCACGTCGGCGCGGCGACAGGGTCGGGCGGCGGCGCGCCGGGAGCCGCCGCGGGGGCCGGGGACAGCGTCTGCGTCGTCCCGTCGGGCAGGCCGACGACCTGCGGCACCTCCCCGGCCGGCACCCAGGCCGCCGAGTACACCCCGTACGGCGAGGGGCTGGGCGGCGCGGCGGTGGCGTGGAAGCCCGGGATGCTGGCCAGGCCGAGCTCGATCACCGGGACGGTGAAGCCCTTGCCCACCTTCCGGCGGTCGCGGTCCTTGACCGTGACGTGCAGCAGGGCCGCGGCCTCCTCCTGGGCGTCGGCATCCGGCGAGTCGGTGCGGGCCAGCGCCACCGTGACGTCCTCGATCGCCTCGAGCGCGGGGGCGAGCTGGCGGCGCAGCAGCTCCGCCTTGCGCTCGACGTCCAGACCGGTCAGCGGCAGGGTCATGGAGTTGCGGAAGCCGCCGAGGCGGTTGACGGCGACCTTGAGCCACTCCCCGGCGGGCAGCCCGCGGGCCCCGGTGATCTCGACCCGGTCGGGGCCGGCCTGCCGCAGCCGCAGGCCGTCGAAGCGGGTGACGACGTCGGGGCCGCCGTAGGCGCTCCCGGTGAGCTCGTAGAGCAGCTGCTCGGTGACCGTCTCCACGGTGACCGCCCCGCCCGTGCCCGGGTGCTTGGTGATCACCGAGGTGCCGTCGGCGGCGATCTCGGCCAGCGGGAAGCCGATGGAGTCCAGCGCCGCGGGGTCGGCGTCGAGCAGCTCGGCGAAGAAGCTGAAGTTCCCGCCCGTCGCCTGAGCGCCGCACTCCAGGACGTGCCCGGCGACGGTGGCCCCGGCGAGCGCGTCCAGGTCGTCGGGCCCCCAGCCGTGGTGCCAGGCCGCCGGGCCGACGACGAGACTGGCGTCGGTGACCCGGCCGGTGACGACGACGTCCGCGCCGCCCTGCAGGGCCCGGACGATCCCCCGGCACCCGAGGTAGGCGTTGGCGGTGAGGGCGTCGGGAACCTCGCCGTCCCCGGGTGGCGTGTCACCGGCGCGGAGCAGACCGCGGTCGCGCAGGTCCGCGAGGCGGGACAGCAGGTCGTCGCCACCGACCGTGGCCACCCGCACCGGCACCCCGAGGCGCCGGCCGAGCTCGGTGACCGCCGCCGCGAGCCCCTGCGGGTTGAGCCCGCCCGCGTTGCTGACGATCCGGACGCCGCGCTCCAGCGCCGTGCCCAGGCACTCCTCGAGCTGGGAGAGGAAGGTGCGGGCGTACCCGGCGGCCGGGTCCTCGGCCTTCTGCCGGCCGAGGATGAGCATGGTCAGCTCGGCGAGGTAGTCGCCGGTGAGGACGTCGACCGCGCCGCCGTGCAGCATCTCGCGCATGGCGCTGTGCCGGTCGCCGTAGAAGCCGGAGACGTTGGCGATGCGGAGGGGTGCGGTCACCGGGCACCGACCAGCGGCTGCCGGCCCGCGCCGGGGGGACCGGCGAAGGCCTGCGCGATCGACATCCACTCCCGCGCGGCCGGCCCGGTGACCTCCAGGGCGAGGTCGTCGCGGTGCCGGCGCTGGGTCACCAGCAGGCAGAAGTCCAGCGCCGGGCCGCGGACGGTGTCGGCGGCGTCCGCGGGCCCCCACGTCCACCGCTCGCCACCGGGCCCGGTCAGCTCCACGCGGACCGCGCGGTCGGGCACCGGCAGCCCGCGGACGGCGTAGGAGAAGAGCCGCGCGCGCACACCGATCTCGGCGACCGAGCGCAGCCGCGGTGTGCCCGGGCGGTCCTGCCCGAGGGCGTCGACGACGTCCTGACCGTGCGCCCACGTCTCCATCAGCCGGGCGGTCACGAACGACGCCGGGCTCATCGGCGGGCCGAACCACGGCACCCGCACGCCGGGGTCGGTCGCGCGGAGGGCGGCTGCCAGCGCCTCCCGGCCGGCCCGCCAGTCGGCGAGGACCTCCGCGGGGGGCGTGTCCCGGCCCTCGGCGGTGCGCCGCTCGACGTAGTCGCCGGCTGCGTCGCCGAGCCCCTGGACCAGGGCGGCGAACCCGGCGGGGTCGGTCACGGCCAGGAGGGCGTCCCGGTCGAAGAACCGCAGGTGGTTGATCGTGTCGCGGACGTCCCAGCCGGCCGCGGGGGTGGGCGTGCGCCACCCGGCGTCGTCGAGCGGCGCCACCCGGGCGTCGAGGTCGGCGGACTCGGCCGTGAGGTCGTCGACCAGGGCGGCCAGCAGGGCGCTGCGGTCGCTCACGCGGAGAACCCCTGCATCCGGGCGAGCACCTGCAGCATCACCTCGTCGGCGCCGCCGCCGATCGAGGCGAGCCGGCTGTCCCGGAAGAACCGGGCGGTCCAGGTCTCCTCCATGTAGCCCATGCCGCCGTGGAACTGCAGGCACGTGTCGGCCACCTCGCGCAGCAGCCGGCCGGCGGTCAGCTTGGCCACCGTGGCCTGGCGGGTGGTGTCCTCGCCGTTCAGGTAGGCCTCCGCGCACGCGTAGTTGTGCGACTGCAGCAGGTCGACCTGCGCGGCGAGCTCCGCCAGCCGGAAGGCGATGTACTGGCTGGCCAGCAGCGGCCCGCCGAAGGCCTGGCGCTGCTGGAGGTGGTCCCGGGTGCGCTCCAGCGCCATCCGGCAGCTGCCCACCGCGCCGTAGGCGGCGAACATGCGCTCCACCACGAACTGCGACATCTGCTGCTGGAAGCCGCGGCCGACCGTGCCGATGGTGTTCGACACCGGCACCCGCACGTCCTCGAAGTACAGCTCGGCGGTGTCGGACGAGCGGTTGCCCAGCTTGTCGAGCTTCCGGGAGACGGCGAAGCCGGGGACGTCGGTGGGCACGATGATCTGGCTCATCCCGCGGTGCCCGCCCTCGTCGGAGGTGCGGGCCAGCAGGCACAGCCAGTCGGCCTGGGTGCCGTTGGTGATGTACAGCTTGCTGCCGTTGATCACCCACTCGTCGCCGTCCTGCACCGCGCGGGTGCGCAGCCCGGCGACGTCGGAGCCGGCGCCGGGCTCGGTCACCGCGATGGAGCAGACGGCGGTGCCCCGGATCGCGGGCTCCAGGTAGCGGCGCTTGAGCTCGTCGCTGCCGAACTCGTGCAGGGACGGCGTCGCCATCATGGTCTGCACGCCGATCGCCATCGGCACGCCGGCGCACCCGGAGCGGTGCAGCTCCTCGCACAGGATCACGCTGAACAGGTGATCGGCGCCCTGCCCGCCGTACTCGGGGTCGTACTCGAGCCCCAGCAGGCCGAGCTCGCCGAGCTTCGGGAACAGCTCGTGGGCCGGAAAGGTGCCCGCCGCCTCCCACTCGTCGACGTGGGGGGCGATCTCCCGGTCGACGACGTCGCGCACCAGCTTCCGGAAGGCGTGGTGCTCGTCGGTGAAGCGCATCGGAACTCCCGGTGGGAATGGCCGACGGCAGCGCCACCGGCCGAACTTGACGTCGGCGTCAGGTCTATCAGCCGGGTGTGACCCGCACAACAACCCGCTGCGCTAACGTCGCGCCTCGTCGCCGGCCGCCCACGCCGGTCGACCGCCGTCGCACGGCACGCCGGACAGGAGGGGCTCGATGAGGCTGGGGCTGTCGCTGGGGTACTGGGGGGCCGGGCCGCCGCCGGGTCAGGCCGAGCTGGTCGCCGAGGCCGAGCGCCTGGGCTTCGAGTCGGTGTGGACCGCGGAGGCGTACGGGTCCGACGCCCTCACCCCGTTGGCCTGGCTGGGCAGCGCGACCACCCGGTTGCGGCTCGGCACCTCGGTGGTGCAGATGTCCGCCCGGACGCCGACGGCCACCGCCATGGCGGCGCTGACGATGGACCACCTCTCCGGCGGGCGGTTCGTCCTGGGCCTCGGGGTCTCCGGGCCGCAGGTGGTGGAGGGCTGGTACGGCCAGCCCTATCCCAGGCCGCTCGCCCGCACCCGCGAGTACGTCGAGGTGCTGCGGCAGGTGTTCGCGCGGCAGCCCGTGCGCCACGACGGCGAGCACTACCGCATCCCTTTCCCGGGCGGCACCGGGCTGGGGAAGTCGCTGCGGCCGACCGTGCACCCGCTCCGCACCGACATCCCGGTCCTGCTGGCGGCCGAGGGGCCGAGGAACGTGGCGCTGGCCGCGGAGATCGCCGACGGCTGGATCCCGCTGTTCTACTCACCGCACGACGACGGGCACTACCGGGAGTCGCTCGCCGAGGGCTTCGCCCGCCCGGGGGTCCGCCGGGGCGCCGACGGCTTCGAGGTCGCCTGCATGGTCCAGGTGGAGGTGGCCGACGACGTCGACGCCGCGGCCGACCGCGTGCGGCCGATGCTCGCCCTCTACGTCGGCGGGATGGGTGCCCGGGGCGTGAACTTCCACTACGAGGTCTTCGCGCGCATGGGCTTCGAGGCCGAGTGCGCCCGCATCCAGGAGCTGTACCTGGCCGGCCGGAGGGACGAGGCGGCGGCGGCCGTCCCGCTGGCGATGGTGGAGAAGGTGGCGCTCGTGGGGCCGCGGGCCAAGATCGCCGACGACCTCGCCGCCTGGGAGGAGTCGCTCGTCACCACGATGCTGGTCGGTGGCTCTCCGGAGACCCTGCGCATGATGGCCGAGCTCACCGGCTGACGACGGCGCCGGGAATTCACCTGGACACCCTCGCCCCCGGCCGCTGGAGCCGTCGGCGTGCAGCGGACAACGCGACGACGCGCCGGTGCGGACGGTGGTGGTGACCGCGCGCGAGGACCTCGAGATCCGCTGCCAGGTGGTGGCGCTGCTCGCTCCCGGCTGACCGGCCGGACGGCGGCGCCGGGGCGACCCGGTTCCGAGTCGCGGCAGGCCCGCTCATCCGCCAACTTGGACCATGCGCGACGAGGCGCAGGGGGAGGGCGGTGCCATGCCCGAATTCGACCTCGCGACCGTTGACCTCGTGGTCATCGGCGCCTACGTGGTCATGATCATCGGGATCGGTTACTGGGTGTCCCGGCGGACCTCGGACTCCGACGACTACTTCCTCGCCGGCCGCGGCATGGCGTGGCCGCTCGTGGGCTTCTCGCTCATCGTCACCAACTTCTCGGGCACGCAGTTCCTGGGGTTGGCCGGAGCCGGCTACGACACCGGGATCGCGGTGTGGAACTTCGAGTGGATGGCAACGCTCGTCCTGCTGGTCTTCGCGGTGCTCATCCTGCCGATCTACCTGCAGTCGAAGATCAGCACCGTCCCGGAGTTCCTCGAACGGCGGTACGACCGGCGCTCCCGGTACGCGTTCTCCGGTTTCACGGTGCTCACGGGCATGCTCATCGACTCGGCCGGGGGCATGATCGCCGGCGCGCTGGTCCTGAACCTGCTGTTCCCCGACGTCCCGATGATCGTGCACATCGTGGCGATCGCCGTGCTGGCGGGCGTGTACGTCATCCTCGGCGGGCTGCGGGCGGTGATGATCACCGACACGATCCAGGGCGTGCTGCTGTTCCTGGCGGCCGGCATCATCTTCGTGATCGTGTTCCGGGAGTTCGACTTCCAGTGGTCGGTGTTCCCCGAGCTCGCGCCGGAGGACGGCTTCACCATCGCGCCTCCGCCCGACGACGACTTCCTGCCGTGGCCGGGCATCTTCACCGGGGCGATCTGGCTCGGCTTCTACGTGTGGGTCGCCAACCACGTCGTCGTCCAGCGGGTGCTGGCGGCGAAGAACCTGGACCACGGCAGGTGGGGGGCGCTGTTCGCCGGCCTGATGCAGCTGCCGCTGCTCGTGCTGCTGATCTTCCCCGGGATCCTCGCCCGCGACGTCTTCCCCGACCTGGAGAATCCGGACCTCGCCTGGCCCTCGTTGATCTTCGAGTTCATCCCCGTCGGGCTGCGCGGGCTGATCGTCGCCGCGCTGCTCGCCGCCCTGATGTCCACCCTGGACTCGGTGCTGAACGGGGCCGCGAGCCTGGTGATCAACGACTTCGTCAAGACCCGTGACAAGGAGTACAGCGAGAAGCGGCTGCTGCTGATGAGCCGGGTGCTCGTCGGCATCTTCATGCTCATCGCGGTGGCCTGGGCGCCGGTCATCCTGCAGTTCGACACGATCGTCCAGTACTTCCAGTCGTTCCTCGGCTACGTGACGATGCCGATCGTCGTTGTCCTGCTCGGCGGCATCTTCTGGAAGCGCGCCACCGCGCCGGCCGCCTTCTGGACGCTGGTCGTCGTGGTCCCCATCGGGGTGATCGGCTTCGTCACCGGGGAGATCTTCGAGCTGTACGGCGTCCAGTTCCTGTACGCGACCGGGATCATGCTCCTCCTGAGCGTGGTCACCCTGGTGGCCATCACGCTGTCCACCGAGGCGCCGGACCGCGAGAAGATCGCCGAGGTGGTGTTCGACCGGCAGACGTGGCGCGAGGAGTCCGGGGAGCTCCGCGGCAAGCCCTGGTACAAGAACTACCGCCACCTGTCGCTCGGCCTGGCGGTGCTCACCGTCGCGGTCGTGGTGCCGTTCATCTGAGCCGTTCCGCCGACGCGCGGTTACCGGCGGGGTGCCGCGGGGTGACGAGGGCGCTGAATACGTGTAGTGGGCAGCCGAAATGGGCAGACCTCGGGGCGATGATGTACCGCGCTGCCGCTGCTGTGCCGTTCTCCGACCGGGACCGGGTGACCGCCGGGCTCCGCGGGCAACTGCGGGTGATGGCGGCCGCTGCGGGAGCGGACCCGGACTGGTCGACGCTCCGGGTGCAGGGGCCGGCCCGACCCGTTCAGGGCCAGAACACGGAGCTGACCGAGTGGACGGCGACCGTGGTGGTCACCGGGGGAGCGGCGGCCCTCGACGACCGGTTGATCGACGCGCTCCAGCCGGGGGTTCCGCGGCGGGCGGCGGCGAGCGCCGAGGCGACGTCTCCGCTGGTCGATCGCTGAACCGCACGACCATGTGGTTGAGCGTTCTCTCACATTTGCCCGCCCCGCTGGCAGCCGGCCGACCGGCGCGGCATGCTCGACGGGTGCCGAGGAGTGTTGCGTTGACGCGTCGTCGCGCCGTCGACCTCCTGCGCACGGCGAGCCTGCTCTAGCGCGCCGCGCCGCCCACCTTCGCGGAGACACCGCGCGCCGCCCGTCGTCGGCGTGCGCCACCGCGCCGGTCCGGGCCCCGTCCGCGCCCTGCCCCGCCGAGCCATCCAGAGGCCCCCGTGATCGAGCTGTCCGACGTCCGCAAGGTCTTCCCCGCGCGCCGGGGGGCACCCGAGGTCGTCGCCGTCGACGGCGTGAGCCTGTCGGTCGCCGACGGCGAGTTCGCCGGCGTGGTGGGCCCCAGCGGCTCCGGCAAGAGCACCCTCGCCCGGCTGGTCAACCTGCTGGAGCGGCCGACGTCGGGGCGGGTGGTCGTCGACGGTCAGCCGCTCACCGACCTCGACGCCGACGGCGTGCGGCGTGCCCGACGCACCGTCGGCATGGTGTTCCAGCACTTCAACCTGCTCGACTCCCGCACCGCCGCCGGGAACGTCGAGCACCCCCTGGAGCTCGCCGGCGTCGGCCGGGCCGACCGCCGCCGCCGGGTGGCGGAGCTGCTGGACCTGGTGGGCCTGGGCGACCGGCACGCCGCCCGGCCGGCGCAGCTCTCGGGTGGCCAGAAGCAGCGCGTCGCGATCGCCCGCGCGCTGGCCGCCCGGCCGAAGGTGCTGCTCTGCGACGAGGCGACCAGCGCCCTCGATCCCGCGAGCACCACCGGTGTGCTCGACCTGCTGCGGCAGGTGCGCACCGACCTGGGCCTGACCGTTCTGCTCATCACCCACGAGATGGCGGTGGTCCGGGCGGTGTGCGACAGCGCGGTGCTCATGGACCGCGGCCGGGTCGTCGACGGCGGCCCGCTGACCGAGGTGCTGACCCGCCCCCGGTCACCGCTGGCCGCCCAGCTGCTCCCGGCCCCACCCGTCGCCGGCCGGGCCGGCGACCTGGTCCGGGTCACCGTCACCGACGCCGCACCGGAGGGCCGGGTGCTGCGCACCCTCGCCGGCGAGCTGGGGCTCGACGTCGAGGTGGTGGGCGGGTCGGTGGAGACCGTCGCCGGCCGCCGCTTCGGTCGGCTGCTGCTCTCGGTCACCGGCGACGACGGGCGACTGGACCCCGCGCTCCTGCGCCTCCGGGACGGCGGGTCCCTGGTCGAGCGCGCCCACCCCGGCGACGAGCCGGCGGCGTGGCGGGAGCCGGAGCAGCCGGCGGCCGGGCCGCCGGACGGACCCGACGAGCCCCGATTCCTCGACGCCCCGGAGGTGCAGCGGTGAGCAACTGGGACCGGATCGCCCCGCAGCTGGCCGATGCCACGTGGGAGACGCTGTACATGGTGGGCGTGAGCACGCTGCTCACCGTGCTGCTCGGCGTCCCGCTCGGCGTGCTGCTCACCGTCACCGCACCGGGCGCGCTCTCCCCGAGCCCGGTGCTGCACCGCGTCCTCGGCCTGGTGGTCAACCTGGGGCGGTCGCTGCCGTTCATCATCCTGCTGGTGCTCGTCGCCCCGGTCACCCGGGGCATCGTGGGGACCACGATCGGGTCGACGGCGACGATCGTGCCCCTGACCATCGGCGCCATCCCGTTCCTCGCCCGGCTGGTGGAGACCAGCCTGCGGGAGGTCGGGCACGGCAAGGTCGAGGCGACGCTGGCCATGGGCGCCCGCCGGCGCGACGTCGTCCGCACGGTGCTGCTGCCCGAGGCGCTGCCGTCGCTGGTCTCGGGCGTCACGGTCACCGTCGTCGCTCTCATCAGCTACTCGGCGATGGCCGGCGCCATCGGCGGCGGCGGCCTCGGCGACTTCGCCATCCGCTACGGCTACCAGCAGTTCCGCACCGACATCACCGTGGTCACCGTCGTCCTGCTGCTCGTGCTGGTCCAGCTGCTCCAGTGGGCCGGCGACCGCTGGGCCCGACGGCTCGCGCACGCCTGATCCTCCGCACCACCCGACCTCTCGCTAGGAGAACCCCGCACATGCTCCGCCCCACCCGGACCACCCTCGCCGCCGTCGCCACCGCCACGCTGCTCGGCCTGACCGCCTGCGGAGGTGGGGACGCCGAGCTGTCGGCGGCGGACGAGCCCCTGCGCGTCGGCGCCTCCCCGGTGCCGCACGCGGAGATCCTGCGGTTCGTCGACGAGGAGCTCGCCGACGACGCCGGCCTGGACCTGGAGATCATCGAGTTCACCGACTACGTGCAGCCCAACGTCGCCCTCGACGACGGCTCACTGGACGCCAACTACTTCCAGACGGTGCCCTACCTGGAGGAGCAGGAGGCCAGCGCCGGTTACGACTTCACCGCGCTGGAGCCGGTGCACATCGAGCCGCTGGGCATCTACTCCGCCTCGCTGACCACCCTGGCCGACCTCCCCGACGGCGGTACGGTCGCGATCCCGAACGACCCGACCAACGCCGCCCGCGCCCTGCGGCTGCTCGAGGCCAACGACCTCCTGACCCTGGCCGACACGGGGGAATCCGCGCCGACGGCCCTGGACATCGAGGGCAACCCGAAGGGCCTGGAGATCCAGCAGGTCGAGGCCGCACAGCTGCCGCGTTCGCTGGCCGACGTCGACGCCGCGGTGATCAACGGCAACTACGCGATCGACGCCGACCTCTCCCCGGCCGAGGACGCCCTCGCGCTGGAGGAGGCCGAGGGCAACCCGAACGCGAACCTGCTCGTGGTCCGCAGCGGCGACGAGGACGCCGAGCGGATCGTCGCGCTGGAGGAGCTGCTGCACTCCGACGAGGTGCGTCAGTTCATCGAGGAGAACTACTCCGGCGCCGTCCTGCCGGCGTTCTGAGCCGACCCGGGGCGGCCCGACGGGGCGGGCCCACCTCCTGAGCCGGTGCCGGCGCCGGCCGGCACCGGCCGCCGGCCGAGCACAGCCGCCAGGGCGGCGTCGGAGGCGGCCAGGGCCGCCCGGTCGAAGGTGCTGCCGGCGGCCACAAGCTCGGCCGCCCCGGTGCGGTCGAGCAGTTCCGCCAGCCTGCTCTCCACCTGGGCGGGCGTGCCGGCGATCGCCGCCGCAGCCGTCTCCTCGACGTACTGCTGCTGACGGGGGGTGCGGTGCGCGGCGCGGACCGCGGCCACCGGCTCCAGCGCCGGGAAGATGCCGGTGGTGCGGGCCCGGGCCATCGCCCACGCCTCGGGCAGCAGCAGGTCCGCGGCCTCCGCCGGGGTGTCGGCGACCAGCACGTCGAGGCTGATCGCGACGCGCGGCTCCGGCTGCTGCCTGGAGGGCCGGAAGGTGCGCCGGTACTCGGCCAGCGCGGCCAGCCCGGGCTCGGGGTCGCCGGCCAGGCCCAGCAGCGGGCCGCCGACGATGACGGGGAGCCCCAGCTCCGCCGCGACCTGCAACCCGCGCCCGGTCGCCAGCACGTGCAGCGGCACCGGGCCGACGGGCTGCGGGTGCAGGGTGATCTCCGCCGCGCCGGTGAGGTAGGCGTGCAGCTCGGCGAGATCGGCCGGGAAGTCCCGGTCGGCCTCCCGCAGGGCGCGGCGCACCGGCGCGGTGAACCCGGGGGAGCGGCCCAGCCCCAGGTCGACCCGGCCCGGCGCGAAGGCCGACAGGGTGGCGAACTGCTCGGCGACGACGAGCGGCTGGTGGTGCGGCAGCATCACGCCGGCCGAGCCGAGCCGGATCGTCGTCGTCCGGCCGGCGACGGCGGCCAGCACCACCGCCGGGGCGGCGCCGGCGATCCCCGGCACCCCGTGGTGCTCGGCGACCCAGAACCGCTCGAACCCGAGCTGCTCGGCGTGGACGGCGCGCGCGACGCTGCCCTGGAGCGCCGCGGCGTCGGGCTCGCCGATCCGGGTGCGGGAACGGTCGAGCAGGGACAGCCCCGGGGACATGTCGGTCACGTCGGCGCCAGCGCTCCTCGGCCGTGAGGTGTTCCAGTGGCCGCCAGGGAGGCGGGCACCAAGGGCCGGTGGCGAAGCGGCCACCCCGCCCGCCGTCGCGCCGCCCCGGTGCTCACCCCGCGAGCGCCTAGGAGGCCCGCTGGTTCAGGTGCTCGTACGCCCAGGCGGCGAGCGTGCCCGGCGTCGTGGTCACGACGCTCTGGCGGTCCTCCGGGACGAACCCGTCGCGGAGACCGGTGCTCATGCCGAGGATCGCCTCGACCTGGGGATCGGTGAGGCCCGCGGCCCGCAGCCCGGCTCGGATGGTGTCGTCGGGCACGCGCTCGACGCGAACGGAGCGTCCGGTCGCCGCGGCCACGACGTCCGCGACCTGGGCCCAGCTGAGGTCCTCGGGCCCGTGGACGGCCTGGACGTGCCGCCCGGACCAGGTGGTGGACAGTAGGCGCACGGCGGCGACGTCCCCGACGTCCCGCGGGTCGACCCACGGCAGGGGCATGCCCACCGGCAGGGCGACGCGGAAGACGCCCTCGTCGAGGCCCGGGTCGAGCAGCAGGTTGGTGAAGAACATGCCGCAGCGCAGATGGGTGACCGAGGCGCCGGTGCCGTCGAGCGCCACCTCGGTGGCGGCCAGGCCGTCGATGTCCCCGGCACCCGTGCGCTTCTCCGCACCCACGCTGCTCTGGAACACCGTGCGCGTGATGCCGTTGTCGACCACGGCGCGGGCGGCGATCCGGCCCAGCCGGCGCTGGGCCTCGATCGGGTCGTCGTCGTCCGTGGGCGGGTTGACCCAGTACAGGGCGTCGGCCCCCTCCGTCGCGCGCAGCACCACGTCGAGGTCGCGCTGGTCCCCCTCGACCGTGTCGACCAGGGCGCGGGTGGCCGGGTCGAGCCGGCCGGCGTCCCGGAGCAGCAGCGTCGGCCGCTGCCCGGCCTGCAGCAGCAGGCGCACGACGCGCGAGCCGACGGAACCGGTGGGCGTGGTGACGACGATCCTCACTGGTCCTCCTCTGCGTGCGGGAACCGCCATGGACGGCACCCGCGGGCTCGTTCCCCACCGGTGCCGCCACGACATGCTGGTGAGGGATGCCGACAGAAAACGGCGTCCCGTCGCGGGCGCGGATCCGGTCGCCCGGGGCAGGCACCCCGACGAGGTGGCCGAGCCGGTGCCGGCGGGGAGCAGGCCCCGACCGGGCCGGATCGCCGGTGGAGCGCCGCGGCCGAGGACCCGATCGGGCGTCCGGAGGGGGGAGGCTTGGTCCGCGCCTTCGCCGCCGGGCAGACTGCCGGTGTGACGGGCGGCGGCGAGGCGAGCACCGATCCCGGGCTCAGGCTCTCCGCCCCGCGCGGTGGGGACGTCGGCGCGCCCGAGCAGGGCGCACGGCTGCTGGTCCCCGGCGAGACCTGCTGGCGGATCGAGCAGGCCACCCGGTTCGCGGTCTTCGTCGACGCGGCCGGGTACTTCGCCACCCTCAAGCGCGCCGTGCTGGGTGCCCGGCGCCGGGTGCTGTTCATCGGCTGGGACTTCGATCCCCGGATCCGGCTCGACCCACTGGACGGCGGCCGGCCCGAGGACGACCGGCTGGGCGACGTGCTCGAGCGGGCGGTGGAGCAGAACCCGGACCTGCACGTCGGCGTCCTGCAGTGGGACCTGGGGATGCTGCGCGCGCTCGGCCGGGGGCTGAAGCCGATCGTGCTCCTGGACCGGCGCGCCCCCGAACGGCTCACCCTCGCCGTCGACACCCACCACCCGGTCGGCGGCGCGCACCACCAGAAGATCGTGGTGATCGACGACTCCCTGGCGTTCGCCGGCGGCATCGACGTCACCGCGGACCGCTGGGACACCTCCGACCACGCCGATGACAACCCGCACCGCTGCCGGCCGGCGACCGGGCCCGCACCGGGTCGGCTCACCGGACCGTGGCACGACGCGACCAGCATCATGACCGGCCCTGCCGCACGGGCTCTCGCCGAGCTGGCCCGCGAACGGTGGGAGAGCGGCACCGGTGAGCGCCTCGAGCCCCTGCCCGAGGAACGGGACCACTGGCCCGAGGGTGTCGAGCCCCTGCTCACCGACGTGGACGTGGCGATCTCCCGCACCCGGCCCGAGCACGGTGGCACACCGCTGGTGCACGAGGTCGAGCTGCTGTGGCTGGCCCTGATCGCCGGTGCCCGCCGGGCGCTCTACGTGGAGAGCCAGTACTTCGCCAGCCGGCGGATCGCCGAGGCGATCGCCGAACGGCTGCGCGAGCCCGACGGCCCCGACGTGGTCGTGGTCAACCCCTGGACGGCCGACGGCTGGCTCTCCGAGAAGGCGATGGGCACCGCGCGTGCCCGGGCGCTGGAGATCGTCCGCGAGGCCGACGTGCACGACCGGTTCCGGATCTACACCCCGGTGACCGAGCGGCGCGCGCACATCTACGTGCACGCCAAGATCACCGTCGTCGACGACCGGCTGCTCCGCATCGGCTCCAGCAACGTGAACAACCGCTCGATGGGCCTGGACACCGAGTGCGATCTGGCGATCGAGGCGGTCGAGGGACGGCCCGGGGCCGACGGGCTGGCCGACACGATCGTCGCCTTCCGGGACCGGCTGATCGCCGAGCACCTGGGCTGCGCGCCGGAGGAGGTCACCGCCGCGATCGCCGACACCGGCTCCCTGGTGCGGGGCATCGAGCGACTGCGCCGCCCGACCGGCCGCTCGCTGGTGCCGTTCGAGCCGCCGCAGCTCGGCCCGGCCGACCGGGCGCTGGCGGAGTCGGAGGTCATGGATCCCGAGAAGACACCGAACCGGTGGCGCCGGGTCGAGCGCTTCTTCGCCCGCCGCCGTCGGCCGGGGAACCGGGTGCGCGCCTGACTTCCCGCGCCGATCGCCCCGGACCGGTGCTCGGGCGGGCACTCCGCCGGCGCCCGGCTCGTTCATCGGAGACAGGCCGGTACGGACGTCAGGAGGCGTAGGCGCCGATCGCCTCGGTATCCGAGGGAGGGACCCTTCCGATGACCCGCAGGAGTGACCCGCAGCGATCGACCACGACATCGCCGTCGCCGGCGGACCGGCGGGCCGTGCGGAACCGGGTGCTCATGGTGCACCGCGTGGGAGCGGGCGTCGTGGGTGTCGTCCTGCTGGTGTTCGCGGTACTCGGCTTCGCCCGCGGGCTGCCGTTCTTCTCGACCACTGGCGAATCGGTGGTGGGCATGTCGACGAACGGTCTGCTGTCCACCGTCTCCGTGATCGTCGGGCTCGTGCTGATCGGCGGCGCGCTCGCGGGAGCGCGGGTCGCCTCGACGGTCATGATCGCCGTCGGGGTGCTGTTCCTCGTGTCGGCACTGGGCAACCTGGCGGTGCTGCGCACCGACTTCAACGTCTTCGCCTTCGGCTTCAGCAACGTGGTCTTCTCGGCCGTCGTCGGCCTGGTCCTGCTGCTGCTCGGCGCGTACGGCCGGATCAGCGGCAACCTCCCGGCCGAGAGCCCCTACCGGTCACCGGAGCAGCCGGGGGAGGAGTCCAGTCCGGTGGAGGAGACCCCGCAGACGCCGGCGGAGTCCGCGGCCGAGGAGGCGATGCACGAGGCCGAGCGGGCCGTCGCCCAGGGGAACGAGACCGACGAGCAGCGTCGCCGGGTGGAGGCCATGTCGCAGGCGCGCTCCCGGAAGGACCGGCGGAGAGCGTGGATGGAGTTCGACTCCGGAGCCCGCTGACCGGCCTCGTCGGCCGCTACCGCTCGACGTCCATGCGCCGCACGAGGTGACCGTCGAAGGTGTAGACGTGGCGGACGTCGGAGCGCTCCAGGACGAGACCGCCGGGGTCGCGGAACACCTGCCGGACGCCGACCTCGACCGAGCCGTCCCCGCGTTCGGAGACGGCGGTCGGCCGCAGGTTCGGCCGGATCTCGGCCCACTGGCGCTCCCAGTACTGGCCGACGGCGTCACGCCCGACGAGCCGGCCGCCCTGCCAGCCGTCGGGCCAGTCCACATCCGGCGTCATCGCCGCCACCACCGTCTCGATGTCGCGCGCGTCGAACGCGTCGTACAGCGAGCGCAGCAGGGCCTCGCGGTCGGCGGTCACCTCCGGTCCACCTCCGGGACGACGTCGTGGAAGGACTGCAGCAGCGGGCCAGGACGCGGACGGTAGCGCGGCCGGGGACCTCGTGGGTGCTGCTGCGGCGCCCGTCGGCGCGGGGTCCCGGGAGCGCGGTGGGCGGGTGACCGGGATGCCGGAGGGGCCGGCGCGTACCGGTTCAGCCGTCGTTCGGGTACGGCGGCGCGCTGTCGGCCACGACGGCGCCTCGTCGGCCGAGCGGCTGCTCCGGCCCGACCGTCGAGTCGCGCACGGTCTGCCGTTCGGTCTCCGCGTTCACCGCGGCACCGAGGAAGATGAGGGCGACCGTCGTCCACAGCCAGAACATGCTGATCGCCACGCCGGCGAGGGAGCCGTAGGTCGACTGGTAGCTGCCCAGGCTCTGCACGTAGGAGAAGAAGGCCAGGGTGGTGCCGAGCCACACCAGCGTCGTCAGCACCGATCCGGCCGTGAGCCACCGCCACCGCGCGTCCCTGCGGTCCGGGGCCAACCGGTAGAGGACCGTGAGGGCCGCCACCATGAGCACAGCCAGCGCAATCCAGGACAGCACCGACGCGGCGGCGCGGACCGGACCGGGGGCGCCAGCGAGCCGGGCGCCGACGACCCCCGCCGCGGCGATCAGGCCGGCGAGCCCCACGGCGCCGGCGAGCACGAAGAGCAGGGCCAGGCCACTGCGGCGCAGCAGACCCCGGGTCTCCGTCTGGTGGTAGGCGATGCAGACGCCGTCGATGAGGTACGTCATCGCGGTCGTCGCCGTCCAGAGGGCCACGAGGAGGCCGGTGAGTCCCCGGAAGGTGAGCACCTGGGCCGACGCGGCGGTGATCGTCGTGAGCTGGTCGGCGACGATCGACTCGAGGTCGTCGGGCAGCACGTCCGCCACCTCGGACAGCTGCTCGAGCGCCGTTCCCGGGGTGTTCACGACGCCGTAGATCGACACGGCGGTCACCAGCACCGGGGCGACCGACAGGACGGCGAAGAACGCCACCCCGGCGCTCTGGACCATCAGCCGATCGGTGAGCAGCTGCCGGACGGCTCGCGCCAGCAGAGCCCGCCAACCCGCGGCGGAGATGCGGTGCGGCGAGTCCGCGTCGTACCGCTCGGTCCCGTCCTCCCGGTCCTCGGTGCCGGTCGGGGGACGCCCGTGCCGGGCCACAGCCATGACTCATCCCACCCCTGGAGGCGGGTGGTCGCAACGGCGACGGGGCCGACCGCCCGCCTCGCCGTCGCCGGTGCGCGTCAGCCCTCCTCGGGGCGGAGCACCGTCAGCGTGACCCCGGCGGCCAGGCGGTAGGGGTTGGTGGTCACCAGGCCGCCGACCACCTTCCGCAGCCGGGACATCTCCGCCCGGACGGTGACGCAGTGCGCCGTGTCGCCGAAGAGCGCGGTGCTCAACCGGTCGGCGCCCAGCCCCGCCCGGCCGGCCTGGTGCAGCAGGAGCAGGAGGTCGGCGTGCCGGCGGGTCAGCGGGGTGACCCAGGGGTCACCGCGCGACCGGAGGCGGAGCACGGGTGGGCCGGTGAGGTCCAGTTCGGCGGCGACGGCGTCCCCGGGGTCGTGCGGCCGGACCAGCCAGCCCTCACCGACGCGTTCGGGCGTGCACAGCCCGAGGCCCGGGACGGCGAGCACCGTGCCATCGCGCGGCACCGCGACCCGGTCGCGCGCGGCGATACCCGACCGGTGCGCGACCCAGCCGTGCTCGTCGACCAGCAGCAGCGGGCCGGAGGCGGTGGCCAGCACGCCGCGGGCCGAGCGGCGCAACCGCTCCAGGCGCTGCTCGTGGTGCCGCCACAGCTGGGCTTCTGCCAGCCGGACGGCGGTCTCGACGAGCGCCGCGATGACCGGGTGCAGGGTCAGCGCGGGCCCGCTGACGTCGACGACGCCGAGCAGCTCACCGCTGACGGGGTGGTGGATCGGCGCGGCCGTGCAGTACCAGGGGTGCTGGGCCTGCTCGAAGTGCTCGGCGGAGAACAGCTGCACCGGCGCCGCCTCGGCCAACGCCGTCCCGATGGCGTTGGTGCCGACGGTCTGCTCGGTCCACCGGGCGCCCTCGGTGAAGCCCAGGGCGTCGGCGCGCAGCCGCACCCGGGCCGATCCCTCCCGCCAGAGGAGGACGCCGTCGGCGTCGGTGACGACCATGAGGAAGGCCGACGCGTCCGCCACGCTGCCGAGGACCTGCCGCAGCTCACCGATCACCGGCAGCAGGGGCGAGCACCGGCGTCGGCGCTCGACCTCGGCGGGGCACAGCGGTTCGCGGGCGTTGGTGCGCGACGGGTCGAGCCCGAGGCCCAGGACCCGTGACCACGAGCGCGCGACGACCCCGCGGGGGCGGACGGGCGGCCGGCTGCCCCCGATCACCGCGTCGTGCACGCGCACCAGCACGCGGGCGTGCTGCGACAGGTCGGTACCGGGAGCGATCGCCGAGTAGCCGGTCACGCCGCACCTCCACCTCGCCCCGGCCGCGTGCAACACGCTGCAACGCTTCCGCCGCCGACCCCCGGGCGCTGTGCTGCACATCACACCACGTCGACCCGTGCCCGCGGGAGGTAGCCATGACGCAGACCCTCGACACGACCACGCAGGCCCCGGCGCAGCGGGCCGAGCGCTGGCTCGCCGACTTCGCCGACGCGCTGCGCGCCCGCGACGTCGCGCGTGCGGCCGGCATGTTCGCCGCCACCAGCTTCTGGCGCGACCTGATCGCCTTCAGCTGGAACATCACCACGGTCGAGAACCCGGCCGGCGTGAGCGACCTGCTGACCCAGACGCTGGAGCGCACCGACCCGTCGTCGTTCACCGTGGCGGAGCCGCCCGAGGAGGCCGACGGCGTCACCACCGCGTGGTTCACCTTCGAGACAGCCGTGGGCCGCGGCACCGGGCTGGTGCGCCTGGTCGAGGAGGACGGTGCGCCGAAGGCGTGGACGTTCCTCACCACGATGCACGAGCTCAAGGGCCACGAGGAGCCACGTGGCGCCGCTCGGCCGATGGGCGCCGAGCACGGGGCGAACAAGCACCGCCTCACCTGGCTGGAGCGGCGGGAGAAGGAGGAGGCCGAGCTGGGGGTGAGCGTCCAGCCCTACGTGCTCGTCGTCGGCGGCGGCCAGGGCGGCATCGCCCTGGGCGCCCGGCTGCGGCAGCTCGGCGTGCCGGCTCTCGTCGTCGACAAGCACGACCGGCCGGGGGACCAGTGGCGCGGCCGGTACAAGTCGCTGTGCCTGCACGACCCGGTCTGGTACGACCACCTGCCGTACCTGAAGTTCCCGGACAACTGGCCGGTGTTCTCACCCAAGGACAAGATCGGCGACTGGCTCGAGTCCTACGTCACGGTCATGGAGGTCCCGTACTGGGGCAGCACGGTGGCCACGACGGCCGCCTACTCGCCCGAGAAGGGGGAGTGGACCGTCCAGGTCGAGCGGCACGGCAAGCCACTCACCCTGCGCCCGGCGCACGTCGTGCTGGCCACCGGGATGTCCGGCAAGCCGAACGTCCCGGTCATCCCCGGCCAGGACGTCTTCCGCGGCGACCAGCACCACTCGTCGGCGCACCCGGGCCCCGACGCCTACGCCGGGAAGAAGGCGGTCGTCATCGGCAGCAACAACTCCGCCTTCGACATCTGCGGGGCCCTCTGGGAGAACGACGCCGACGTCACCATGGTGCAGCGTTCCTCGACGCACATCGTCAAGAGCGACACCCTCATGGAGATCGGGCTCGGCGCGCTCTACTCCGAGCAGGCGCTGGCCGCCGGCGTCACGACGGAGAAGGCGGACCTGATCTTCGCCTCGCTGCCGTACCGGATCATGCACGAGTTCCAGATCCCGCTGTACGACCAGATGAAGGAGCGCGACGCCGACTTCTACGACCGGCTCGAGAAGGCCGGGTTCTGGCTCGACTTCGGCGAGGACGGCTCCGGCCTGTTCATGAAGTACCTGCGCCGCGGCTCCGGCTACTACATCGACGTGGGGGCTGCCGAGCTGGTCGCGAACGGCGAGGTGAAGCTGGCCCACGGGATCGTCGACCACCTCACCGAGGACGCCGTCGTCCTGGAGGACGGCACCGAGCTGCCGGCCGACCTCGTCGTCTACGCCACCGGGTACGGGTCGATGAACGGCTGGGCGGCCGACCTGATCAGCCAGGAGGTGGCCGACAGGGTCGGCAAGGTGTGGGGCCTCGGCTCGGACACCACCAAGGACCCCGGGCCCTGGGAGGGCGAGCAGCGCAACATGTGGAAGCCCACCCAGCAGGAGGCGCTGTGGTTCCACGGCGGGAACCTGCACCAGTCGCGGCACTACTCGCTGTACCTCGCGCTGCAGCTGAAGGCGCGCTACGAGCGGATCCCGACCCCCGTCCACCGCCTCCAGGAGGTGCACCACCTCAGGTGACCGCCGCCCGGCACCCGCTCCCGGCGGAGCGGGTGCCGCAGGCCCCGCCGCGCCCCGCCACCCGGGCGGCGGGGCGTCAGACGGAGATGCCGACGAGCTTGGTGTCGAGGTACTCGTCGATGCCCTCGTACCCGCCCTCGCGGCCGAGGCCGCTCGCCTTCACCCCGCCGAAGGGCGCCGCGGCGGACGTGGGATTGATGTCGTTGATCCCGACCATCCCGAAACGCAGCTGCTCGGTCACCCGGATCGCCGTCGACAGGTCGTTGGTGTAGACGTACGCGGCGAGGCCGTACTCGGTGTCGTTCGCCCGGGCGATGACCTCGTCCTCGTCGTCGAACGGGGTGACCGCGGCGATCGGGCCGAAGGTCTCCTCGCGGGAGACGAGCATGTCCGGCGTCACGTCGGCCAGCAGCGTGGGGGCGAAAAAGGTCGTCCCGTCGAGCCCGTCGACCTGGACCCGCTCGCCACCGATGACGACCCGGGCGCCCCGGGTGCGCGCGTCGAGCACCTGGGCCTCCATCTTCGCCACGGCGCGCTCGTCCACGAGCGGGCCGATGGTGACCCCGTCCTGGTCGCCCTGGCCGATGCGGAGCGCCGCGATCCGCTGCTCGAGCGTCGTGAGGAAGGTGTCGTAGAGGGAGCGGTGCACGTAGATGCGGTTCGGGCTGATGCACGCCTGCCCGGTGTTGAGGAACTTCACCAGCGCCGCGCCCTTGGCCGCGCGGACGGGGTCGGCGTCGGGGAACACGAGGAACGGTGCGTGCCCGCCCAGCTCCACCGACACCCGCTTCAGCGTGGCCGCGGCCTTCGCGGCGAGCATCTTCCCCACCGCAGTGGAGCCGGTGAAGGTGAGCTTCCGGACCACCGGTGACGCCAGCAGCGTGTCGCCGACCTCCGCCGCCCGGGTGGTCGTGACCATGTTGACCACGCCGGCGGGGACGCCGGCGTCGGCGAGCAGCTGCACCGTCGCGACCGCGCAGAGCGGCGTCTGGTCCGCCGGCTTGAGCACCGAGGTGCACCCGGCCGCGATGGCCGGCGCGAGCTTGCGGGTGAGCATCGAGATCGGGTAGTTCCACGGGGTGATGGCCGCGACCACACCGACCGCCTGGCGCATGGTCAGGAACCGCTGGTCGGCCCGCGCCGAGGGGATCGTCACGCCGCCGATGCGCTTGGCCTCCTCGGCGAACCAGGCCAGGAAGTCCGCGGCGTACGCCACCTCGTTCATGGCGGCCTTGAGCGGCTTGCCCTGCTCCCGGGTCATCAGCGCGGCCAGCTCCCTGCGGCGCTCGCGCATCAGGCCGTCGGCCTTCGCCAGCACGGCCGCGCGCTGGTAGGCCGTCGCCCCGGACCACGCCGGCAGCGCGCGCTCCGCGGCGGCGATCGCCGCTTCGGTCTCCGCCCGGCCACCGTCCGCGGCTTGCCCGATGACCTGCCCCGTGGCCGGGTCCGTGACGTCGAAGGAGGCACCTCCGTCGGCCGGGCACCACTGCCCGTCGACGTAGATCGTGCGGCCCTGGTCCTGCGTCATCACACGCCCTCCACTGGGTGTCCTGCGCGTCCGGAGCCCGGGCCCGCCTGCTCGGAGCGTCGGGGCCGGTACTGCGAGCGGTCCTGCTGCCTGGGCGATGGTGACACGCGCCACGGTGCGCTCGGCGGAGTGGCCGGTTCCGGCACGCGTGCGTGGGACGGCCGCGCGGAGCGGGCAGGGATCTTCCGCCCTGCCCCCGCGGCGCCCGGAGGAGCACCGTGGTCCTCACCAGCGGCCTCGAGGAGGCGGGATGACCACCAGGGAGAACGCACAGGGGGGACCGGGGGCCGGGCGCGGGCGCCGGGCGCCGGATCCGCTGCAGATGACGGCGTTCGAGAAGCGGGTCTGCGAGTGGGAGGCGCGGCACGACGTCGCCGCCCGCGGTCACCGAGCGGCCCCGGACGTCGTGCAGCACTACCTCGCCCACGAGCGGCTCACCGAGGCCGCCCGGCCCTGGCCGGCCGGCGCGCACGCCGTGGGCGCGCGGCAGCGCCCCCGGCCGCCCGCGGAGCAACCGCCCTCGCGGGTCGGGAAGCTGTTCCGCCGCCCGGTCGACCGCGGCTGAGGCGCGGGGAGCGGGCCCGAGGCGCCTGAGACGCCCGAGCGCTCGCGCGTCGACGTCCCACCCTGGCCACCCCGGCCCGGAGCGCCGTCGGACCCTCCGTGCCCGGGCGCGGGGCCCGGCCTCTTGTCCCGAGGGGGCGAGGGCGGACACACTGCGGCCGTCCCGGCAGAACCGGCGTCGGCCGGACGCCGTGCGGATCCCAGGAGCGCCCCGATGCTGTTCTACGTCAGCCTCCGCGTCGACCACACCCGGCTGGACCGGGACGCCTTCTGGGACGAGTGGGAGCGGGAGACGGAGGCGGCGCTCGGCGCGATGGAGGCGGGGCTCGTCAAGAACCTGTACAAGGTCGCCGGGCAGCGCAGGGTCATCGGCGTCCTGGACGTCGAGTCGCACGACCAGCTCGACCAGGTCGTGATGGGCGCCCTACCGATGAGTCACCACCTGACCCTGGAGGAGGTGCTCCCGATCCGGGAGTACGCGGCCTTCGCCGAGGACGTCCGCGGACGCTGGCAGCCCTGACCCCGGACGCCCGGCCTCCCGGGCGCACCCGCGGCGATCTCGTATCGTCCTCCGCCATGCGCCCCTCGGCAGCCGTCGACACGGGCCGTGGCTGGGTCATGGTCGCCGCGGCGTTCGCGGGCATGTTCGTGTCGTTCGGGATCGCCTACTCCTTCGGCGCGTTCCTCGAGCCCATGGCGGCGGAGTTCGGCTCCGGCCGGGGCGCCACGTCGGCCTTCTTCGCGCTGACCTCGCTCACCTACTTCGGCCTCGGCGCGCTCAGCGGCGTCGCGGTGGACCGCTACGGCCCCCGGCGGGTGCTGTTGATCGGCGGCGTCGCGCTCGGGGCCGGGCTGACCGCGACCTCGCAGGCCGGCGAGCTGTGGATCGGGCTGCTCACCTACGGCCTGGGGGTGGGCATCGGGGTGGCCTGCGCGTACGTCCCGATGGTCGCCGTCGTCAGCGGGTGGTTCGAGGGATGGCGGACCATCGCCGTCGGGGTGGCGGTGACGGGGATCGGCCTGGGCACGCTCACCGTCGCGCCCCTGGCGGCTGCCCTGATCGGCGAGCTGGGCTGGCGGAACACGCACCTCGTGCTCGGACTGGCCGGCGCGGTCGTCCTGCTGGTGTGCGCCGCGGCCGTGCAGCGCCCGCCGGTGCAGACCGGCCCGGCGGCGCTGACGCTGCGCGAGGCCGTCCGGAACCGGGACTACCGGCGGCTGTACCTGGCGTCGGGCCTCATGGCCGTCGCGCTGTTCGTGCCCTTCGTGCACCTGCCCGGGTACGCCGAGCAGGCCGGGATCGACCGGGTCGCGGCGGCAGCGCTGGTCGGGGTGATCGGCGCGGCGAGCACCGCCGGCCGGCTGCTGCTCGGACTGGTCGCCGCGCGGACCGGGACGTTGCGCGCCTTCCAGGGGTGCTTCCTGACGATGGCCGTGAGCTTCGCGCTGTGGGGGGTCGGTGGCGGGTACGGCGTGCTGGCCGCCTTCGCCGTGGTGCTCGGGGTGGGCTACGGAGGGTTCGTCGCGATCGGTCCCGCGGTCGTCGCCGAGCGCTTCGGCACCACCCGCCTGGGCGGCCTGCTGGGGGTGCTGTACACCAGCGCCGGCCTCGGCTCGGCCGTGGGAGCGCCGCTCGCCGGTGCGACCGTCGATGCCTCCGGGTCCTACGCCCCGGTGATCGCCGGCTGCCTCGCCCTGGGGCTGGCCGCCTACCTGACCGTGCTCAGCGTCGGTCGCACCTGACCGCGGTGCGGGGTCGGGGGCGCCGCTCCTGCACCCGACGAGCGAGGTGACGTCTCGGCGTCGACGCCCTCACACCGCGTCGTGGGTAGCCGCGGATCGGGTAGCCGCCGCGCGGACCGGTGCCGTGCCCGATTGCGGACGGGAGGGACCGGCATGTGAGCTGGATCACGCCTTGGTCGCACCGCTGCGGAGGTCCCGATGCCGGTCAGCCTGGTGGGGCGCCCTCGCCGCCGACCCTCAGCACGGCTCGCCCCGCCACGCCCGACCGCGCCCCGCGACCGGAGCGGTGGGTGACGCGGCGCCGCCCGACCGGACGGCAGAGACGTCCGCGCCGATCGGCGCGGGGGACCACGGAGGGGACGCGCACGACGCGGGCCGTCCAGGACCAGAGGAGGAGCGCGGTGGCAGGGAACAAGGCCGTCCGGTACATGGGACCGGGCAAGGTGGAGGTCGCGGACCTGGACTACCCCAAGCTGGAGCTGTCGAGCGGCCCGGGGGTGCACCCGTCCAACGTCGGCCGCAAGACGCCGCACGGGGTCATCCTCAAGACGGTCACCAGCAACATCTGCGGCAGCGACCAGCACATGGTGCGCGGGCGCACGACCGCTCCCGAGGGGTTGGTCCTCGGGCACGAGATCACCGGGGAGGTCGTGGAGAAGGGGCCCGACGTCGAGTTCCTGGACGTCGGCGACATCGTCAGCGTGCCGTTCAACATCGCCTGCGGCCGCTGCCGCAACTGCAAGGAGGGCCGGACCGGCCTCTGCCTCACGGTGAACCCGGACCGTCCGGGCTCGGCGTACGGGTACGTCGACATGGGCGGGTGGACCGGTGGTCAGGCCGAGTACGTCATGGTTCCGTACGCGGACTTCAACTGCCTGCGCTTCCCCGACCGCGACCAGGCGCTGGAGAAGATCCAGGACCTCACGATGCTGTCCGACATCTTCCCGACCGGCTACCACGGCTGCTACACGGCCGGGGTGACCACCGGGTCGACGGTGTACATCGCCGGCGCCGGTCCCGTGGGACTGGCAGCGGCCGTGTCGGCGCACCTGCTCGGGGCCGCGGTCGTGATCGTGGGCGACCTGATCGAGGACCGGCTGGCCCAGGCCCGCAGCTTCGGCTGCGAGACGATCGACGTCTCCGAGGGCGACCCGAAGGACCAGATCGCCCAGATCCTGGGCGAGCCCGAGGTCGACTGCGGCGTGGACGCCGTGGGCTTCGAGGCCCGGGGACACGGCGAGGGGGCCCAGCAGGAGGCGCCCGCGACCGTGCTGAACTCGCTGATGGAGATCACCCGGGCCGGCGGTGCCCTCGGCATCCCCGGGCTCTACGTCACCGGGGACCCGGGCGCGGCCGACGAGGCGGCGAAGACCGGGTCGCTCTCCATCCGGCTGGGGTTGGGCTGGGCGAAGTCGCACGTCTTCACCACCGGCCAGTGCCCGGTCATGCGGTACAACCGCCAGCTGATGATGGCGATCCTGCACGACAAGGTGCAGATCGCGAAGGCGGTCAACGCCACGGTCATCCCGCTGGAGGACGCACCGCGCGGCTACACCGAGTTCGACCAGGGCGCGCCCCGCAAGTACGTGCTCGATCCGCACGGCATGGTGGGCACGGCCGCCTGATCGGGGCCGGTTCCCCGGCGTCCCCGCACCGCCCTGGCCGGCGGTGCGGGGACGCCCGGCCGCGCCCGGACCTAGGACCGGCCAGCCGTGCGCGGGGAGCGGCGCAGGAAGTCGTCGGCGATCTGGTCGAACGTCGCCCAGCGGACGCCGTCGTGCCCGTTGATGTGCTCGATCAGGCGTTCCAGCATGAGCAGCACCTGCGGGCGCCCGGCGACGTCCGGGTGGATGGTCATGGTGAACGCCGCGTAGTCCATCTCCCGGTGCACCCAGTCGAACTGGTCGCGCCACATCTGCTCGATGTCCCGCGGGTTGACGAAGCCGTGGCTGTTGGGGCTGGACTTGATGAACATCATCGGCGGCAGGTCGTCGAGGTACCAGTTGGCGGGGATCTCGACCAGATCAGTCTCCTCCCCGCGGACGAGCGGCTCCATCCAGCTCTCCGCGGGCGCCGAGTAGTCGATCTTCGTCCACGAGTCGCCGACCCGGACGTAGTAGGGCTCGAAGTCGCGGTGCATCAAGGAGTGGTCGTACGTGATCCCGCGCTCGAGCAGCAGCTCGTTCGTGACGCCGCTGAACTCCCACCACGGCGCGACGTACCCCGTCGGGCGGCGCCCGGCCCTCTGCTCGATCAGCCCGATGCAGCGGTCGAGCACCGCCTGCTCCTGTTCCCGGCTCATCGCGATCGGGTTCTCGTGGCTGTAGCCGTGGACGCCGATCTCGTGCCCGGCCGCGACACAGGCGTCGAACTGCTCCGGGAACGTCTCGATCGAGTGCCCCGGCCAGAAGAACGTCTGGGTGAGCTCGTTGCGCCGGAAGAGCTCGAGGATGCGCGGGACGCCGACCTCGCCGGCGAACACACCCCGCGAGATGTCGTCCGGGGAGTCCTCCCCGCCGTACGAGCCCAGCCAGCCACCCACGGCGTCGATGTCGACACCGAAGGCCACGAAGATCTCCTTGCTCATCGTCGTCGCGCTCCTTCGCTTAGGCCGCCCCGGGCCGGGGCGGGGGTTCAGCCGGTGAGGTGCTGGTCCAGGACCCGCTGCGGATCGTCGGGGGCGAGGGCGAGCGCCGCCGCCAGCAGCAGCCGCCCCTGCCACGGGCTCAGATCACCGGCGAACACGGCCCCGCCGCGCGCTAGGCGGGCTCCGCCGGCGGCGTAGAGCGGTGCCACGGGGCCCGATGCCACCCGGGAGCACACCAGGACGGGGATCCCGCGGGCCACGAGCTCCTCGGCGGCCTCGGCGATCGCCGGGGGGACGTTGCCGGCGCCGAAGGCCTGCACGACGACGCCCGCGGCGCCGGCGGCCACCGCCGCGTGCAGCAGCGACGCGTCCGCGCCCAGGTAGCAGGCCACGACATCGACGCGGGGCAGCTCCGACCGCAGGTCGAGCGGGAGGGGTGGGCGGCGCGCGGGCGTGGCCAGCGGCAGCACCGACTCGCCGGCCAGCCGGATCACCGGCCCACGCCCGGGAGCGCCGAACGCACCGCTGCGCAATGTGTCGACCTTGCGCACCCCGCGGGCGGCGAAGGCCAGGCCGTCGAAGCAGAGCAGGGCGCCGAGGTCCCGCGCGGCGGGGGAGGCGGCGACCCGCAGCGCATCGGCGAGGTTGGCGGGACCGTCGGGAGCCGGGCTGTCGAACGGGCGTTGCGCCCCGGTGAAGACGATGGGGCGCGAGTCGTCGTGGACGAGGTCGGCGAGGTACGCGGACTCCTCCATGGTGTCGGTGCCCTGGGTGAGGACGACGCCGTCCACCCCGCCGGCCAGGCAGCGTCGCGCCTCGGCCACCAGCTCCCGCAGGTCGGACGTCGTGAGCGCGAAGCTGCCGACGGTGCCGAGGTCGCTCGTCGTCACGGTCAGGCCGGCCAGGGGACCGGCCGCCTCGAGCAGTTCGGCTGCGGGGGTGACGGCCGCGAGCCCCTCGGGCCCCTGCCGGCTGGCGATGGTGCCGCCTGTGGCGAGCAGGTGGACACGTGCCACGCGACCTCCGTCCGGGCTGGAACGCCATGCGGCGACGACCTGCCCTACGTTCCTCCCTCCGTCGCAGGTCGGCGACCGGAGACGCACCGCGCCGCGCACGAGGGGGCGTGCGTCGATCCCGCCCGCTCGCGGTCGGCCGACCGGACCGATGAGAACGGGTGGCGGCGGGGGTCTACCGCTCGTGAGCGACGCGGAACGGCAGGAGCCCTCATGACCAGCACCCCCACCACCTCGGCCACCTTTCGCACCACCCTCTGGGCGAGCGGCGGGAACAACGTCGGCATCGTCGTTCCCGACGACGTGCTGCGGAGCTTCGGCCGCGGTGCGCGGGTGCCCGTGGTCGTCACCGTCGACGGCGGCCACACCTACCGCACGACCACCGCCTCGATGGGCGGCCGGTTCCTCGTGACCTTCAGCGCCGCGACCCGTGCGGCCACCGGCCGTGGGGCGGGGGACGAGGTCGAGGTGCGGCTCGAGGTCGACGACGCGCCGCGCACGGTGGACCTCCCGCCCGCGCTCGCCGAGGCCTTCGCCGCCCACCCCGCCGCGGCCGACGCCTGGGCATCCCTCTCGTACAGCAAGCAGCGGGCGCACGCGGAGTCGGTGGCCGGTGCCCGCACTCCGGAGACGAGCGCCCGCCGCGTCACGAAGGTGCTCGCCGCGCTCACGTGACCCGATCCGCTGGACGGCGGGGTTCCCCGCCGCGTCGTCGGTACCGGAGCGGTGCCGGGTCCCGCACGTCCGGCCGGCCGGGCAGGGAGTTGGCAGGATGCGGCCATGGCTTCGACGCAGGTGCCGGCCGGTGGAGGAGGCACGGCCTTCGTCCTCGGCGGCGGGGGAGTGCTCGGAGCGGCCGAGGTCGGGATGCTCGAGGCCCTCTTCGAGCACGGAATCCGCCCGGACCTGATCGTGGGCACGTCGGTGGGCGCCATCAACGGCGCGCTCGTCGCGGCCGACCCCACGCCGGCCGCGGTGGACCGGATGCGCGCCGTCTGGGAGGAGCTGGCATCCGAGGGGGTTCTGGCCGGCTCCGTGCTCGCGCGGGTCGGGACGCTGGTGCGCACGCGCACCCACCTGCACCCGCGGGAGCCGCTGCGCGACCTGCTCGCCCGGCACCTGCCGGTGGAGACCTTCGGCGAGCTGCGGGTCCCGTTCCAATGCGTCGCCGCCAGCATCGAGCGGGCCGCCGAGCACTGGTTCTCCGACGGGCCGCTGGTCCCGGCGGTGCTCGCGTCCTGCGCGGTGCCGGGTCTGCTCCCGCCGGTCGAGCTCGACGGCGAGCACTACCTGGACGGCGGGCTGGTGCACAGCATCCCGGTGGGCCGGGCGGTGGCGCTGGGCGCCGACACCATCTACGTGCTCCACGTCGGGCGGATCGACCGGCCGCTGCGCCCACCGACCCGGCCCTGGGAGGTCGCGACGGTGGCGTTCGAGATCGCCCGGCGGCACCGGTTCGCCGCCGACCTCGCGGCGCTGCCCTCGGGGGTGGCGCTGCACGTCCTGCCCTCGGGGGAGCAGGCCGAGCCCTCGGCCGGTGACCTGCGGAACCTGCGCTACCGCGACTTCTCCGGTGTGCGGAGCCGGATCGACCGGGCCCGGGACGCCGCCCTGGAGCACCTGGCGCGGACCCACCCGTCCGACGACCGGACGGTCTGACGTGCTCCCACCGCGCCCCGTGCGCCGCCTCGCCGGCCCCCTCCTGCTGGGTGCCCTCGTGGCCGGGATCGTGCTGCTGCCCGTGCTGGTACTCGTGGCGGCGATCGTCTCGGTGTGGCTCCCCGGCCGCTGGCGGGCGCTGCGACTGCTGCTCTTCGTGCTGGTGTACGTGGCGCTGCAGGTCGCCGGCCAGGCGGCCGGCGCGGTGCTGTGGACGCTGCGGCGGGCGGGCCTGCTGACCCGGTCGGCCTACCGGAGGGCGCACTACACCGTCCTGCGCGTGCTCCTCGACGTGCTCATGCGGGTGGCGCAGCGGATCTTCGCCCTGCGGCTGATCACCGACGGCGCGTCCTGGTCACCGCTCGACGACGGCCAGCCCGGCTCGACGAACGCCATGATCGTGCTCTCCCGCCATGCGGGGCCGGGGGACTCGCTCCTGCTCGTGCACACCCTGATGAACCGCGACCACCTCCGCCGGCCGCGGATCGTGCTCAAGGACTTCCTCCAGCTCGACCCCTTGATCGACCTCTACCTCAACCGGCTGCCCAACCACTTCGTCGCGGCCGGGCCGGGGGCTTCCGAGGCCTCCGTGCGGGCGATCGCCGACCTGGCCCGAGGGCTCGGCGAGGAGGACGCCCTCCTGGTCTTCCCCGAGGGGGCGAACTTCACCCCGCAGCGTCGCTTCCGGGCCATCGAGCGGCTGCGCTCCCGGGGGCTGCTCGCCGCGGTCCGCCGGGCCGAGGCGATGCAGCACGTGCTGCCGCCGCGGCCGGCCGGCGTCGCCGCGGCGCTCCAGGCGGCCCCGCACGCGGACGTCGTCTTCGTCGCGCACACCGGGCTGGAGCACCTCAACACCGTGCGGGACCTGTGGCGGGGCCTGCCCATGGACAAGACGCTGCACCTGCGCTGGTGGTTCGTCCCGGCGGCCGACGTGCCGCGCGAGGCGACCGAGCAGGTCGACTGGCTCTACCACTGGTGGGAGGGCATCGACGCGTGGATCGACGAGACCCGCCGCCGGGAAGCGGCGCAGGAGCCGACGCCCCGCGGGCGGTCCGGTGCGGTGACGAGGCGCACCACCGGAGGCGCCTGACCGTCGCACCCGTGCGGCAGCGGCCGGCCACTCCGCCGCTCTGGGCGAGGCGTTCCCGGCCGGTTCCCGCGGGCTGGCAGCATGGCGGGGTGCGCGCCATGGTCGTCGATGCTGTCCGGGCACAGCCCCTCGTGCGGGAGGTGGCGGTGCCCGCCGCGCCGGCGAACGGGGTGGTCGTGCGGGTGATGGCCACCGGGATGTGCCGCAGTGATTGGCACGCCTGGGCAGGCCACGACGACATCGCCTTCCCGCACGTACCGGGGCACGAGCTCGCCGGTGTGGTGGTGGAGCTCGGTGCCGGTGTCCGTCGCTGGCGGATCGGTGACCGCGTCACCGTGCCGTTCGTCTGCGGCTGCGGCCGGTGCGCGTGGTGCCGGGCCGGGGAGGCCCAGGTCTGCCCCGATCAGCAGCAGCCGGGCTTCACCCACTGGGGATCGTTCGCCGAGTACGTGGCCCTGCACGCCGCGGACACCAACCTCGTGGGCATCCCCGACCACGTCGGGTTCGCGGCCGCGGCGGGCCTCGGCTGCCGGTTCGCCACGGCGTACCGCGCCCTGGTGGGCCGTGCGCGGGTCCGAGAGGGGGAGTGGGTGACCGTGCTCGGCGCCGGCGGTCTGGGCCTCAGCGCGGTCATGATCGCCCGCGCGCTGGGCGGCCGGGTCGTCGCGGTGGACCGCAATCCCGAGGCGCTCGACGTCGCCGCCGCGCTGGGCGCGGAGCACACCCTGCGGGCGGATGGCATCGACGTCCCCGCCGTGGTCGGCGACCTGACCGGTGGCGGCAGCCACGTCGCCGTCGACGCCGTGGGCAGCGAGCAGACCTGTGCCGACGCCATCCTCGCCCTGCGCCGTCGGGGCCGGCACGTCCAGGTCGGGCTGCTGCCACCCGTCGGCGGGCACCCCCGGGTCCCGATGGAGCGGGTGATCGGCTGGGAACTCGATCTGCTCGGGAGCCACGGGATGGCGGCGGCCGACTACCCGGGGATGCTGGCCCTCATCGAGCAGGGGGCGCTCGACCCCGAGCGGCTGGTGGAACGCACGATCGGACTGGACGAGGCGGCTGCGCTGCTTCCCGGTTTCGACCGCGCAACGGTGGCCGGCATGACCATGGTCGATCCTTCTCGCTGACCGGCCGTCTGCCGGTCGGGAGACCGGGCTCCAGGTTCGGCGGGGGCCCATCGTGGCGCGGTCTCGCGCGGAGAGCCACTCCGGTGGACCCCGTCGGGCAGGCGGGACGTTCCGGCGGCGCCGCCCGACGTCTCGGCGGCGACGGCCGCGCTCACCCCCGGGCGGTGGCCAGGTAGACCGTGTTGGCGGCGGGGCGGTCCTGCAGCGGGTTGGGAAAGTTCACCACCTGCGCGTCGACGTCGACGAAGACCGCCGACAGCGCGGCCAGGTACTCCTCGTCGGGTGGCTCGTTCGACCACAGCGAGAAGACGCCGCCGGGCCGGAGGAGGGCGGCCAGCCGTCGCATGCCCGAGGGGCGGTAGAAGGGTGCGTTGCCCTCGTCCAGCAGGTGCCCGGGGGAGTGGTCGATGTCCACGACGACGGCGTCGAAGACCCGGCCGGGGGCCGCCGGGTCCAACCCGTCTCCCGCGACCATCGCGAAGAAATCGCCGTGCACCAGTCGGCACCGCGGGTCCGCGGCGACGGCGCGCCCGAGCGGCAGCAGCCCCTGCTCGTGCCACTCGATGACCGGCTCCAGCAGATCGACCACCACGAGCTCGGCGACCCGGGGGTCGGCGAGCACCGCCTGGGCGGTGTAGCCGAGCCCCAGGCCCCCGACCGCCACGTCCAGCCGGTCGCCGTCCAATCGCGCCAGGGCCAGCCGGGCGACCTCCACCTCGGCGACCGTGAACAGGGAGGACATCAAGAACTCGTCGCCCAGCTTGACCTCGAACACGTCGGCCCCGGTCACCGGGTCCCGGCGCCGGCGGAGGCTGAGCTCGCCGATCGGCGTGGGGCTCCAGGCGAGCTCCTCGAAGCGCTTGCCCACCGACACGCGTCTCCCCTCGCTGCTGCACCGGGCCGCGGTCGTCCCGGTCGGGGGCCACTGTTCCCGGCTCGCGCGGGCGGGGCACGTCCGGCGGACCGATGCCCTCTCTGCGTAGGCGGCGGGAGGAGCACATGCGCCCGGTTCTGACGAACTTCTGCTTCCGACGGAGCAGAAGCATTGCTAGCTTCGTGACGCAGCACACACCTGGGGCCTCAGGGGTCGTCGTCCGGCGGTGGCCCCCGAGATCTCGTCACGAACGGCACGCCGAACAGGCGCTCACTGCGCTCGATGACGCGCGCCGTCACAGCCACTCGAGGGGAATCCGTGAAGGTGAAGAGAAACCTGCGCCACACGCTGCGGGCCGCGCTGTTCGCTGCGCTGTCCGCACTGCTGTTCCTGGGACTCGTCGGCACGGCGAGTGCGGCACCGCCCGCGCCCGGGGCGTCCGGGACCTCCGACTGCGCCGAGCGGCCCGTGCCGGCGAGCAAGGTCTCCGTCCAGCTGTGGACGTTCGCCGAGTACATCGGCTTCGGCACCGACGCCGCCACGCAGGCCCGTCACGAGGAGGTCCTCCGCCGGCTCAGCGAGATGGGCTACCGCAACGTCGAGCCGTTCACCCTGAGCGGGATGACCGCGGAGCAGTACGCCGACCTGCTCCGGGAGTACCGGCTCAAGGCCTCCGGGCGGCACGTCGGCGTCGGCACGCACGCCGAGCCGGCGGACATCGCGCAGATCCTCGAGGAGAACCGGGTCCTGGGCGTCCGCTACTTCGGCTCCGGTGGCACCCCGCAGCTCACGACCGAGGCCGAGTGGATCGCCTACGCCGAGTACCTGGACGCGGTCGGTGCGCAGGCCCGCCAGGCCGGGCAGTGGCTCATGGTCCACAACCACAACTGGGAGTTCGAGACCACCTTCGGCGACCGCAGCGCCTTCGACATCCTCATGGAGCACACCGAGCGGCGGCACGTCGTGTCGCAGCTCGACCTGTACTGGGCGGTCTTCGCCGGCGCCGATCCGATCGAGATCATCGAGGAGTACGGCAACCGGGTCCGGCTGTTCCACGTCAAGGACCTGAACGAGGAGCTCGACCGGCGGATCGAGATCGTCGGACGCGGGGACATCGACTTCGCGCCGATCTTCCGGGTGGCCGGCGGCAGCACCCGGTACTTCGTCGTCGAGCACGACCCGCGCTTCGGCGACCCCACGTTCGACCCCTTCGAGGCGGCGCGGGAGGGCTTCGCCTACCTCACCTGCTCGACCCGCTGACCGAGGGCGCAGCGCGCCCTCACGAGGAGGCGGTCCCGGACGTCCGGGGCCGCCTCCTCCTGTGCGAGGGCGGTCCCGAGGGGTGACGCCGGAGCTACGCCCTGACCAGGCCGAACTGCGCGGCGTGCTCCTCGGCCCACTGCGCGAGACTCAGGGCCGGGCGACCGGTGACCGCGAGGACGTCGTCGGTGGAGTTCTCGGGATCGCCGACCAGCGTGGCCCAGTGCGCCAGGGACGCCTCCAGGATCGGGCGCTCCTCCGGAGCGGCGGAGTCGATGATCTGCTGCGCGGTCAGCTCCTCGATCTGCAGCGGCCGTCCGGTGGCCTTGGCGATGAGGCCCACCTGGTCGACCTGCGTGAGCACCTCCGGCCCGGTCACGGCGTAGCTGCGGCCGACGTGTTCCGGGTCGAGCAGGGCGCGGACGGCGACGTCGGCGATGTCGCGTTCGTGGACCAGCGACCGTGCCGCCAGCGGGAAGGCCAGGCGCACGGTGTCGCCGGAGCGGAGCTGGTCCGCCCACGCCAGTGTGTTGGCGGCGAAGCCACCGGCCCGCACGAAGGTCCAGGAGGAGCCGCTGCGCTCGACCAGGCGCTCGACGTCGGCCCACACTCCGGGCATGGACCCGCGCTGCCCGCGCTGCAACCGGGCAGCCGAGAGGTAGACCACGTGCCGGACGTGCGCCGCCAGGGTCTCGACCACCTCGGCCGCCCCCTCGGCGGAGAAGCTGGGCCAGAGCAGGAACGCGGCGTCCGCGCCTGCCGCTGCGGCTGCCACGCTGGCCGGTTCGGTGAGGTCACCCGCCACCAGCTCGACGCCTGGTGGCAGATCGGCCGTGGCCGGGTGGCGGACGAGCGCGCGCACTGTGGCGCCGCGCTCCAGCAGGCCGCTCACGACGTGGCGGCCGACCCGCCCGGTGGCCCCGGTGGTGAGCACCGTGGGTCGTCTCGTGGTCACCGTCCTCTCCTTCCGTGTGGTGCGGAGCGGGACCTCCGCGGACGGCGACGCTAGGACCTCACGTGCACTTGAGGGCAAGCAACGAGACGTGCCAGGCTCGCCCCGTGGACGCCGACTGGCACGTCGACGGGCTGACCGTGGGCCAGGTCGCCGCGCGCATGCGGATCGCGGAGTCGGCCGTGCGCTGGTACGCGGACCAGGGCCTGCTGCCCTGCGAACGAGTCGCCGGGAAGCGCCGCTTCTTCGCCGATGTCCTGTGCCGGGTCGCGATGATCCGTGCCTCGCAGGAGGCCGGCCTCTCGCTCGCCGAGATCGGTGCCGCTCTCGAGGAGCTGCCCCCGAAGCAGGCGCCCTCCCGTCAGGACTGGGAGCGCCTCGCCGCCCGGCTCCGCAGGGAGGTGAACAGGCGCATCGACGAGCTGGTCGGTGTGCTCGAGGGGCTGGCGACGTCGGCGCCGCCGCTCCCGGCCCCCGTGGGCTCCACGGCCGCCTCGGCCGGCGGCTCTGCCCCCGGTTCCCGGCCCGCCGCCGGGCCGGGCAGACCTGCTGAGGGGTGATCCGCTCCGGACCTCGCGGTGCCCGGGACGGGTCGCCGGCGTCGAGCCCGCCGGAGGCACGATGTCGCTCCTGGCACGCTCGCGCCGCCTACGTGCGTTGCTGCCGACGCACCATCTCGGTGGTTCGGATCGGTGCGAACGGGGAGGTGCAGGCCCAGGGGAGCCGGTAGTTCACGCGCACCTGCTGGCGCTTTCGGATGTCGATCGTGCGGTGCTCGGCGTGCTCGGTCCCCATCGTCCCGAGGCGTTCGTCCATGGCTCGCTGCAGACGGTTCGGTGTCGCCTTCACCTCCGCCTCGATCGGGCGGCTCAGGCGACGACTGCGACCCGCCTGCCGTGCGCCCTCACGCGCTCGTACTCGTGGCGGCGTCGGCGCTGAGGTGGGTGACCGGAACGCCGCAGCTCCTGCGCAGCCGCGCCGGTAGATCACGGCGGAGCCAGTGGGAGAGCGTGTGCGGCAGCGTGGAGACGACGATCTCGTCCGCCGGGAAGTGGCCGAGGGTGGCCCGCACGGCCTGGAGCGCGTCGGGGTCGCCGACCTCGCCGTCGACCTGGGCGCCCAGGGCGCGGAGGTCCTCCAGCGCCCGGTCGAGGCGCTGGCGGGCGAGCGCGTACGCGCGGTCGGTCACGGAGGGCCCCAGGCCGGCGTAGGCGCTGGGGCCTTCGACCTCGTCCTCTGCCGGGGTGGCGGGCGCGACGAGGTGGAACGCGTGCGGTTCGGCGGTGATCCGGTCCTGGACGGCCCGCCGGAGCGCGTCGGCGGAGAGGGTCTGGTTGGCGACGATCAAGCAGCGGCGCATGGCCCGGTGCTCCTGTTCGGTGGACGCCTCGACGACAGGAGTGTGACGCGCGTCATGGCGATGGTCCACCCGGTGGCGTCGCGGCATCCCGGTGCCCTGATCCGTCCAGGTCGCGCTGCCGGCGGGCCCGTACCCCGGGCCCATCCGTTCACCGCTGCGTGGGCTCCCGGACCGGGGGTTCCGGCGACGGGGACGGGATCCGGGGCAGCGGCGGCGCCACCGGCTGGGCGGTGAGCTCCTGGTAGGCGGTGGTGTGCGCGCGGAGGGCGGCGACCGCGTCGGCGACGTCGGTGGCCGCCCTCCCGGCCGCCGACGCGACGTCCTCCGCCTGCCGCACCGCGTCGCAGACGTCGGCGACCATCTCGAGGTACGCCCGGGCCTCCGGCTCCGGGTCGGCCTGCTCCGTCGGGTTCGGGAACAGCGCCCGTTGCCGCAGGCGCTGCTCGAGGCGGCTGCCCTCGGCCTCCAGCGACGGCAGCAGCTCGGGGACGTCGCCGAGATGCGCACCGGCGGCCTGGGCCGCGACGACCTGGCGGCGCAGCCCGTCCCGGGCTCGGGCGACGTCGAGCTGGAGCTCCGCGGCCGAGCGCCGCTGGCCCGGCGGCAGACGGCGCGCGGCGACGGCGGTGGCCCCCTGCACACCGAGCACCCGGCCGCGGGCGGCGAGCTCCCGGCCACGGGCCGCGAGCGGGCTGCGCCGGAAGCGCCTGAGCACCAGCCATCCGGCGAGCGCGGCGACCAGCAGGAGCACGAGGAGCACGCCACCGAGGACGGCGACCACCGCGGGGTCCAGCGAGAGCAGGAAGGACAGCTCCTCGTCGGCCCGCACGTCCAGGGCGCCGGCGGTGCCGGTCGGCAGCGGGGTGGTCATCGGGCTCCTCGTCTCAGGCGGTGGGGGCCCAGGGACAACGTCCTCCACCCGGCCGGTGGTTCCCGGGCCGGCTCGGCCGCCCGGTCCGGCGCGAGGCGCCCATGGCACGTCGACGCGGACCGCGAGCCGCTGCATCGACCGTCCGTGGCGGGGGTAGCCGAGTGGCGCGGTTACGACAGCGGACGACCAGTGACAAGGAGTCAGCGATGACCACCAAGGCCGAGAAGTCGATCCAGGTCGACGTACCGGTGTCCACGGCCTACAACCAGTGGACCCAGTTCGAGGACTTCCCGTACTTCATGGGCGGGGTCAAGGAGGTGCACCAGCACAGCGACAAGCGCCTGCACTGGGTGGCGGAGATCGCGGGCGTCCGGCGCGAGTGGGAAGCAGTCATCATCGAGCAGGTGCCGGACCAGAAGATCGCCTGGGCCGCGCAGGAGGGCGCGACGAACGCCGGCGCCGTGCGGTTCGAGCCGGTCGGCGCAGGGTCCACCCTCGTCCACCTGTCGCTGGAGTACGAGCCCGAAGGGCTCGTGGAGAAGGTCGGCGACAAGCTCGGCGTCGTGGAGCGGCAGGTGGAGTCCGACCTCCAGCGCTTCAAGTCCCTCGTGGAGAGCGAGGGCTACGCCACCGGCGGATGGCGCGGCACGATCAACCCCGGAGAGGACGTCGGCACCCCCGGGGTGAACGCGGCCTTCACCTCCCGCGGCGACAGCGGGAAGGCGGGAGTGTCCGGCAAGGCCGTCGCCGCGGGAGCGGCCGCGGTGGCCGGCGTGGCAGCCGCGGGTGCTGCCGCCGCCGCGTCCGGGAGCAGTCAGGGCGGCGGCCAGGAGAAGGCACAGCCCCCGCAGGAGGACGTCGCGGTCGTTCCGCAGCCGCCGAGGGAGGCGGTGCGCGACGAGGTCGTCGTGGACGAGTCCGACCCCGCCGGCTTCACCGCTGGCACCTCCACCGAGGGCGTGGAGCGGGGAACCAGGGAAGCCGACGACGACCCCATGATCGGGGGCGGCAGCCGCTGACCCGCACGGCGGTCGGGTCCGGGACAGCTCCCTCGGACCCGACCGCCACGCGGCGGCCCGGGCCGTCGCCACTCCGTCGGTGGAGCCCTTCCGGGCACCGCGACCCCGAGCCGGAGCGCCGTGGCCGGATGCGGGTGCCGGCCCATCGCGCCGGGACCTCGTCCGGACGGCCGGGTCCGCCTGGCCGGAGCGGAGGGTCGCCCACCCCGTACCGGTGCGGCCGGGGCAGGTCACAACAGGGACAGGTCGAGCCGTTCCGACAGCAGGTGCAGGGCGGCCCGTCCCGCTCGTGAGTTGCCCTTCTCGTCCAGCGGCGGCGACCACGCGCACACACCGAACCGGCCCGGCACGTCGCCCATGACCGCGCCGGCGACGCCGCTCTTGCACGGGAATCCCAGGTCGTAGGCGAACTGGCCGGCCGCGTCGTACGTGCCGCACGTCAGCATCAGCGCGTTGACCCGGCGCGCGAGGGGCTCGGAGAGCACCGTGGTTCCCGTGCGTGGCTCGACGCCGTCGTTGGCCAGGAAACGAGCGGCTCGGGCCAGCGTCCGCGTGGTGACCGTGAGGGAGCACAGGCGGGCGTAGAGCTCGATGACCTCGTCGACCTCGTGGTGCAGGTTCCCGAACGACCGCATGAGATGGGCGATGGCGCGGTTGAGGTGGCTGCCCTCCCGCTCGGCGTCGAGTGCGGTCTCGTCGACCACCAGCTCGTCGCCGACCAGCTCGCCCAGGAGGCCGGCCACCGAGCCGACGGGATCGTCCGCCACGTCGATCAGCACGTCGCTCACCACGAGGGCCCCGGCGTTGATGAACGGGTTCCGCGGCACGCCCATCTCGTGCTCGAGCTGGATCAGCGAGTTGAACGGGTCCCCGGACGGCTCGCGGCCCAGCCGCTCGAACAGTTCCTCACCCACCCGCTGCAGGGCAGCCGTGAGCGCGAAGACCTTCACGACGCTCTGGACCGCGAAGCCGACGTCGGCGTCCCCGGTGACGTGCTCGGTCCCGTCGAGCTCGGCGAGCGCCAGGGCGAAGCGGGCGGGCTCGGCCGAGGTCAGCTCCTCGGGCTGCTCCTTGACCTCGCCCTCCTCGGCGCGATGCTGGGACCGGTCCGCGACCTCGGCGAGCACCGCCGCCAGGTCGCTGGTCCCGTCGGCGGCGGAGGGCGACGAGGGGGAGGGGGGCATCGACCCCCGTTACCCGTCGGCCGGCTGCCGACACTCCCCGCCCCGCGCGGCAGGCGCCGAGGTCGGGTCGCTGGCAGGGTGGACGGCATGGCCGATACCTCTCCCGCCGTCGTGGTGACCGGTGCGAACGGGTTGGTGGGCACCGCGGTGTGCCGCGCGCTGGTCGAGCGCTCGGCGCAGGTGCGCGCCGTCGTCCGGCGCGCCGGCAGTGCGCCCGCGCTCGACGGGGTCGTCGAGCACGTCGGTGACTTCGCCGACGAGGGCTTCGCCGGCACGGTGGCCCGGGGCGTCGACGCGGTGGTCACGACCGTCCACCCGATGGGTTCGCCCCGGGAGGTGCAGCACCGGGTGGGCGTCGAGGGCACGTCGGCCTTCGCCCGGGCCGCCCGCGATGCCGGCGTCGCCCGGCTCGTCCACGTGTCCACGGCCGGGGTCTACGACCGCTCGGCCGGCGTCGGGGACGTGGCCGAGGACGGCGCCCTCCTGCCCGAGGGGAGCGGCGACTACCCCGACACCAAGAACGCCGCCGACGCCGCGCTTGCGCAGATCAGCGGGCTCACCACCGTGCTGGTCCGCCCGCCGGCCATCCTGGGGGCCGGCGAGACGTCGGTGTGGAACACGCTGCGGCCGCGGGCGATCCGCGACGGGAACCGCCGGGCGAACCCGGCGCAGACCTGGGCCTGGGTGCACGTCGAGGACCTGGCGGCCCTGATCGCGGACGTCGCCACGGGCGCCGTCGCGACCGCCGACGACGCGGAACGGGGCCCGGTCGCCGGCGGTACGACCCCGGTCATCGTCGCGGGCGAGCCCGCGACCTGGCGGGATTACCTCGGCACGGTGACCGATGCGCTGGGCGTCGAGCCCGAGTGGACCGACGAGCCGGTCTGGACCGGCCGGCTGCGCACCGACCGCGCGCGCGGGTGGGGCTGGCAGCCCCGCGTCAGCCTCGCGCATGCCCTGGGCGAGCTGCGGCAGGGCCTGGCGACACGTTCGTGAGGCGCCCGGTGGACCGGTGAGGAGCTAGACGCCGTGCACGGGCCACCCCGGCGCGCCGAGTTCCCGGGAGACGGCCCGCGCCGCCTCCCGGACCGCCCCTAGGACGGAGTCGTCCACCGGCCAGGCGGCCGACGGGACGACGACGCCGATGGCGCCGGCGACATCGGCGTGCGCATCGAAGACCGGCGCGGCGAGCCCGCACTCGCCGAGGAGAGCCTCCTCCTGCTCCAGGGCGACAGCGGTGGAGCGCGCCTCCTCCAGCTCGGCCCGGAGCTCCGTCACGGAGGTGAGGGTCTCGCCCGTCATGCTCCTCAGCGGCTCCTGGAGCACACCCCGTCCGGCCGCTCCGGAGAAGGCGAGGATCGCCTTGCCCAGGGCGCAGGCGTGGGCGGGGATGACGATCCCCACCTCGGGCATCTGCCGGCTGCCGTCGGGGCGCGGCTCGTGGTGGATGATCACGACGTCGTCGAGCAGCAGGACGGCGGTCCGCACCGCGAACCCGGTCCGGCGGGCCACCTCCTCGGCCCACGGGATCGCGCGGGAGCGCAGCTCGATGGTGTCGAGGTAGACGTTGCCCAGGCGCAGGACGGCGGGGCCCAGCTGGTAGCGGCCCGACCCGCGTTCCTGCGCCACCAGCCCGTGGGAGACGAGGGTGCGCACCAGCCCGTGCACGGTCGACGGGGGCAGCTCGAGCCTGGCGGCCAGCTCGGACAGGGCCATCCGGCGGGAGCCCTGCAGGGCCGTCAGCACCCGGACCGCCCGGTCGACGGACTGAATCACCGGCCCGCCCCTCCCGCTCGTCCGGTGCGTGGCCGTGCCTTGTCGAGCACCGGCGCGCTCTAGTAATCCACGTCACACATTCGACGATGTCGAATGGTCTTCGGTGAAGCGGAGGCCCCGTGCTCGACGAGACGGCCCTGCCCCGGCGTCCGGTCGTCGGGTTCTCCGGCGAGGCCACCGTGGTCCGTGCGGACCACCGCACGGCGGCGACGGTGTCGACGGCGTGGTGGGCCTCGCACTCGCCTGCACCGTCATCGCGCGGACGCCCGCCGTGGCGCGCCGCCGTGCCCGGCGTCGACGTGGGCGCCCCCGACGAGGCCCGCGCACCCGCGACGGCCTCCTGATCCCTACGCCACCAGGAGAACCGAAGTCATGAAGAAGCTCGTCAACGACCCTGCGGACGTCGTCTCGGAAGCCCTGCGGGGCTTCGAGGCCGCCCACCCCGACCTGCGGGTCGACCACGCGAACAAGGTGATCCACCGCGGCGACCTGCCGAAGCCGGGCAAGGTCGGCATCGTCTCCGGCGGCGGCTCCGGCCACGAGCCGCTGCACGGCGGATTCGTGGGGCTGGGCATGCTCGACGCCGCCTGCGCCGGCGAGATCTTCACGTCTCCGGTGCCCGACCAGGTGCTCGCGGCCACGAAGCTGGTCGACGGCGGCGCAGGAGTCCAGCACGTCGTCAAGAACTACACCGGCGACGTCATGAACTTCGAGATGGCCGCGGAGCTGGCCGAGGCCGAGACCGGGGCGCGGGTGGTCCCGGTGATCACCGACGACGACGTCGCCGTCCAGGACAGCACGTGGACGGCGGGGCGGCGGGGGGTCGGCGTCACCGTCCTGCTGGAGAAGATCGCGGGTGCCGCCGCCGAGCAGGGCCGCTCGCTGGACGAGGTCGCCGACGTGGCCCGGACGGTGAACGCCAACGGCCGCAGCATGGGCCTCGCGCTCACCAGCTGCACGTTGCCGGCGGTCGGGCACCCGTCGTTCGACCTGGGGCCCGACGAGATGGAGCTCGGCGTGGGCATCCACGGCGAGCCGGGCCGCGAGCGCATCCCGCTGGCGTCGGCACGGGAGATCGCCGCCATGCTGGTCGAGCCGGTCCTCAACGACCTGCCGTTCCGCTCCGGCGACGGCGTACTCTGCTTCGTCAACGGCCTCGGTGGGACGCCGCTGATCGAGCTCTACGTCATGGTCAACGAGGTGAACCGGATCCTCTCCGGGCGCGGCGTGCAGATCGCCCGCTCGCTGGTCGGCAACTTCATCACCTCCCTCGACATGGCCGGCACGTCGGTCACATTGCTGCGCGTCGACGACGACCTGCTCTCGCTGTGGGACGCGCCCGTGCGGACGCCGGCGCTGCGGTGGGGGGTCTGACCGATGGCTGACGGCATGACGACGGGCGACCTGGCGGACTGGGTCCGGGCCTTCGCTCGGCTCGTCGACGAGAACAAGGACCTGCTCACGGAGCTCGACGCGGCGATCGGCGACGCCGACCACGGCGCCAACATGCACCGCGGGATGACCGCGGTGGTGACTGCGCTCGACGAGGGCGCGGCCACCACGCCGGGCGCCTTGTTCAAGAAGGTCGGCATGACGTTGGTGTCGACCGTCGGCGGGGCGAGCGGCCCGCTGTACGGAACCTTCTTCCTCCGGTTCGGCGGAGCCGTCGGGGACGCCGAACCGGTGGACCCCGACGGTTTCGCCGCCGGGCTGCGCGCGGGGCTCGAGGGGGTGGTGGCCCGTGGCAAGGCGGAGGCGCAGGACAAGACCATGTACGACGCCCTGGCCCCGGCGGTCGACGCACTGGAGGCGGCGCTGGCCGACGGCCAGCCGTGGGGCACCGCGTTGCAGCGGGCGTCGGCGGGTGCGGCCGCGGGGCGGGACGCGACGATCCCGATGCCGGCCCGCAAGGGCCGGGCCAGCTATCTCGGCGAGCGGAGCGCCGGGCACCAGGACCCCGGCGCGACCAGTGCGGCGCTGCTCGTCGCCGCGGCGGCGACGGCCCTGGGTGGCGTCCAGAATCCGGTGGCGGCCGGGCCGGCCGACGGGACGCCCTGCGGATGACGGCGTCCAGCGGTGGCGGAGCGCAGGGCGTCGGGATCGTGGTCGTCTCGCACAGCCGGGCCCTGGCCACGGCCGCCGTCGCGCTGGCGACGGAGATGGTGCACGGCGCCGAGCCCCGAATCGCGGTCGCGGCCGGGCTCGGCGACACGACCTTCGGCACGGACGCCGTCCAGATCGCCGCAGCCATCCAGCGCGTCGACGGCGACGCCGGCGTGGTGGTCCTCATGGACCTCGGCAGCGCGGTGCTCAGCGCGGAGATGGCGCTGGAGCTGCTGGACGACGACGTCGTCCGGGACCGCGTGACGCTCTGCCCGGCACCGCTGGTCGAGGGGCTCGTGGTCGCGGCGGTCGCGGCTGCCGGTGGCGCATCCCGGCAGGAGGTCGCCGCCGAGGCCCGGGCGGCGCTCCTGGCGAAGACCGGGCACCTGGGTGCCGACGACGAACCCGGAGGCCCGGCCCGCGGGGAGGACGGGACCGGTGTCACCGCCACCTTCACCGTCGAGAACCTTCACGGGCTCCACGCCCGGCCCGCGGCCCGGCTGGTCGCGGAGGTGCGCCGGCTGGACGCCGCGGTGACGCTGCGCAACCTCACGGCGGGCGGAGCGGTGGTCCCGGCGGCCAGCCTCAGCCGGGTGGCGACGCTGGGTGCGCTCCAGGGGCACGTCGTCGAGGTGGCGGCGACCGGACGGCAGGCGCGCGCCGCGGTGGACCGCCTGCTGGCGCTGGCCGCACGCCGCTTCGACGAGGTGGACGACGTCGGCGAGGCCGCCCCGTCCGGTGACGCGCCGCCCGCGCCGGGAACACCGTTGCCCGCGGGCCCGGGGATCGGGATCGGCCCCGCCCGCCGGCTGCCCACGTGGTCGCCGCCGCCCACCGACCGACCAGCCGGTCCCCCCGCCGCCGAGTGGCGACGGCTGACCGAGGCCGTGGCCGACGTCCGCCGGGAGGTCGAGCGGCTCCGCGACGGCGCGCTGCAGAGCGCCGGAGCGGCGGCGGCCGGGATCTTCGAGGCCCACCTGCTGCTGCTCGACGACGCGGAGCTGCTGGGGGAGGCGCGGTCGCGGATCGACGCCGGCACCTCCGCGCCGGCCGCCTGGGAGGCGGCGGTCGGCACGGTGGAGCAGGGCTGGCTCACGCTGCCCGACCCCTACCTGCGCGGTCGGGCAGCGGACGTCCGGGCGGTGGGGGAGCAGGTGCTGCGCGCGCTGGGCGGTGCCACCGCGGCGGTGCCGGTGGCGGTGGACGGCGTCCTGCTCGACCGGGACCTGACCCCGGCGCAGGCTGCGGCGCTCGACCCGCGCACCGTGCGCGGTGTCGTCCTCGCCGGGGGGAGCGCCACCTCGCACGCGAGCATCCTGCTGCGCTCGCTGGGCATCCCCGCGGTCGTGGCCGCCGGCCCGGCGGTCCTCGACGTGGCCGAGGGCACGGTGGTCGTCGTCGACGGTGCGGCCGGGCGGGTGGTCGTGGATCCGGCCCCCGAGGCCCTCGAGGAGTACCGGCGCGAGGCGGCCCGCCTCGCCGAGCAGGCGGAGCGTTCGGCGGCCGAGGCGACCCGCCCGGCGATCACCGCGGACGGCGTCCGGGTGGAGGTGGCGGCCAACCTCGCGTCCGTCGCCGACGCCCGTGCCGCGGCGGCGACCGGAGCCGACGGCGCCGGCCTGGTCCGGACCGAGCTGGTCTTCGTCGATCGGGACCGCCCGCCGTCCGTGGCGGAGCAGGAGCGGGAGTACCGCGCGATGGCGGAGGCGTTCGACGGCCATCCCATCACGATCCGGACCCTCGACGTCGGCGGCGACAAGCCGCTGCGCTACCTCCGGCAGCCCTCCGAGGCGAACCCCTATCTCGGCCTGCGGGGCCTGCGCCTCTCGCTCGCGCGGCCGGAGCTGTTCGTCGAGCAGTTGACCGCGATCTGCGAGGTCGCGCGCCATGCGCCGGTCAACGTCCTGTTCCCCATGGTGACGGCCGTCGACGAGCTGATCACGGCACGGCAGCTGCTCGACCGGGCGGCCGGCCCGGAGGGGCTGCCGAGCTCCCTGCGGATCGGGATCATGGTGGAGGTGCCGGCGGCGGCGCTGACCGTCGGGGCGTTCCTGCCGTACCTGGACTTCGTCAGCATCGGGACGAACGACCTCACGCAGTACGCGCTCGCCGTCGAACGCGGGAACCCGGCCGTGGCGCCGCTGGCCGATCCGCTCCACCCGGCCGTTCTGCGCCTCATCGGCGAGGTGGGCAGCCGGGCGGCCGGTCGGGCTCCCGTCGCTGTGTGCGGCGAGATGGCAGCTGATCCGCTGGCCGTCCCCCTGCTGCTCGGCCTGGGTGTGACGGAGCTCAGCGTCGCGGGCGCCGCCGTGCCGCGCGTGAAGGCGGCGGTGCGGGCACTGGCCCTGCGCGCGTGCGACGAGGTGGCGAAGGAGTGCCTCGAGGTGGGGACCGTCGAGGAGGTCCGTCAGCTGCTCGCCGACCGCGCGCAGGCCCTGCGACCGGCCGGAGCGGTGGCGCCGTACGTCCGTCCCACGTGAGGGTGGATCCCGGGCCGGCAGCGCGTCGCTCGCGGGGTCGTCCCGCCGACGACGGCTCGTCCCGTCAGGGCGTGTCCGGTGACGACGGGAACAACCAGAGCACGCTCGACAGCGCCCCGTACACCACGGCCGGGCCGGTGTGCGGCAGTCGCTTCCCGGCCGCCGCCCGTGCCTCGCCGCGGCGGAACATCCACCGCTCCGCGGTCAGCTGCGCGCCGACCCCCGCGGCGAGTGCGGCGGCCACGGACCCGGCGATGACGGCCTTGCTGCGGGCGGGCAGCGAACGGAGTGCCTGCGCCGGGGTGACCGCGCCGTCGGGCTCCTGCCCAGCGGGGGCGGTGCGCCGCGTCGCCCGCAGGTCGGGGACCGACGCCGCGAAGGCGACGGCCGTGAGCCCGGCCTTCGCCCAGCCGCGGGTCGTGCGCGAGGGGATGAAGTCCGGCGTGGCGTAGTACAGGGCGGTTGCCGCCCCGCCGACCAGGGCGGCAAGGGCTCGGGATGAGGTGGACCGCGTGTTCACCCGGCCATCCTCTCGTGCGCGAGCGGCCGCAACAACGCAGTTGGGCGCAGCTGCCGGCATCAGCGTCAGGGACGACTTCCCGCCGGCGCGGCGACCGCGGCTCGACGTCGGCGCTCGTCACCGAGCCGGACGGAGCCCCGGTCACTGCTGCATCCGCGGATCGTGGGTGGGGTCGGCGTACGGCCTGGGGCAGCCGTCGTCGACGGCCCGGGGGCGCAGCTCGTAGTGCCAGGGCTCGTTGCGGTAGGTCTGGCACAGCCCGTACCGCGCCCCGTGCTCGGCCAGCCACGCCCGTGCCTCGGAGGGGCCGACGTCGACCGCGTCCCCGGACACGTGGGCGGAGGTCTCCGCCGTGGCCACCCATCGGGCAGCCTCCTCCTCCGAGCCGTACTCGGTGACGGCCTCGCGGAGCAGCTGCTCCTGGTACGCAGGGGAACGCCAGCCGCTGGTGACGGTGAACCCGACCCCGTCACCCGCGGCAGCCGCCGCTGCCCTGCGGAGGGCGCCGAGGAGATCGGCATCGAGGTTGGCCACGGCCGGGAACTCGCCGTCGAAGACCGTCACACCGTCGGGCACGACGCCGTCGTCGACCGTCACGCCGAGCGGCCGGGGACGGTCGGGCGCATCCGGGTTGTGACGCAGGTCGGGGGACGGCGAACCGCTCCGGACGTCGTCGTCGGGGACTGCTCGCTCCTCCCCGTCCGTCCGGACGACGGGTGCTGCCGACGAGGACGGGGCTGCCACCCCCTGGTACCCGAGGATCCCTCCGACGATCGCGGCGATGGGCAGTACCAGGACGACTGCGATGGTCGATCGGGCCCGCCCGGCTCTCGTTCGTACGTGGTCGCTGTGGGACATGCCTGCAGTCAAGGCAGGGTTCCGTTGCCACCACGTACGCGTTTCTCGATATGCCGGCGATACGTGCTCGTTCTCTAGCCTCGGCAGCGTGCGCGTGCTGATCGTCGAGGACGAACCGTTGCTGGCAGGAGCCATCCGCGATGGGCTGCGTCTGGAAGCGATCGCGTCCGACGTCGCCGGGGACGGCGAGACCGCGCTCGAACTGCTGGGCGTGAACGCCTACGACATCGCGGTCCTCGACCGCGACATCCCCGGGCCGTCCGGTGACGAGATCGCCGCGCACATCGTCGCGTCGGGCAGCGGCATGCCGATCCTGATGCTCACCGCTGCCGACCGGCTCGACGACAAGGCGTCCGGGTTCGAGCTCGGCGCCGACGACTACCTCACCAAGCCGTTCCAGCTCAGGGAGCTGGTCCTGCGGCTCCGAGCACTCGACCGCCGGCGAGCGCACAACCGGCCGCCCGTGCGGGAGATCGCGGGTCTGCGGCTGGATCCGTTCCGGCGCGAGGTCTACCGGGACGGCCGGTACGTCGCGCTGACCAGGAAGCAGTTCGCCGTGCTCGAGGTCCTCGTCGCCGCCGAAGGGGGCGTCGTCAGCGCCGAGGAGCTGCTGGAGCGCGCGTGGGACGAGAACGCGGACCCCTTCACCAACGCTGTCCGGATCACCGTCTCGGCGTTGCGCAAGCGCCTCGGCGAACCGTGGCTCATCGCCACCGTTCCGGGCGTCGGGTACCGGATCGACACAGCACCGGGCACGGCACCCGGGGGAGGGGACCATGGCTAGGGCCCCCGGTCCGAGTGCCCGCCTCAAGCTCACTCTCAGCTATGCCGGCTTCCTCGTGCTCGCGGGGGCGCTGCTCCTGGCGGTCGTGTGGGTGTTCCTGCTGCGCTACGTGCCCGACGGCGTGCTCGTCACCTCCGGCCGGCCGGGACGCCAACCGGGGCTCTTCGTCCCGAACCGGTCGGACCTCGTGCGCGCTTTCGTCCCGCGCGCGGCCGCTGCGCTGGCGTTCCTGCTCGTGCTGGGTCTCGCGGGAGGGTGGTTCCTCGCCGGCCGGATGCTCGCCCCGCTGCGCCGCATCACGGAGGCCACCCGCACGGCGGCGACCGGGTCGCTCTCCCACCGCATCCGGCTGCCGGGCCGTCAGGACGAGTTCCGGGAGCTCGCCGACGCCTTCGACGGGATGCTCGCGCGGCTCGAGGCGCACGTCGCCGAACAGCAGAGGTTCGCGGCCAACGCCTCTCACGAGCTGCGCACCCCGCTGGCGATCACGCAGACCTTGCTGGAGGTCGCCCGCAAGGACCCGGACCGCGACCCGGCCGAGCTCGTCGACCGCCTCCACGACGTCAACGCCCGGGCGATCGACCTCACGGACGCACTCCTGCTGCTCAGCCGCACCGAGGGAGGATCCTTCCCCCGGGAACGCGTCGACCTCTCGCTCGTGGCCGAGGAAGCCACCGAGACGCTCCTGCCGCTCGCGGAGAAGCACGGCGTCACGATCGAGACCTCCGCGGACGCCGCCCCCACGGTCGGATCACCGTCGCTCCTGCTGCAGATGGCGACGAACCTCCTGCACAACGCCGTGGTCCACAACCTCCCCGAGCGGGGCACGGTGCGGATCACAACCGGCGCCCGCTCCGGGACGGCGGTGCTCACCGTGGAGAACACCGGCGAGGAGATCGATCCGGAGCTGGTCTCGACGCTCTCCGAGCCGTTCCGGCGCGGCACCGAGCGCATCCGCTCCGACCACGCGGGCGTGGGCCTCGGCCTGGCGATCGTCCAGGGCATCGTGCGGGCGCACGGCGGAACGCTGACCATCGTCGCGCGCCCGGCCGGCGGTCTCCGCGTCGTGGCGGAGCTGCCTGCGGCCCGCGAACCGGGAGACGTCCCACCACCCTGAGGGCATGGGCCGCGCGGTGGCCGAACCGCCTCGTGACCGACTGCCCACGTCACGGCGCCGGTCATGGCCGCGGCGGCGCAGCGGACGGCCGCCGCCGCGGCGATCGACGTCGACCTGATCCTCGACGACGCCCGGGCACAGGCCGCAGCCGGTGCGCCGGAACCGGTTGTCGCCGGATACCGGAGCCGCCATGGTGGACGGCACCCGGCGGGGACCGGCCGGCGCGACCGGTCCCCGGGACGGCCTGACCTGACGGAGGCAGCGTGTCCCCTGACGTCATCGGACTCAGCCTGCTGGTGCTGGGCGTCCTGCTCCTGGTCGCCAAACTCGTCCGGATCCGGTCACGCATCGCCCAGAAGCTCTTCCTCCCCAGCTCGATCATCGGCGGGTTCCTCGCCCTGCTCATCGGCCCCGAGGTGGTCGGCTCGGTGGCCGAGGCGATCGGCGGGGAGGACGCGCCGCTGAGCGGCGGACTGTGGCCGGCCGAGTTCCTCGAGGTCTGGGCGTCGCTGCCGGGCCTGCTGATCTCGGTCGTCTTCGCGACCCTGTTCCTCGGCGAGCGGATCCCCAAGGTGAAGGAGGCCGCCGAGCTCGCCGGGCCGCAGCTGGCCCTCGGCGTCACCATGGCGTCGGGCCAGTACGTGATCGGGTTGCTGCTGGCCGTCCTGCTGCTCGTGCCGTTCCTCGGCCAGGACCCCATGGTCGGCGCGCTCATCGAGGTGGGGTTCGAGGGCGGCCACGGCACGGCCGCAGGCCTGGGCACCACCTTCGCCGACCTGGGCTTCCCGGAGGCGCAGGACCTGGCGCTGGGCCTGGCCACGGTGGGCGTCGTCTCCGGCGTCGTCGTCGGCATCGCGCTGATCAACTGGGGGGTGCACACCGGCCGCGCCCAGGTGCTGGAGGGCGACGCGAAGACGTCGCTGGCCGAGCAGCGCGGGCTCTACGAGCGGGAGGAGCAGCCGCCCGCCGCGCTGATGACGGTGCGCACCGCCTCGGTCGAGCCGCTGGCCATCCACTTCGCGATCGTCGCCGTGGCGATCCTCATCGGCCTCGGCCTGCTCGAGGCGCTCCAGGCTCTCGAGGCGGCGCTGTGGGCCGACACCGTCGAGCTCTTCGAGTTCGTGCCGCTGTTCCCGCTGGCGATGATCGGCGGGGTGCTGGTGCAGAAGTTCGTCGACCGGTTCGACCGGACCGGCATCGTCGACCGGCGGATGATGCTGCGCATCCAGGGGATCGCCCTCGACCTGCTGATCATCAGCGCCCTCGCCACGCTGTCCATCCAGGCGATCGCGGACAACTGGGTGACGTTCCTCCTCCTCGCCGTCGCCGGCCTCTCGTGGAACGTGGGCGCCTTCGTCTTCCTGGCGCGCCGGATGATCCCGCGCTTCTGGTTCGAGCGCGGTATCGGCGACCTGGGGCAGTCCCTCGGCGTCACGGCCACCGGCCTGATCCTGATCCGGGTCGCCGACCCCAACGCCGCCACCCCGGCGATGGAGGCCTTCGGTTACAAGCAGCTGGCCTTCGAGCCCTTCTTCGGCGGCGGACTGGTCACCGCGGCGTCGCTCCCGCTGATCGCCCAGTTCGGGCCGGTGCCGCTGCTGATCGCCATGTCGGTCCTGCTGGTCCTGTCGCTGGGGACGGGCATCCTGTGGTTCGGACGGCGGACCCCGGCCCAGGAGGAGGCGCGTTCCCCGGACGGTTGACGGCCGGAGCGTCCGGCGTCAGGCGGGTAGGACTGCGTCGTCCGGAGCCGTGTGCCGATCGCCGTACCAGGCGGCCAGCCGGGCGAAGCCCTCGTCGAGGCCGACCTCCGGCCGCCAGCCGAGCGCGGTCCGGGTCCGCCGCTGGTCGAACCAGTGCGCCGTCGTCAGCTGCTCGGTGAGGAACCGGGTCAGGGGAGGGGTCGACCGGCGGCCGAGCGCTGACCAGGTCCTCTCCACCGCGGCGCCGGCCAGCCAGGCGGCGTGCGCCGGCACCCGACCCCGGGGTCCGGGCACGCCGGCTGCCGAGCACAGCCGTCGCAGGATCTCGGCCACCGTGCGGGGCTCACCGTTGGAGACCACCAGCGCCTCTCCGTGGACGGGCCCGCACGCGTCGACCCCTGCCACGAGGGCGGCAGCGGCGTCGTCGACGTACGTGGTGTCGATCAGGGCCGCGCCGGAACCGATGAGCGGGAGGCGGCCGCTGCCGGCCCGGGCGACGATCCGCGCCACGAGCTGCTCGTCGCCCGGGCCCCACACCAGGTGCGGGCGGAGGACCAGCACCGCGAGGGCAGCCGAGTCCGCGCCGAGCGCAACCTGCTCGGCCAGCGCCTTGGACCTCGAGTAGGCGCCACGCGCCCGGGCCGGGTCGGCCGGCCCTGCCCCGGCCCCGAACAGGGGTGCCCCGGCGTGCGAGACCGAGGGGGAGGAGACGTGCACCAGCCGCTGGACGCCCGCGGCGGAGCAGGCGGCGACGACGTTCCGCGTGCCCTCGACGTTGGCCCGGGCGTACTCCTCCCAGGTCCCGGTCACGTCCACCTTCGCGGCGAGGTGGACGACGGCGTCCTGCCCCGCGGCCGCCCGTGCCACCACGGAGGGGTCGGCGATGTCCCCGAGCACCTCGGCGCAGGGCAGGCCCGAGGGACGGCGCTGGAAGACCGTCACCTCGTCGCCCCGCGCGATCAGGCGCTGGGCCGTGACCCGGCCGAGCATCCCGCTCGCGCCGGTGACCAGCACCTTCACGAGGTTCCGCCGCTCCGGGTCGCCCATCGCACCGGCGAGCCGGAGAGGACCCGGGTCGCCCGGCGCGCCAGTGCCGCCCGGTCGACCTTCGACTGGTGCCGGATGTCGACCGGCAGCGCCTTCGTCTCGAGCACGGCGGCGAGGTCCGTCCCGGCCGCGTTCCGGACCCGGTCGGCGAGCTCGACCGACGCCACGGTCAGCCGCTCGGCACCGGCTGCCACCCGGAGGCGGGAGCGCCGTCGCCCGGGGGCGGCGCTGGGCACGACGACGGCGACGGCCACCTGCGCGCCTGCCGGGCCGACGCCGACGACCGCCGCGGCGGAGACGGCGTCCAGCCGCTCGATCCGCTGCTCCGGGCCGACCGGGGTCAGCGGCCCCTCCGCGGTGCTGATCACGTGCGCCAGCCGACCCTCGATCCAGAGCCGTCCCGCGCCGTCCAGGTGCCCGACGTCCCCGGTGCGGTGCCATCCGGGATCGCGGGCGGCGGATCGCTCGGTGGCCCACAGCGCGTCGTAGCGGTCCTTCACGTGGGGGGCGCGCACGCAGACCTCGCCGGGAACGTGGGGCGCCTCGGTGAGCGGGCCGTCGGCCGCGCCCAGCGGGGAGAGCGGGCTGACGCGGATCTCGACACCGGGCACCGGGCGGCCGACGCAGACGCCGTTCCCCGGCCCGGCGGCCTCGACGTCGTCCAGGGAGACGTCGGTGACCGGGAGCGCCTCGGTCATGCCGTACGGCGTGTGCGCCTCGGCCCGCGGGAACGTCTCCCGGAGGGAGTGCAGCAGCGGGGTCGGCACGGGTGCGCCGGCCGACATGAGCAGCCGGACCCGGCTCAGCGCCGAGCGCTGCTCCGCGGTGAGCTGTTCGGTGGTGTCGGCGACGCGGCGCAGGGCGGCCGGTGCGGCGAAGACCACCGTGGCGTCCACGGCGGCCGCCGCGTCGGCCAGCTTCGCGGCGGTCAGCGTGCCGGGCGCCGTGACGTCGATGTCGGGCACGGACGACGCGATCCCGAGCCCCGGTCCGAGGATCGAGAAGGGGGCGAACGCGGCCACCAGCGAGTCGCCCGGCGTGAGGCGGTAGGCGGTCCTGACCAGCTCCAGCTGGGCGCCGACCTGGCGCTGCGTGTAGACCACACCCTTGGCGGGGCCGGTGGCCCCGGAGGTGAAGACGACCGCGCAGTCCGAGTCCGCCGGGACCTCCTCGGGCGCGGCCGACGACCGGCCGAGGGCCTCCAGCGAGGCCAGGTCGCGCTCGGCGCCGAGGGCCCGGCGCAGCCGGGCCGTCGTCCGCCCCGCGACGATGCGCGTCCCGGCCAGCCCCATCGCCCTGGCGGCCGCCAGGCCGGCGGGGCCGCCCAGGACGTGGTCCGGCGCCGCTCCCCGGAGCGCGCGGCGCATGCCCCGGAAGCCGAGTCCCTTGTCGGCGACCACGATGACGGCGCCCGCGTGCCAGGTGGCGTAGACCGCTGCCGTCAGGTCCGCCGACGGTTCCAGCAGGAGCGCCACCCGATCTCCTGGACGGACACCGGCCGCCGCCAGCCCGGCGGCGAGGTCGGCGACCCGGCGGGCCAGCTCCGCCCAGGTGACCGAGTCCCCGCCGGTCTCCACGACGGCCGGGGAGTCGTCCTCGGCGCGGGCGGCCAGGGCCGCCCAGGGCCGGGCCGGCTCCACCGCCGTGCCGCGGCTGCCCACGGCCGCGGTGTCCGGTGCGGCGAAGGTGTCGGTCACCCAGGTGGCCACCGCCTCGGCGTACTGGGGCGCGTCCTCGGGGAGGAGGTGGGAGGCGCCCTCGTAGCGGTGCACCGCCGCCCGGGGCAGGCGCTCGCGCAGGTCGGCCAGGTACTTCTCGCCGAAGACCGGGTCACGAGGACCCCACAGGAGGAGCGCGGGGACGTCGAGGGTGCGGATGCCCACGGCGATCGCCTCCTGCGCCGCACGGGAGGGGTGGCCCGGCCGGAAGGGGATGTCGGCGACGAACTCGCCCACGGCCCGGCGCCGCGCGGCCGTCGGGTAGGGCTGCGCGTAGGCCCGGCGGATCTCCCGGGGCAGCGGCGGCCACGACAGCGCCGTCGCCCCGCGGACGAACACCGAGCTGCCGACGGTGACGGCGGCGCGCAGGCCCGGCGCGTGCGCCAGCCGGATCAGCGCGGGCCCCAGGTCGCCCTCCGGCATGGCGACGGCGGTGTTGGTGAGGACCACGCCGCGCACGTCCTGCCGGTGCTCGAGCGCCCAGCCGAGGGAGATGATGCCGCCCCAGTCGTGGGCCACCGTGACGACCGGGCCGGTGACGCCCAGCGCGGCGGTGAGGTCCCCGAGATCGGCCACCCGCTGGGTCAGGGTCCGCGGCGCGGCCGGCCGCTCGGACCAGCCCATGCCCAGCTGGTCGGGGGCCACGACTCGCCACCCCGGCGGAGCGGCGGCGACCATCCGGCGCCAGAGGTAGGACCAGGTGGGGTTGCCGTGCACGCAGAGCAGGGTGCCGACCGGGTCGGGCACACCGTTGTCGAGCACGTGCCACAGGTGCTTCTCGCCGTCCGCACCGGGAACGGCGACCCACCGCGACCAGGACGGGTCCAGGCCCGGCAGCTGGACCGTCGCACCGGCTGTCACCAGGCGATCTCCAGGCAGCAGGCGTTCAGGCCCGAGCCGATCCCCATCAGCAGCACGCGGTCGCCGTCGGCCAGGGTGTCGGCCTGCCCCGCCAGCGTGAACGGCACCGACGCGGGGCCCAGGTTGCCGCGGGTGGGGAAGGTCGTGGGCACCCGTGCCCGGTCGATGCCGAACCGGTCGCACAGGGCCCCGGTGTGCACCTTGGAGACCTGGTGGATGACGTAGCGGTCCATGCCCCGGGCCCAGTCGAACTCGTCCGCCGCGTCCGCCCACAGCTCACCGGAGAGTTCGAGGCCGGCGGCGAGGAGGCCCTTGAGGTCGGTCTGCATGCCGTCGTTGTCGCCGGTGCACAGCTGGTGGTGCTCGGTCCCGGCCCGGCTCACCGAACCGACGAGCCGGTGGCCCTCGGGGTGCCGGTCGGCCCGGCCGAGCACCATGGCCACGGCGCCGGAGCCGAGGGTGAGGGTCGCGAAGTGGCCCATCACGTCCTTGGCCACGGTGTCCGGCCGGTTGAGCAGGTCGATGGTGCGCTCCTGCACGGGTCGCGCGTCCTCGCCGTTGACGACGAGCGCGTACTCGACCATCCCGACGTCGATCATCGCCGCGGCCAGCTCCATGCCGTTGATGAAGCCCAGGCAGGCGTTGGTGACGTCGAAGTTCTGGCAGGAGCTCGGCAGCCCGAGGGCGTCGTGCACGGCGACGGCCGTCGACGGCTCGAGGTGCTTGCGGCTGACCGACGTGTTGACCATCAAGCCGATGTGCGCGGGGTCGACCCCGCTCTCGCTGATCGCCTTGGCGCCCGCGGTGGCGGCGCCGTCGACGAACGACACCCCGTCGGCCCACCAGCGGCGCTCCTCGATGCCCGCGAGCCGCTGCAACAGCCCGGGGCGCAGCCCGACGCGCCGGTAGGTGTCACCCAGCCGTTCGTCGAACTCGGCCGACGTGACGATCTGGGTCGCGTCCACCGTCTGCACGGTGAGGATCGCGGTGTTGCTGAATCGGTGTGTGGCGTTGCCGTTCATCAGGTCCACTCGTGAGGTGCGGCGGGCGGCCGCCGTCCTCATGCGCCACCCTCGTCCGGCGCGCTTACCCGTCGGGGCGACAGGTACACCGGCCGGGCCGTCGGCACCAGCATCGCAGCCGGACCGGGCCGGGGGGAGGGGGCGGTCACCGACGCAACCGCCGTGCTCGCTCGTGGGCTGGCGTGCCGGCCTGCGGACGAGGGGGGCCGATCGGCGAGGCAGAGGGCCGCGAGCAGGTGGCCGTGCCGGTCCGGGCCGACGACGTCGACGAGCGCCCAGCCGCGTCTCGGTCGGTGGCGTGGGACACGAGGACCTCCGGTCGTGGGTGGATGCCGTCGCCGGCTCCGGTCCACGTCCGGAGGTCCTCACCGAACAGGATCAGTCGATCCGTGCCGTCACACGCCTGGATCGACGTCTCCGGCCGGGTTCGCTAGAACGACCGCTTGGTCAGCCGCCAGACCTGCCCGTCGCTGTCCGGGGCACCGGTTCCCGTGCCGGGGGAGAGCGAGTTCACCGCCACGAACACGTTCCCGAGCCGGTCGGCGACCACGCCCGCCGGCGAAGGCGCGGGCAGCGTGGCCCGTGCGCCGTTCCTCGGCACCAGGACCACCTGGCCGGTCCCGGCATCGCCGCCGCGCAGCTCGCTGACGTACAGGTTGCCTGCCGGGTCCTGTGCGGCACCGGTGACGCCGGTGAAGCCGGTCCAGGTCTGCTGGATCGACCCGGTGCGCCGGTCCAGCTCCCAGACCCGGCCGGCCTCCGGAACCAGCGACCCGAGGCCCCCCACGATGATGTCCCCGTCCCGGCTGAAGGTGAGCGATGTCGGAACCGGGTCGCAGGAGAAGCTGCCGTCCTGGTTGGGCCGGGTGTCACAGGCGCCACCGGTGATGGTGGGCAGGACGGCGAACACGCTGATCCTGCCGCGCCTGTCCACGGCGAGGATGTCGTTGCCGGCGGCGTCGGCCACCAGCACCCGGTCGCCGATGTCGAGCACCGCGTACGGGTTCGACTCGACCCCCTGGCCGTCCGGGTCGTGCGCCGCCTCGAAGGCACGGATGTCGGCGACGACCGAGGCCGGCCGGCCCGCCGTCGCGCGCAGCAGCTTGCCCTCCTGCTCCTCCGGCAGCCCGGTGATGCCGTCCGGGACGTCGACGTCCTTGGCGATGTAGATCTGACCGAGGGAGCGCGCGCTCGCTGCGTCGTTACCGGTCGCGGCGATCCCGGACGGACCGGCCTCGGACAGCAGCCCGGTCACCACACGCTCCGCGGTGACCCCGACGGCCTTGCCCGGATGCCGCACGATGCTGACCGCCCCGGTGGTGCCGACGCACACCTCGTCCCCGTCCACGACGGCACAGTCGTCGCCCCCGGTTCCGGACTCCGCGATGACGAGGATCCCGTTCTCCGTCATGTCCAGCTGTCGGGGGTTGTCCAGGTGCCGCGCCACCGGAACCGGCGCCGTGCCCGGCGGAGCGGCAGCGGCGGGACTGATCATCAGCGTCGTGGTCGCCAGACCGGCGGTGACCGCTGCACACGCGAGACGTTTCATCTTTTCCCCTAGCGAGTCGATGACCACGGCCGCCGGTACGACCCGGCGAGTGGCGCCGAACTTGGCAGGGCGCCCCGGGGCCGTCAACCAGTAGCTGCGTCATGCGCTCGGGAAGAACTGGCTGGCCAGAGTGCCGTTCCGCAGAACGCCGTGTGGCTGCTGGTCGTGGCGGCCCGTCCTGATCGCCGTGCAGGCGGACGTCGATCGACGAAGGCGGCCTCGAGCCGGCTGCGGTCGAACGTGATCGCTTGGTCGAGCGGTGGTCCACCGGCCTAAGGTCTCGGAGGCCGTCCTCCCAGCGGAAGTCCGACCACGAGATCTCGCCGCCTCCGACCCGGAGGATGCGGTGAGCGCACCGCACGCCAGATCTTCGTCCACGTGACACAGGAGCAGTGGAGTGCGCCAGGGGCGAGATCCTCGCTCGGGCGTCGGGCCGGCACCGCTCGATCAGCCGCTTCCGAGGGCTACCTGCCGTGGCTCCTCTTGCCCCGGCAGGGCAGCCCTCTCCAGCGCGCTCCCCTCGACGTCCAGCCGGGGCAGCCAGCGCAGCCAGCTCGGCAGCCACCAGGCCAGCTCGCCCAGCGCCGCCAGGGCGGCCGGCACCAGCACCATCCGGACCGCGAAGGCGTCGACGGCGATGCCGACCGCCAGGGTGAAAGCGAGCTGCTTGATGGTCGCGTCGATGTCGGTGAAGAAGCCGGCGAAGACCGCGAACATGATGAGAGCGGCGGCCACCACGACCGGGGCCGCTTGCCGGAACCCGGTCCTGATCGCGTCGACCGCCCGGGCCCCGCGGCTGTGCGCCTCGTGCATTCGGGAGACGAGGAAGATCTGGTAGTCCATCGCCAGCCCGAACAGGATGCCGATCGCCATGATCGGAACGAGGCTCATCAGCGGACCGGGGCCGGGCGTGCCGAGGATGCCGGCGAACCAGCCCCACAGGAACACCGCGACCGAGGCCCCCAGCGAGGCGCCGACGGTGAGCACGAAACCCAGCACGCCGACCAGCGGGACCAGCAGCGAGCGGAACACCAGGACGAGCAGCAGGAGGTCGAGGCCCACCGCCAACGCCAGGTAGACAGGCAGGGCGGCGTCGAGGGCGTCGGCGACGTCGACGCTGACCGCCGTTGCGCCGGTGACGTAGGCCTGCGCGTCGGCCAGCCCGTCCAGCTCGTCGCGCAGGTCGGCGACGAGCTGCTCGGTGGCCTGGCTGGTCGGGCTGGACTCGGAGATGACGGTGAGCAGGGCGGCGGTGCCGTCGGCGTTCGGTACCGGCGTGGAGACACCGGCCACGTCGTCGAGCCCGGCGATGCTGCTGCCGGCCCGGGTGGCGGCGCCGGCAGCGTCGTCGCCTTCGAACAGGATGGTCAGCGGGCCGTTGAAGCCTTCGCCGAACCCCTCGGCGAGCAACTGGTCGGCGCGGGCCTGGGTGCTGTTCTCCGCCGGTCGCTCCAGCAGCGTCGTCTGCAGCGAGGGCAGCGGGATCGCGACTGCGCCGAGGGCAGCCACCGCCAGCAGCAGCGAGGCGACCCGGTGCCGGGTGACCGTGCCGACCCAGCCGGCCAGGAAACCCCGCCCGCGGTCCGGGACCGGCCGGCCGTCGGTTGCCTGCGCGGCCTGCCGCTGCCTCCTGGGCAGGGCACGCCAGCCGAAGAACCCGAGCACGGCGGGCACGAGGGTGAGGGCGACCAGGGCGGCGATGGCCACGGTTCCGGCTCCTGCGACGCCCATCTCGGTCAGGAACGGGATGCCCACCACGGACAGGCCGAGGAGCGCGCTCACCACGGTGCAGGCGGCGGTGACCACCGCCGACCCGGCGGTGCCCACGGCGGTAGCGATCGCCGCACCGGGCTCGAGGCCGCGTCGTAGCTCCTGGCGATACCGGCTGATGACGAGCAACGCGTAGTCGATGCCCACGGCCAGGCCGAGCATGGTCGCCAGGCCCGACGTGGTGGAGGTCAACTCGAGGAACCCGCTGACGATCGCCAGGCCCACCAGGGCAGCGCCGACGCCGACGCCGGCGGTGAGCAGGTTCATGCCAGCCAGGGCGAGGGAGCCGTAGGTGATGGTCAGGACGACCAGGGCGGCCAGGGCACCCACCAGCTCCCCGATGCCACCGCCCTGTGATTCCTCGGTGAACTCCTCTCCGTCGATCTCGACGGCGAGCCCGGAGGCACGGGCGTCGTCGATGGCCTCGAGCAGGGGGTCCAGCTGCTCAGCGGTGATCTGGCCCTCCGGGACCTCATAGGTCACCGTGCTGAAGGCGATAGTCCCGTCCGCGCTCATCGCCGGTACGGCCTCGTCCAGAGGATCGCCGGCCGCGGCGACCCCCGGTAGCCGCCTGAGCTCGGCGGTCAGCTCCTGCAGCGCGGCGGTGTTCTCCGCTGTGGTGAGGGTCTCGCCCTGCGGGGCTGCGATGACCACACGAGCGGTGGCGCGGTCGGCCGCCGCCCCGAAGCTCTCGCGGACCTTCTCCTGGGCAACTGTCGACTCCTGGCCGGGGATCGAGAAGGTGTTGGTCGTTTCCCCGGAGACGGCGGCGGCGGCGGCACCGCCGCCGACCAGCACCACCAGCCAGACCCCGAGCACCGCGAGCCGACGACGGTGAAGGAACCCGCCGAGACGGGACAACAGAAGAGCCATGCCGGTCAGGCCTCCGTCTGGTCGAGCGCAGAGGGAGTAGGGGCGCCAGGGCTGCGGTGACCGAGCGCGTCGTAGGTGGCGTCGATGACGTGAGCACGCCAGGTGGCTGCCTCGTCGAGTTCTTGGGCGGCGAGCGTGGCCACCAGGAGGCCGCCGAGCGCCGTCATGACCCGCGCCAGGCGCTCCCGGTCCTCCGGCACGCTGTCGATGCCGAAGATCGACAACGTGGTCGGCGGGGGGCTCTCCGGTGCGGTGGCCGGGAGGTCGTTGACCTGGCTCGCGATGCCACTGAGGCCGAGGCTCACGATGCCGGGGCTCTCCATGGCCATGTCGACCAGCACCTCCACCGCCCGCCGGTCACGCTCGGCCCCCAGTGGCATGTCCCCGACGACGTCGAGCGCCTCGCGGGTCCGCGCGTCGGCGGTGGCGAGGACCGCATCGATCAGCGCTTCCTTGCTCGGGAAGTGGTGCAGCAACCCGGCCTTGGAGTAGCCGACGGCCAGGGCGATGGCCTGCAGGGAGGTCCCGGCGACCCCGTGTCGGGCGACCAGTCCTGCGGCGCGGTCGACGATCTGGGTGTCGATCTGGGCTCGGGACGGGCGAACACTCATGGGAGGATTCTCGACCGAGTCGGTCGGCGAATCAACCGACTCGGTCGAAAATCGACCAAATCGGTCGGTGCCGCTGGGTGGCTGCGACGTGATGCACGAGGCGGTCGCCCATGCCTGCGCTGCGATCCCGACATGGGATGGGTTCGGGTTTCGGCCGTCAGACTGCTGCCATGAGCGCCTCTCAGAACGGCGGTGAGTGGTTTCCCAGCGAGTCGACGACGCCGTTCCTCGAGCAAGCCAGGCGCGTCGCCCCTTCTCAGCTCGACCAGCTCGTCCGACCGGTCGACACCTGGGGGATGGCTGAGCCCATCGGCCCCTTGCTCGCCGTCGACGTCCCCGACGTCCCCGACGGCGAGGTCCCGGTCATCAACAACCACGTCTACGTGCGGTGGGGCGGCCAGCTCCTGGGTGGCTACTGGGGGTGTTCTCACGTGTGGGACGACTTCGACGAGCGCGACGAAGAGGCGCTCGTCGTGTCCGGCGCCACCATGACGGATGCGGAGGCAGCGACGCGGGCCGTCACCTGGCTCGCGCAGCAGCTCAGCCGACCACTCGACCTGGAGGTCTGGCGAGCGGGGCGCTTCGTCCTCGGGCGCCGCTGGGTGCTGGCGGACACGCGTACGGCCCTTGGAGCGAGGGGATGCCGCTGGGGCTCTCCCAGCTCCGTCACACGGCTACGTCCTGACCAGCGGTGACCACCGCACAGGACGAGGCAGGGCGCCCAGGACGTGCGCGCTCGGTACGTTCGGCGCTGGCGCGAACCAGTGGTCCTGTTCCGAGGGGCGACGTGCTACATCCACCAACGGCTCCGACTCGTTGGCTGAGCGTCACCCGCCCGGACGCAGGTAGTCGCGGGCGAGGTCCAGCACCTCCGCCAGGGCCAGTCGGCCGCCCGCGGCGAACAGCTCGTCGAACCGCGCAGATCCGGCTGCCGCGCGCACGGCGTCCGCCAGGTCGCCGTCCCCGCGCATCGACGCGTACACCCGCAGCCCTGCCCGACGGCGCAGGCCGTCGGTCGCACCGGCGAGCAGCCCGGCCCGCTCGGTGTCCCCGTCGGCGAGGGACAACGCGGAAGCACCCGCAAGCGCCAGGCAGAGGCAGTGCGTGCTCTGCCCGGACACGCTGAGGTCGAGCGCGTCGGACAGAAGGGCGCGGGCCTCCTCGAGGTGGCCCCGGCCCGTCGCGAGCCCGGCCAGGACCACCCGCGAGACGGCAGCCAGCCACGGGGTGTCGAAGCGACCCGCCAGGTCGTGCGCCTCGGCGACGAGCTCCTGGGCGCCGTCGGCATCGCCGAGGGCGGCCTCCACGGATCCGGCGGTCACGAGCGCCAACCCTGTCCACATCGGCTCGTCGAGAGCGCGCAGCCGGTCGAGGGCGGTGCGCAACCCCCGCCGGGCGCCGTCCAGGTCGCGGACGAGCGTCGCGGCCCAGGAGAGGAGCAGGGGCGACACGGCGGACAGGTACGGGTCCTCGAGCTCGCCGAGCAGCGTGGCCAGCCGCTCGCTGGTCGCCCGGACGGCCGACGTGTCTCCGACCTCCAGGGCGGAGAGCAGGGCCGTGCTCAGCAGCTCCGCGCGCGACACTGCCGGCAGGGCGTCCTCGGTCGGCAGCAGCTCGGCCACCCAGGAGCGCGCCTCACCGATGATCATGTCCCCGAGGCCCAGGAACGGCCAGAGGACCCGGAACGGCGACAGCTCCCGGAACAGGCGGGGGAGCGGTGCCGGATGGTGGGCCAGGTGCCAGCGCACCGCGGTCACGATGTTGTCGCTCTCCCGGACGAGGATCTCGGCGCACGCCCGCTGGCGGAAGCCGCGCAGCGGCCGATCGGCGCTCTCGGCGAGCTCCCGGTAGTGCTCGGCGTGGCGGCGACGCACCTCGTCGACGTCGGGACGCGCCGCCAGCCGTTCGGCGACGAAGGCGCGCACGGGGTGCAGCATCCGGGGTCGCGGCCCCGTGGGCCTCGCGGCCACGTGGATGAGACTGTGGCGGGCCAGGCTCTCGGTCAGGTCCAGCGCCCGGTCCTCGTCGAGGTCGGCGACGCGGGCGGCGGCCGCGAGGGTCCAGCCGTCGGCGAAGACCGCCAGCACCTCGAGCAGGGACCGCTCGGCATCGTCGAGCATGCCGATGCTCCACTCCACCGCTGCGCGGAGGGTCCGCTGCCGCTCCGGGAGATCGGCCGTGCCCGTGCCCAGCGTGTCGAGGGAACGGGAGAGCCGGCTCAGCACGGTGACCGGGTCGAGGAGCTGCACGCGGGCGGCGGCCAGTTCGATGGCCAGCGGCAGGCCCTCCAGGCGGCGGCAGATCTCCACGACGGCCGGGGCGCCTTCCGCGGTCAGCTCGAAGTCCGGGCGAACCGCCCGGGCGCGCTCCAGGAACAGCCGCACCGCCGGGTTCTCCGCCACGTCCGGCAGGTCCGCCGTCTCCGGGACCGGCAGCGGGGGAACCGGGTACGCCTGCTCGGCCTGCACCCCCAGCACGGTCCGGCTGGTCGCGAGCACCGCGAGGCCGGGGCACCGGGTCAGCAGCTCGGCCAGCTCCGGGCCGGCTGCGACCAGGCGCTCGAGGTTGTCGAGGACGAGCAGCCACCGGTCGCCCCCGAGGAGGTCGGCCAGGGCGGGCACCGGCGACGTCGCGCCGGCGAGATCGGCGCCCAGGGCCCAGCCGATGCGCCCCACGACGGCGGCTGGGTCGGTCAGCTCGGCGAGCGGGACGAAGACGGTGCCGGCGTCGAACCGGTCGCGCAGCTGCTCGGCGGTGGCCAGCGCCAGGCGGGTCTTGCCGATCCCGCCCGGGCCGGTGAGGGTGACCCACCGTCGGCCGGGACGGGAGAGCAGGTCCGCGACCTCCTCGACGGCCTGCTGCCGGCCGACGAGCGACGTCGTGCTGACCGGGAGGGGGTCGGGGGTCAGGAGGGACCGGGGGACGGCGCCTCCTGACCGCGTGGCCGGCGGCACCGGAGCAGCCGGTGACGTCGCCGCGGCGGTGAACCGCTCGCTCAGCAGCTGGGCGAGGTCGTCACGGACCAGCCGGCCCAGTTCGGCGGGGGTCCGGAACGGACGGTAGGTCGCCTCCTGCTGGATCCGGCGGACCAGCTGTGCCAGGCGCGGATCGCGGTCGGGAGCGGGTGCCTTCAGGTACAGCAGCCGCGGCATCCCACGGGAGAGCTCGAACTCCTCCTCCAGACCGGAGACGTCCAGGCCCGGGACGAGCTGGCCGTACCGCTCCCAGTAGATGCCGAGGAAGACGTCGCTCTGCGCCAGGTAGGCCCGGTACACCTCGCCGGGCGGGCGCGCGTGCGCGCCCGCCTCGAACATCACGGAGGTGAGCCGCAGCGCGGCGATGGCGCGGGAGACGGCTCGGCGCTCGGCCGCCAGCTCGCCCAGGGTCGAGCTCACGAAGACGCGGAGCCGCTGGTCTGGTGTCCGGATGCCCGGCATGGGGCAGGCCTCTCGTGGAACGTGGATCAGGGATGGGCAGCGACCATCAGCGCGGCGCCACGCGGAAGACCGGCCAGCCGATCTCCGTCTGCCACGCGGACGGGTCGGCCGTGTCGCGCGGGCCGACCAGGTAGCTCTCCCGCACCGGCCCGGCCACCGCCAGAGCGTTGGCCACCACCCAGGCGCCCAGTTCGCCGTAGGTGACGTCGATGTCGTCGTGCGGGCCGACGTGGGTGGTCACGGCGAGCTCGACGGCCGGCAGGGTTACCGGGTGCACCCGGCCCCGGTGCGGGGGGTGAGGGGTCGGCAGGTACACGAGCACGTGGCCGCGGCCGCTCTCGAACAGGGCGTTGTCGCTCAGGGTGCCCGGGGCACCGGTCGGCCCCTCGACCGCTGCGTCCAGCTCGGCCATGGCCCCGGCGTACCAGGCGAGGACCTCGTCGTGCGCCACCTCGTCCTCCACGGCGGCCACCGTCGTGGCCGCGACCGAGCGCAACTCCACCTGCAGCGGGGCCGGCGCCGGACGCAGCAGCCGGCGCAGCGACGCCACCGCGGCCCGGGTCCGGTCGAGCTCGGACTCGAGTCGCTCCAGGTGGTCGGCGATCAAGCGGGCGCGGGTGCGCGGATCGGGGGAGAGCAGGATCCGCTGGACGTCGGTCAGGGGGACGTCGAGCTCGCGCAGGCGGTGGATGACCTGTGCGGTCGGGATCTGGTCCGCGGTGTAGTACCGGTAGCCGCTCGCGGGGTCCACCGTCGCCGGCTCCAGCAGGCCTGCGTCGTGGTACCGGCGCAGGGTGCGCACGCTCAGGTGGGTCAGCCGGGAGAACTCGCCGATCGCCAGCACGGGTGCACTCTGCGCCCTCTCCCGGGGGGAGAGTCCAGCGCTGGACCCGCCCGTGCCGGGAGGCCGCACGGTCGAGGCATGACCGAGACGACCAGCATCCGGCCCGACCAGCTCCCCGCTCCGATCCGCGGCTACCTTGCTGCGCACGAGGCCCACGACGCGGATGCCGCGCTGCGCGCCTTCACGCCCACCGCGGTGGTCGTCGACGACGGCACGACCTACCGCGGGACCGAGGAGATCCAGCGCTTCCTCTCCAGGGCCGGAGCCGAGTTCACGTACACCACCGCGCTCGTCGGTGCGCAGCGCGTCGACAGCGCGCACTGGATCGCCGTCAACCACCTGGAGGGCGACTTCCCGGGTGGCGTCGTCGATCTCGGCTACCGCTTCACGATGGACGGCGACCGCATCGCCGAACTCGTCATCGCGCCGTGACGACCGGGTCCGGGCAGTCACGCCTCGGCGCCCCGGTCCCCGTAGCATGTCTCGATGTCGTCGTCGGTGGTGGTCGTGCCCATGGCGGGGCCTCTCCGTCTCCGTCGGGGTCCGCGGAGGGGATGGCTCCGTCGGACGTGGTGAGGGAGTCGACGCTCCTCGGGGGCGGGCCGGCTCCGCATCCGTCATGTGACCGGGCTCTGTGCGGTTCTCGGTCGGCCGGCTGGGCCGTGGCCTCGTCGCGATCCCGACGCGGGCTCTCGACGCGGCCGCCGGTGACGAGCGCGCGGCTGGACCAGCCACGGCGAAGGCGTGTGCTGGGGCCGCCCTCGCCTCGCGGGCCGGGTGCGCAGGCCGACGATCGGTCATCTGACGGATGTGCGTGCCCCGGCGCGCGGCGAGCGTTCCCGACATGACCTCGGACCGGGACGACCCGACCACGACCTCGCAGAGCAGGGAGCCGGCCTCGCTCATCGCAGTCCGCCAGCTGGCCGCGGAGCGACGGCAGCTCCGCAACGGCGACGACCGCCTCCACTCGGCCGCCCGCATCCGGGCCGCCCGACGGCGGCACCCCGTCGGGCGGGACGAGACGGGGCGGTGACCCACCGGATGTGCGGCCGCGGGCGCCCCCACATCCGAGCCGGAGATTTCCGGATCCGACCTCTACCCGAATGCCCCCACGCGCAACGACCTGCCGTCGTCGAGGTGATCGCACGGCAGCCGGACGGTGGTGGACGCTGATGGGCGCGGACATGACGACGGCCGGCCTGGTGGGCCGGGACGTGGAGATCGAGGCGCTCGATCGGCTGCTCCGCGACGTGCGGCACCGCGGCGCCGCCGTCCTCGTCCGTGGGGCACCCGGGATCGGCAAGTCCGCCCTCCTGCACCACGTGTGCGAGGCCGCGGCCCAGCGCCGGCCGGGTGCTGCGGGCCGCGATCGGTCCGGTCCACCGTCGGTGCGACGGTCATCTGACGTACGCGACGAGGGGGCACCGCTTCCTACGGTCGATGCATCAGCGCTGAGGCGGCCACCCCGGGCCGTTCCGGTCGCTGCGGATCGAGAGGAACGACGATGACCATCGACACCGACGAGCACCGGCCGGCCCAGGAGAAGCCCACCGTGGTGCTCGTGCACGGCGCCTTCGCGGAGTCCGCGAGCTGGAACGGGGTGATCGAGCAGCTCAGGAGCGACGGCTATCCGGTCATCGCCGCGGCCAACCCGCTCCGAGGCCTGCGCGACGACGCCGACCAGCTGCGCAGCATCCTCGACCAGGTGCGCGGCCCGATCGTGGTGGCCGGCCACTCCTACGGCGGCTCGGTGATGAGCGTGGCTGCCGCCGGGCACCCCGGCGTCCGGGCGCTCGTCTACGTGGGCAGCTTCCTGCTGGAGGAAGGGGAGAGCACCGGGGAGCTGGCCGGGAAGTTCCCCGGCAACGAGCTGGGCTCGGCGCTGGACTCCGTCCCCGTCCCCGACGGGCGCGGCGGCACGGTGACCGACCTGTACATCCAGCCGGACAAGTTCCGCCAGGTGTTCGCCGCGGACGTCCCCCCGGAGGTGGCCGAGCTGATGATCGCGACGCAGCGGCCCATCACCAGCGAGGCGCTCGAGGAGAAGGCAACGGCGGCGGCCTGGCGGACGATCCCGTCCTGGACCCTGATCACCCGGCAGGACCTCGCGGTCCCGGCCGAGGCGCAGCTCTTCATGGCGCAGCGCGCGCGGTCCACGACGGTCGAGGTCGACGCCTCCCACGCCGTCGCCGTGTCCCGGCCCGGTGCGGTCGCCGACCTGATCGTCGAGGCCGCCCGCGCGACGGCCGGCTGAGACGCCGGACCACGACCGTCCCGACCGCTCCGGGGTCCAGCTGACGGAGCGGGCTCGGGACGGTCGGCGCCGGCGCCACCCAGCCGCCAGGAGGTCGGTGACGACATGCAGATCCTCGACCTGATCGGCGTCTTCGCCTTCGCGGTCTCCGGCGCCCTGATGGCGATCGGCCGCGACTACGACGTCGTGGGCATCGCGATCCTGGCGGTGGTCACCGCACTGGGCGGCGGGATCGTCCGGGACCTCGTGCTCGGCGACACGCCGCCTCCGGCGTTCAGCAGGTGGCAGTACCTGGTCGTGGCCCTGGCGGCGGCTGCGGTCACCTCCGTCGCCCACCCCTGGCTCGCGCGGCTGAGCAGGCCGCTGCTCGTCTTCGACGCGGCGGGCCTGGGGCTCTTCTGCGTCGCGGGGACCGAGAAGGCGCTCGACCACGGCCTCGCGCCCGTGGCGGCCGCCCTGCTCGGGGTCACGACCGCCGTGGGCGGCGGCGTGCTCCGCGACGTCCTCTCCCGTGAGACCCCGGCGCTGTTCCGGGCGGACTCCGAGCTCTACGCGGTGCCGGCGGTGGTCGGGGCGCTCGTCGTCGGCGTCGCCTCGACGTTCGACGCCGACGGCCCGGCGCTGGGCGCGGGGGTCGCCGCCGCGATCTTCGTCGTCCGCGTGCTCGCCCTGCAGCGCCACTGGCGCGGTCCGCGGGCGCGCGGGCGGCGGTCCCCGGTCGGCTCGCCCCCGGTGGGCGGACCGCCACTTCCGTGACGCAACGAGGGCACTACCGCGATGCCGAGCGGTACGACGGGGACCCGCCCGTTGGCCAAGCCCCCACCGGGCGGTCACCGCGCTGCCGGTCCCGGGCCCGGAGGTCCCCGCCCGGCGCCGGCAGCAGCGCCCCGCCGAGGAACCGGGCCGTGACGTGCTGCCGGGTGGCGCCCAGGGCACGGCGCGGACCTGTCTCCCGCCGGCGCTCGATGACCGAGACCGGTTGCGCGCGCGTTCGCAGGCATCGACACGTCGGCGACAGCTGCCGCGCGCATATCGCGGGCGTATGCCGAATCGAAGACGTCGTGGCAACAACCGGCCGACTGCACTGGGGTCCGTCCACCCGCACCGAGCCCGCGCCGGCCAGCCCGGCGGAGAGGAGTACGACCATGACGACCAGCCACCACCGTCCACCTGCCGGCGAAGCGGGCGCGACGCCCCGGGCCCCGGTTCCGGGCCGACCGAGGGGGCGCCATCCAGGCTTGCTGGTGCTCGTGGCCGCCGCCGTGGTGCTCGCCGTCGCGGGCATCACGCTCGGTCCGGCCGAGGCCGTCGCTGGTGCCCGCCGGACCGTGCTGGCCGGCGTCGAGGCACTGTTCGCGCCCTGGCTGGACTCCGTTCCCCGGCGCCCGGTCGAGGTGCTGGCGAACGTGCTGCTGTTCGTCCCGGTGGGTGCGCTCGCCGCATGGGTCCTCCGGCGCCGGGGGCCGCTGCTGCCGCTGGCCCTCGGGGCTGCGGCGTCGGCGCTCATCGAGCTGGCGCAGGTCGCACTGCCCGGACGCATCCCCGACGTGGTCGACGTCGCCGCCAACGCAGTCGGCACGGTGCTCGGCATCGCGCTCGTCCGGGTGCACCTGGCGGCCCGGTCGCGACGTGCGCGGCGACGGCGACGGTGCGGGCCGCGCGCTGCGCTGGTCTGCGTTGCCATGCTCGTGGCATGGACCACCGGGTGCTCGGCAGCCGCACCGGACGGGTCCGCCGACGCGCCGGCACCGGGCGGGGGAGCCCCGACCGTCGCCGACGGGCTGGTCCCCGAGGGTGAGGAGCTCTCCCCGTTCGCCGACGTCCCGGCCATCACCGGCCTGGACAGCGAGCTGCGCACGGCCCTCCAGGACGCCGCCCGGGACGCGGCCGCCGACGGGGTGGACCTCCACGTGTCCAGTGGATGGCGCAGCGCTGCCCACCAGCAGTCGCTCTTCGAGGCGGCGGTCGCCCGGTACGGCAGCCCGGAGGCGGCCAGGGCGTACGTCCTGGGCCCGGATGAGTCCGAGCACGTTTCGGGCCGGGCGGTCGACATCGGCCCGACGGACGCGATGAGCTGGCTGGCTCAGCACGGGGCGGACTACGGCCTCTGCCAGACGTACGCCAACGAGATGTGGCACTTCGAGCTCACCGTCGAGCGCGGCGGCGAGTGCCCCGCGCCAGCACCCGACGCCAGCGGCGGCTGATCGGGTGCCGCCCGCCCGCGAGCCGGCCCGCGTGGTCGCGGCCCGGCAGCTCGCCGCCGAGGCGCCTGATCGCCGCCGCACGTCACCTCTGGGGACGACATCGCCCGGCGGATCGTCGCCGACGGCCACCGGAGCAGGACCCTCATCCGCGGGGCGGGGGGTCAGCGCCGAGTCGCTGCTGGAGCGGGCGTGGGACGAGAACGCCGCGACCCCACACCGCGATCGGAAGCCACCCACCGTGACCTGCCGACCAACCTGTCCGGGCGGTACAGCTGGCACGCGTGCACCCTCTCCCCCGGGGAGACTTCGAGTCTTGACCATCCCGCGCCGGGAGACCGCACCGTCGGTGCATGGCCAATCCGAACCGCACCCAGCCCGATCAGCTCCCGGCCACGATCCGCGGTTACCTCGCCGCGCACGACGCCCGCGACGTGGACAGCGCGCTGCGCGCCTTCACGCCCACCGCCGTGGTCGTCGACGACGGCACGACCTACCGTGGGACGGAGGAGATCCGCGGCTTCCTGTCCAGGGCCGGAGCCGAGTTCACGTACACGACCACCCTCGTCGGGGCGGAGCGCGCCGACGACGGGCACTGGGTCGCCACCAAGCACCTGGAGGGCGACTTCCCCGGTGGCGTCGTCGACCTCCGCTACCGCTTCGTCCTGGACGGCGACCTCATCACGGAGCTCGTGATAGCACCCTGACGACCGGCTCCGGCCTGCCCTACCGTCGCGGAGGAGGCCGCGGCCGCGACGGGGCCGCGGCGGGAATGGCACGGGCGGAGCCCTCTGCGGCCTGGGCGGTCCACACCGCGTGAGCGGAGGAGGGCGGAGACCGGCATTGCCGGCCCACGGCACGGCGTGCGTAGATCGCATGTGCAGGCCCGGGAGTGCACGGGGGTGAGCGGATCGTGATCGGACGGACCGAGCAGCTGGCCGTGCTGACGGCGATGCTGGACTCGGTGGCCGCCGGAGGCCGGGCCGCCGTCGTCTCGGGCGAGGCCGGTATCGGCAAGACCACCCTCGTGGCGGCGCTGTCGGCGCAGGCCCGCCACGCCGGCTTCCGCGAGCTGCGCTGCACCGGGGTGCAGAGCGAGGCGACGGCCGGGTTCGCCGGCCTGCACGAACTGCTCCGCCCGGTGCTCGACGACGCCGCGGCACTGCCGGCGCGCCAGCGGGCCGCCCTGCGCTCCGCCTTCGGGGAGTCCGACGGACCCGCGGACCGACTGCTCATCCACCTCGCCGTCCTGGGGCTGCTGGAGGAGGTCGCGCACCGGCAGCGGCTGCTCGTGGTGGTGGAGGACCTGCAGTGGCTGGACAGGTCCAGCGCCGAGGCCCTCGAGTTCGTCGCCCGCCGGCTCAGCAACGCCCCGATCCTGATGGTGGCGACGGTTCGCGCCGGGTCCGGCGACCCCACCCCGCTGCCCTCCACCCAGATCGCGCGGCTGCACCTGGGCCCCCTCGACGAGGAGGAGGCCGCCCTGTTGCTGGACGGTCTCCCGCACCGGCTCGGCGAGCACGACCGGCGGCAGATCCTCGCGGAGGCCGCCGGGAACCCTCTGGCCGTGCGCGAGTTCGCCGCCGCCGTGAGCGCCCGGGACGGCGGTCCGGCCCCGGCGGGCCCGCTGCCGACCACCGCACGCCTCGAGCGGGCCCTCCTCGCCGGGGTCGACGCCCTGCCCGAGGCCAGCCGTCGGTTCGTGCTCCTCGCCGCGGTCGCGGACGTCGAGACGCTGCCCGAGCTCATCGCCGCCGGGCGCCTGCTCGACCTGACGCCCGAGGACCTGGCACCGGCCGAGGAGGCCGGCGCTGTCACCCTGGTAGGGGACCGCGTGCGCTTCCGCCATCCGCTGCTCCGCTCGGCCGTCCGTGGAGCGGCAACCTGGTCCGACCGCGCGGCGGCCCACGCAGCGCTGGCGGCGGCGACGCCGGACCCGGGCGCCGCGGCCTGGCACCGCGCGGCGCTCGCCTTCGCGCCGGACGAGACGATCGCCGCCGAGCTGGAGGCGGCGGCTCGGCAGTCCCTGCAGCGGGGGGCACGGCCCGACGCCGTCGTCACGCTGCGCCGCGCCGCGGCGCTCTCGGCGGAGACCGAGGCCCGGGCGCGTCGGCTGATCGCGGCGGCCGTCGCCGCCCGCCAGGGCGGCCGGGCGTGCGACGCCGTCCAGCTGCTGGAGGAGGCGCTGCCCCTCGCGACCGGCGCGGACGTCGTCGCCACGGTCGCCTCCACCGAGGTCATGCTCGGCGTCACGGCGGGCACGCCCGTCCGCACGGCCGGGGAAGCTGTCGCGCTGGCGGAGGGGCTGGCGGGCAGCAGGGGCGACGAGCACCCGAGGCAGCGAGCGCAGGTGCTGGTCGGGGCCGCGGCGTTGGCTTGGATCCAGGGGGTGGACGAGCCGGCGAGAAACCGGCTCGCCGACGCCCTGAGCGCGGTCGACCCGGGAGGTCGGGACCCCATGGTCGCCATCGGGCTGGCCCTCGTGGACCCCGCCGCCCACGCGGCCCGCGCCCGTGCGGCGCTGCCCGGACTCACCGGCTTCGTCTCCGACTACGCCTACACCGACCGCACCGAGAACCACCCCGGCAGCAGCGAACTGGTGCTCGCGGCCGCGCGCATGGCCGAGGCGATCCAGGACTTCGCGGCGGCGTCCAGCCTGTGGGACCTCGGCGCCATGTTCTTCCGCGGCGGCACGGGTGTGCTCAGCGACGAGGCGCAGGTCTTCACCGGGCGCGGTGCTCTGCGGCTGGCGAGCGGCCGACTCGCCGAAGGGCTCGCCGACTCGGCGCACGGAGAACAGCTGGCCGGGGAACTCGACCTGCCGGTCCTGGCCGGCCTCGCGGCGGCCGCCGCCGCGCGGGGGCATGCCTGGTCGGGCGCGGACGAGGCAGCGGCCCGCGCCCGCGCCCGCGCCCTAGAGCTCTCGGGCGAGCAGCCCTCGGCGCTGGTCCGCGCGCTGGTCGCCTGGGCGGCCGGGCTGGGAGCTTCCGGTCGCCGCCGGTACGAGGAGGCGCTGCCGGCGCTGCGCGACGTGTCGGTCCACCCCAGCACCGCGCTGCTGGCCTTGGGGGACCTGACCGAGGCCGCCGTCCGTTCCGGTGCCGCCTCCACGATCGAACCGGTCGTCGCCGAGGCCGAGCGCGTGGCCGCGGCGCTGCGCTCGACGCACCTCCAGGCCCTGGTGCACCGCAGCCGTGCGCTCCTGGCTCCCGGCGCGGAGGCTGCGGAGCGCTTCGAGGCCGCGGTCGAGACCGGCCAGCGGGCGGGCTCGCCGCTGGAACTCGCCCGCAGCCGGCTGGCGTGGGGCGAGTGGCTCCGCCGGCACGGTCAGGTGGTGGCGGCTCGTGGCCACCTCGCGGAGGCGCTGCACGTGTTCGACACCGAGGGCGCGGCGCCCTGGGCGGAGCTGGCGGCCGCGGAGCTGCGCGCGGCGGGGGTGGTCCCCAGCCGCAGCATGCCCTCGGCCAGGATCGACCCGGCCCAGGTGCTCACGCCGCAGGAACTACAGATCGCCCGCCTGGCCGCCAGCGGTCTGACCAACAAGGGGATCGCCGACCGGGTCTACCTCTCGCACCGGACGATCGGGGCGCACCTCTACCGCATCTACCCGAAGGTGGGGATCACCAGCCGGGCCCAGCTCCGCGACGTCCTGGGTCCGGTCGGGGACTGATCCCGCCACCGGCCGGCGGGAGCGGTCATCGTACGGATGTGGCACCCGGCCGGTGCTCCCTAGCGTCGGTGCCGCATCCGTCGAGACCGCGGGGGGAGGGCGCCGTAGACGATCGTGAGCCCGCCTGGGTGGTCGCGATGCGCCAGCTGGCCACCGAGGCCAGGCAGCGCCGCGGGGACGGCGTCCGAGCCCGGGTCGGCCTCGGCGCCGCGAGGAACCGCCCCGCCGCGAGCCGGCCGGCCCCGTCCCCGGACGACGACGACCATGAGTGACCTCCTCGAGCTGCTCCTCGCAGCGCACGGCGGACTGGACCGCTGGCGGGCGGCGCAGCGCATCACCGGGCGGCAGCGCACCGGCGGACGGCTCGGCGCCGTCAAGGGGCAGCCCGACGCGCTGGCCGACGTCGAGGTGTCCGTGGACCTGCACCGGGAGCGCGCCTCGTACGCCCGGTTCCCCGAGCCGGGGCAGCGCACGGTCGTCACCCCGGGCCGGGTCCACGTCGAGAGCGAGGGCGGCCGGACCCTCGGGTCCCTGCCGGACCCGCGGGCGTCGTTCACCGGCCACGGGTTCACGACGCCGTGGACGGCGTTGCAGCAGGCCTACGTCGGCGGGTACGCGATGTGGACCTGGCTCACCGAGCCGTGGCACCTGACCTTCCCCGGGGTGCGCACGGTGGAGATCGATCCGTGGACCGAGGGCGGCCGGCGGCTGCGCCGGTTGCTGGTCACCTATCCGGTCACCATGGCCACGCACAGCCGCGAGCAGGTGCTGCACGTCGACGGCGACGGGCTGATCCGCCGCCGGGACTACAGCATCGACGTGGCCGGCGGCCTGCCCGGGGCCGACGTGGTGAGCGAGCACCGCGAGTACTCCGGGCTGGTCGTCCCGACCCGGCGGGTCGTGCACGGCAGGGACGCCGCGGACCGCGCGGTGCCCGGTCCGGTCCTCGTCTCGGTGGACCTGGCCGAGGTCACCGTCACCTGACCGGCGGCGCCGCCGGCCCTCGACCGCCCGGCTGCGTCCGCAGGGCGTCGCGGAGCTGGGCCCGGTGGGCGATGTCCAGCTTCGGGAACACGCGGGCCAGGTGGGTCGCCACGGTGCGGGGGGAGAGGGCTGTGCGCGCGGCGATCTCGCGGTTGGTCAGGCCTTCGGCAGCCAGCTCGGCGATCCGCCGCTCCTGCGTGGTGAGCCCGGTCAGGGGTGCCCCTCGGCGCGGCGCCGCGTCGGGGGTGCCGCCGGCAGCCCGCAGCTCGGCCGCGGCGGCGTCGGCCCAGGGGCTGGCGCCGGCGGCGGTCAGCGTCTCCAGTGCGGCGGCGAGCTGCTCCCGCGCGGCCGCGATCCGCCGTTGACGGCGCAACCACTCGCCGTAGACCAGCCGGGTGCGGGCCAGTTCCAGCGGCGCGCCACTGCCGAGCCCGGCCGCCACCGCGACCGCGTAGGCCTCCCCGGCCTCCTCGCCGACGGAGAGCAATGCCCTCGCCCGGTGCACGAGGGACCACAGGTACGGGGAGTCGACGGAGCGGGCCCGGCGCTCGGTGTCGGCGACCACGGCGGCCGCCGAGTCACCGCGGCCGGCACGCACGGCTGCCTCTGCCAGGTCCGCCACCGCCCACGCGGCGGTCGTGGGGTGCTGCCCGACGAGCGCGAACTCCTGCTGCGCGGCCCGGTAACGGCGCTGGTTCATCGCCACGAGCCCGGCGGCCCAGTGCGCCCGGGCGCTCACCACGGCGGTGCGGTGCGATCCGGCCAGCTCCCGGTGCCGGCGCAGGGCCGCCTGCGCTGCGGCGTCCGCACCGCGCCAGGCGTGGACCCGTGCGGCCACGACCTCGGCGGCGGCGGCCAGCAACGGCAGCTCGGAGTCCAGCGCCGTCCGGGCTGCCGGTTCGGCGTCGGCCAGCGCGTCGACCAACTGCCCGCTCAGCACCCGGATCGCTGCCCGGCCGCACAGGAACGATGCCGCGTCCCCCGGCGCCTCCGCCGGGGTGTGCAGTCGGCAGCCGTCGTCCCAGACCGCCTGGGCCGCCGGCACGTCGTGCAGCGCCTCCGCCATCGCTGCGAGGCTCGCGAGCGCCCACGGGTACCGGGTCCGGACGACGTCCAGCAGCTCCAGCGGGGCGGATCGGGACTCCGCGGCGCGGGTGGACGGATCGAGCAGCGCAAGGCCGACCGTCTTCAGGGGGTGCGGAGTGTCGTCCAGGGTCTCCAGCCCTCCGCGGACCGCCGCGCGGGTGGTCTCGGGCGCCGCCAGCTCCCAGGTTCGCGTGGCTGCCGCGGCGAGGAGCTGGACACGGGCCTCGGGATGGTCACGGCCCGACGGCCCGCCCAGGCGTCCGGCCACCGCCACCAGCTCCTCCGGGGACCGGCCGACCACCAGGTCGGTCCCGCTGCTGAGTGTCCACTCGGCCAAGGCGAGCTCCCGGACGGCGTTCCCCTCGTCGGCGAGCGGCATGGCTTCCCGCAGGGCATCGACCGACTCCCGGGTCAGGCCCGCACGCCGGGCCGACTCCGCGGCGGAGACGAGCCGGCGGACCCGGTTCTCGAGAGCGGGGGAGAGGGCGGCGGCCCGGCGCTGGGCGGCGAACGCCTCCCACCGGGCACCGCGCTGGAGTGCGCGTGCCGCCGCGGCCTCCAGTCCTGCCGCGACCGACTCGTCCGGGCCGTAGCTGGCCTCCGCGCGGTGCCACGCGACGCGCTCGGGGTCGTCCGCCAGCCCGGCCAGCAGGTGGTGCGCCGCGGCGCGCTCCGCCGACGTCGCGGCACCGTAGACGGCCGAGCCGATGAGGGGGTGCCGGAAGGAGAAGTGACCGCCGGTCACCGCCCCCAGGCCCGCGCTCTCGACCGGCCGGAGCAGCGCGACCGCCTCGTCGAAGCCGCCCGCGGCGGCCACGACGCGGAACAGCGGCACGTTCCCGCCGTCCGCCGCTGCCACGAGCAGGAACTGCCGGCTGGCGGCCGGCAGCTGGTCGAAGGACTCGAGGAACGCCTGCTTCATCCGTGCCGTGGTCGGCAGCTGATCGGGCAGCGCGGGCGCCGCGGCCGGCCGGACGGCGCCGGGCGCGCTCGCCAGCTCGGTGAGCGCGAGCGGGTTCCCGCCGGCCACTGCGACGACCGCCTCGCGCATGCCCGGGGCCAACTGCGGGGCGACGGCCTCGAGCAGCCGTTGGGACTCCGCCTCGGTGAGCGGAGCCAGGGTGAGCCGACGGCCCGGGAAATCCGCCGGGGGGACCGGCGCATCGGGGCGGCTCCGCACCGTTGCGAGGAGCAGCAGCGGCAGGTCGGCCAGCCTGCGGGCGAGGAAGACGAGCACGTCGATGCTGGACTGGTCGACGTGGTGCAGGTCCTCGACCACGACGAGGGCGGGCCCGGTGGCGACCACCTCCTCCATCAGGCGGAGCACGGCGAGGGAGAGGAGGAGGGGGTCGGGCGCCGGTCCTTCCTCCAGCCCGAACGCCGTCAGCAGCGCGGCCCGCTGGCGCGCGGGCAGGGCGCCGACCCGGTGCAGCGCCGGGTGGAGCAGCTCGTGCAGGGCGGCGAACCCCAGGGATGCCTCGCCCAGGACACCCGAGCACCGGAGCTCCCGGAAGCCGGCCGACCGGGCCATCTCGGTCGCGGCCGCGGCCAGCGCCGTCTTGCCCAGGCCGGCGTCGCCCTCGACGACCAGCGCGAGACCCGTGGTGGTCGCCATGCGGACCGCCTCGCGCAGCACGGCGAGCTCCGACTCCCGCCCGATCAGCACCGCCGGTCCCTCCTGCTCCGAGCACGGCCACGCCGTCGGCCCCGGCGGGTGCACGGTAGTCCAGGTTCGGGCCCGGTGGGGCCGGCCGGGCTACCGGACCGCTCCGGGGACGTGGCGGGGCAGTCCGGAAACGCAGTCGATCGACGGATGCCGGGGGGCGGGGGAGAGGTGCCAGCGTCTGGCCGTCCGACGGCGCAGCACGCGCCGTCCCGACCGGAAGGACCGATCCATGACCACTCAGCAGACTCCGCCCGTCGTCCTCGAGCCGGAGTTCCAGCAGCTCGCCGACGCCACCGCCAACCCGCCCTACCTGTACGACCTCGGCCCCGAGTCGGCTCGGAAGGTCCTCGACGACATCCAGTCCGGCGCCGTCGAGAAGCTCCCGGTGGACGAGCACTGGATCACCGTCCCGGCCGACGTCGGCGACGTGCCGGTCCGGATCGTGCGGCCCGCCGGAGCGTCCGGGCAGCTCCCCGTGCTCCTCTACATGCACGGCGGCGGATGGGTTCTCGGCAATGCGGGAACGCACGACAGGCTGGTCCGAGAGCTGGCCGTCGGCGCCGACGCCGCCGTGGTGTTCGTCGAGTACAGCCGGTCACCGGAGGCGAGGTACCCGGTGGCCATCGAGCAGGGCTACGCCACGGCTCGGTGGATAACCGAGCAGGGCGCCGAGCACGGTCTGGACGCCACCCGGCTGGCCGTCGCCGGCGATTCGGTGGGCGGCAACATGACCGCGGCCCTCACCCTGATGGCCAAGGACCGCGGTGACGTCTCCTTCGTGCACCAGTCGCTGTACTACCCGGTCACCGACGCCGCGATGGACACCCCCTCCTACGTCCGGTTCGCCGAGGGGCCGTTCCTGAGGGCGAAGGCCATGGAGTGGTTCTGGGACGCCTACACCACCGACCCCGCCCAGCGGGCCCAGGTCACCGCGTCGCCACTGCGGGCCACCCCGGAGCAGCTCGCGGGTCTTCCGCCGGCGTTCCTCCTGGTGGCCGAGGCCGACGTCCTGCGCGACGAGGGCGAGGCCTACGCCGCCGCGCTGCGCTCGGCCGGCGTCCCGGTGACCACGGTCCGCTACGACGGGGTGCACCACGACTTCATGATGCTCGACCCGGTCAGCCAGACCCTCGGCGCACGCGCCGCCATCGGGCAGTCGATCGCGATGCTCCGGGCGGCCTTCGGCAAGTGAACGAACAGTCGATCGACGTACGCGAAGCAGCCGCCGCGCTTCCTACGTTCGCTCCACCAGCGCCGCGACGTCGGATCCGACGCACCGGGGGCGCTGTCCACCGAGAGGAAGAGAACCGATGACCACCAGCACCCTCGAGGTCCGCACGGACCCGACCAAGCCCACCGTGGTGCTCGTCCACGGGGCCTTCGCCGACTCGTCCAGCTGGAACGGCGTGATCACCCAGCTCAGGGCCGACGGCTATCCCGTGCTCGGGGTGGCCAACCCGCTCCGAGACCTGCACCGCGACGCCGAGTTCCTGCGCAGCGTCCTCGACGACGTGGACGGGCCGATCGTCCTCGCGGGCCACTCCTACGGCGGCAGCGTGATGAGCGAGGCGGCCGACGGCAATCCGAAGGTGAAGGCGCTGGTGTTCGTCGCCAGCTTCCTCCTGGAGGAGGGCGAGAGCACCGGTGAGCTGGCCGGGAAGTTCCCCGGCAACGAGCTCGGGCCGGCCCTGCGCCCGGTGTCCGTCACCGGTCCCGACGGGCAGCCGGTGGACGACCTCTACATCGAGCAGGAGAAGTTCCGGGCGGTCTTCGCCGCGGACGTGCCGGAGGACGTCGCCGCGCTGATGGCGGTCACCCAGCGTCCCATCGTCGCCGACGCGCTCGAGGGGAAGGCGACGAAGGCCGCGTGGAAGACCATCCCCTCCTGGAACCTGATCACGCGCCAGGACCTCGCCGTCCCGGCCGAGTCGCAGCAGTTCATGGGCGAGCGTGCCCAGGCGACGAACGTCGAGATCGACGCCTCCCACGCCGTGACGGTCTCCCAGCCCGGCGCTGTTGCCCGGCTGATCGACGAGGCCGCCCGCGCCACGGCCGGCTGACCGGACGGCGCCTGTGACACCGGGCCCGCCCCGTCGTCGAGACGGGAGAGGGCGGGGCGGGCCCCCGCAGGATCGGGTGCCGGAGATGCACGCGTTCGACCTGATCGGCATCTCGTGCGGAACCGGGCGATCGGGGTCGAGTCGAGGGCCGGGCGGTCGGCGGTTGCTGCGGCAACGCCCCGAGGTTCGGCGCGGTGAACACGCCGACGATCGTCGCTCGCCCGACGAGATCTCGGCCGAGCGCACCGTCCTGGACGACAACGGAGGAGCAGAGATGGGAAGTGCGGATCGCGGGCGCCTGGATGGGCGTCGAGCGCTCGTCACCGGCGGGTCGAAGGGATCGGGTGCAGCCGTGGCCGAACGGCTTCGCGCGCTCGGCGCCGACGTGTATGCAACGGCCCGGACGATGCCCGACGGGTACGAGTTCCCGGACCGCTTCATCGCGGCCGACACCTCGACCGTCGAGGGCACGGCGCTCGTCGGGGCGCGTATCGAGGAGACCGGTGGTGTCGACATCCTCGTGCACGTCGTAGGAGGTGCGTCCACGCCATCCGGCGGGTTCGCGGCGATCGCGGATGAGCAGTGGATGATCGAGTTGAACCTCAATCTCCTCGGCGCCGTGCGGCTCGATCGAGCGCTTCTGCCGTCGATGGTCCGGTCCGGGCACGGCGTGGTGCTCCACTTCACGTCCATCCAGCGGCAGATGCCGCAGTACGACGCAACTCTCGCGTACGCGGCCGCAAAAGCCGCGTTGCGCACGTACAGCAAAGGCCTGGCGAACGAGCTCGCGCCGCACGGTGTGCGGGTCAATGCGATCAGTCCCGGGGGGATCGAGACCGAGGCCTATGAGAGGTTCGTGGATCGGATCGCGGAAGGGAATGGCCTGAGCCGGGAGGGAGCGAAGCAGAGGATCCTCGACTCCCTCGGCGGAGTCCCTCTCGGCCGTTTCGCGAGAACGGAGGAGGTCGCCGATCTCGTGGGCTTCCTGGTGTCCGACCAGGCGTCGGCGATCGTCGGTGCGGAGTACGTCATCGACGGCGGTACCGTCCCGACGGTCTAGACCGATGGGCATCGGAGCCGGCGCGAGCAGCCGTGTGGCGACACGAGCGATCCCCGCCTGGGTGGCTGCCGCCGCTCTTCCACCACCCGGACAGAGCTTCAGCAGCCGCGAGGCGTGGTCCGGGTTGTGACGAGGACGGGGGCGCCAACCCGTCCAGGGCGCGCCCGCACGCAGAAGACGTGCCCTGTCGGAAAGGAGTCGCCGTGGGCGCCATGGACGAACTGATCAGTCCAGCCGTCGTTGCACGGCTACGGGCTGCGCTCGAAGCGGTTGCGCCCACCAGCGACTTCTCCGCTCTGGTCCAGGCGGAAGGTGCCGTACGGGGCGTCCGCCTCAGGGAGCGGGTGGACATCGTCCGCGATGCTCTCCTCAGCGACGTCCCGGGGGGCTTCCCCGCCGCCGAGCGCGTGGTGCTCGACGTGCTGGAGGAGCCGCGTCTCGACGGGTGGATGATCTGGCCCACCACCGAGTTCGTCGCGTCGAGAGCACTCGAATCCGGCTCGACGCGGAACTTCGACGCCGCCATGGCACTCCTCGCCCGGCTCACCGTCGGGCTGACGGGCGAGTTCGCCGTTCGCGAGCTCCTGAACGCGCGACCCGAGCGCGCCCTTTGCATCATGCAGACCTGGACGGGGCATGACAGCGAGCACGTGCGGCGACTCGCCACGGAGGGCTCTCGCGCCTACCTGCCCTGGGCGAAGCGGGTGCCGTGGCTGCTTGCCCATCCTCGTGCGACACGAGGCATCCTGGACGCCACCTACCGGGACCCGGCCGAGTACGTGCGGCGCTCGGTCGCCAACCATCTCAACGACCTCAGTCGCGTCGATCCCTCCGTCGTCACGGACACCGCCGCCGCGTGGGCCGGCGACCCGGACGCCAGCACTCCCTGGGTGCTCCGGCACGGCCTGAGGACGCTGATCAAGCGGGCCGATCCCACCGCGCTGGCGCTCCTGGGCTTCACCGGGAAGAGCCTCCGCGTGGCCCGGCCGCGCATCTCCGGTGAGGTCGTTCCCTGGGGAGGGGAACTCACGTTCACGACCGTCGTCACCAACGAGGGGGAGACGGACGCCACCGTGGCGATCGACTACTCCATCGGATTCCGACGTGCCAACGGGTCCGTCAGCGGGAAGACCTTCAAGCTCGGGTCACGACGCATCGCCGCCGGCGGAAGCACCGTCGTCACGAAGACCCACTCCTTCCGGCCCATCACCACCCGGACGTACTACCCGGGGCCGCACCACGTCACCGTGCAGGCGAACGGGGTCCTCTCTCCACCCGAGGAGTTCGTCCTGGTAAGGGCGGACGAGGACGAGAACGGTCGTGATGGCGCGCGTCAAGGGCAGCGAGGCGCCTGAGGTCCAGAAGCTGGGAGCGGCCGCCGAGCCTGCGGACGTCAACCTGCGTCGGTCGGAACGGTCGGCGAGAACTCCACGGCACACCGATCGACGAAGGCAGTGAGGGCGAGATCATGAGCGAAGTGGCCGAGCGGGTCCTGAGCACCGTGTCGTCGATCCCCAGGGGGCAGGTGATGACCTATGGCGAGGTCGCCGAGGTGGCCGGCACGGGCGCGCGTGCCGTGGGCCGGATCCTGCGCAACGGCGGTCACGACGTGCCGTGGTGGCGGGTGGTCGATGCCAAGGGGCGGCCGGTCCAAGGCGCGGCCCACGAGGCGCTCGCTCAGTTCCTCGACGAATCCACCCCTTTGCTGCACCGTGGCCACGACGTGCGAGTGGATCTCGCGCAGGCATCGTGGAGCATCCACGATGCCGTGCGCGATACGTGACCCCGGGGCCTGCTGTGCTGGCGGTTGGCCACCACGATGCCGGGTGGATCGCCCGGGAGCATCCGGTCTTGGGCAGCCGCTGGCTCAGGGCCCGGCGAAGACGCCGTCGCCGAGGGCCTCGGTGCGACCGGGGGCCGGTTCGGTGTAGCGACCGGCCTCGTGGCGGGCGACGACGAAGTGGTGCACCTCGTCGGGCCCGTCGGCCAGGCGGAGGGTGCGCTGGCTGGTGTACATGTCGGCCAGCGGCGTCCACTGCGACACCCCGGTGGCGCCGTGGATCTGGATGGCCTGGTCGATGATCTGGCACACCTTCTCCGGCACCATCGCCTTCACCGCCGAGACGTAGACGCGGGCCTGGGAGTTGCCGAGCACGTCCATCGCCTTGGCGGCCTTCAGCACCATGAGCCGGCAGGCATCGAGCTCGATGCGCGCCCGCGACACCGTCTCCATGTTCTTGCCGAGGTTCAGGATCGGCTTGCCGAACGCCTCCCGGAACTTGCCCCGGCGGATCATCAACTCCAGCGCCTTCTCGCCCTGGCCGATCGCACGCATGCAGTGGTGGATGCGCCCGGGCCCCAGGCGCACCTGGCTGATCTCGAAGCCACGGCCCTCGCCGAGCAGCATGTTGGAGGCGGGCACGCGCACGTCGGTGAACCGGATGTGCATGTGGCCGTGGGGGGCGTCGTCGCGGCCGAACACCTGCATCGGGCCGAGCACTTCGACGCCGGGGGTGTCCATCGGCACGAGGATCTGCGACTGCTGCGCGTGCGCCGGCGCGTCGGGGTTCGTCTGGCACATGACGATCATGATCTTGCAGCGGGGATCGCCGGCGCCGGAGATGTAGTACTTGTCGCCGTCGAGGACGTACTCGTCGCCGTCGCGCACCGCCCGGAGCCGGATGTTCTTGGCGTCGGAGCTGCCGACGTCGGGCTCGGTCATGGCGTAGGCGGAGCGGATCTCGCCGTTGAGGAGCGGCTCGAGCCACTGGGCCTTCTGCTCGGGCGTCCCGACGCGCTCGAGCACCTCCATGTTGCCGGTGTCGGGGGCCGAGCAGTTGAGCGACTCGGAGCCGAGCGGGTACTTGCCGAGCTCGACGGCGATGTAGGCGTAGTCGAGGTTGGTCAGGCCGCCGACCTCGGAGTCGGGGAGGAAGAAGTTCCACAGGCCGGCCTCCTTGGCCTTGGCCTTGGCCCCCTCGAGCGCCTCGAGCTGACCCGGCGCGTACGACCAACGGTCGGCGCGCCCTTCGCCGAGCCGGAAGTACTCCTCCTGCATCGGCGCGACCACGTCCTCGAGAAATCGGACGACTCGGTCGAAGAGCGGCCGGGCCTCCTCGCTCATGCGCAGGTCGAACAGCTCCGTTGGCTCAGCGGTCTGCATCAGGTGTCCCTCTCAGCTGGTCCGTGCGGCGGCGGGGGCCCACCGGGAGCGCAGCGAGAAGCGCAGCAACGACCTGGTCCCGGTAGGACGAAGCCTCGAGGGTGGCATAGCGGGGTAGTCGGCCGCTCGGACTCTTCCCGCGAAACAGGTTCTGATGCCCCGAGGACTGCGCGCCGCCGGATACGCCGCGGTTGCTGCTCCCTGGAACGACGAAGCCCCACGAGGTGAATCGTGGGGCCTCCGTTCGGTGTCCGAGGGGCGACGCGGTACATACGCACACGTCTGCGAGGCGCCCGCTGACGGATCCGCCGTGGTCGCCACGGACTGCCCCAGCACGTCGGTCAGCCCCCGACCCTGCGCCCCGGTCAGGCGCCCCCCCCCCCCCGGAGCGTGTCCATCCTCAGTCCAGCAGTCGCGACAGCACATGGAGGATTTCAAGGCGTTCGCCGAACAGGGGAAGGACGTCCGCGAACCGAGGGACTGATCTGCCGCAATCAGCAACGAGGAACTCCGGCGGCGATCGGCCGTCGCTCGGCGTGATCGCGATCGGGCACTTGCGTTCCCACGCTCGGTTCCTGGTGGATGATCGCATCCGGGCGGACGCGTCTCGTGCGGGTATCGAGGGGGGCACCGGCCCGGTGGGCTCGCGGTCGGGCGCGAACACCAGCCGTGCCGGGGCCGGCCGCTGCCCGGCTCCGCAGTGTGGGTGTCGGCGTGCGACACGGTACGTACGCGCACGGCTGCTGGACTGATGGGTAGGGGCCCTGAGCCGCCGCCGGGCATGGACCCGACCGTGGGCTGCCAGGGGCAGGCAGGACCCGATCGCAGGCCCCAGCAGCGACGTCAGGGGACCAGCAGCCGCGCGGTAGTGCACGAGCCGGTTCGCGTCGTTCCTACTCGACGGCGTGGCCCTGACGCCGGTCTGCCCGCGGTCAGGAACGGCAGAGCCCCACGGGCGTTGGCCGCGCCAGGTTCTCGCTGTGTCCGAGGGGCGACACGCTACATTCGCACACGGCTGGCGGTCGCCCGCTGACCGCGCTGTCGGCGTCGCCCTGACCGCCGTGCACCGGTCGGGGACGGTGGGCGACGCGGCGCGCCGAGCGGTCGAGTCGCCAGCGGTCCGCTTCCCGCGGCTGTTGGCTGCCCCCTCGGGTGGGCTCCCCGTCGGCTTGCTGCGGCGGACGAGTGGTGCTGTGGCAACGCTGGTGGCTCAGGGGCGTGAGCAGCGTTGTCGCAGCACTGGCACGCCGGGACCGGCGAGCTCGTCGCAGAAGACCGCGCGTCCGGCCATGGCCATCGTCAGCGCCAGGGTCGTGCCGCTCACCAGCGGGCCCTCGCCCGCGGCGAAGGGGCCGTCGCTGGCTTCCAGGCGCAGGCCCCTGGCGGCGGTGTGGCTGTTCACAGCGAAGTTTCGGGCGGCGTAGAAGCGAGCGACCGCGGTGACCACGGGCACCGGGGGTCGACCAGGCAGACCGAGCGGGCGCCGGATGTCCTGGGCGTGCACGACGACCTCGCCGAGCCAGGCGGCGGTGTGCCCGGTGGGAGCGGTGGTGCTGTCAACGACCGCGCGGAACCGCCGCAGGGTCTCGGCGGGGGTGCGGCCGCGGTGCTCGGTCACGCGGCGAGCGTTGTGCACGTCGGCGTCGAACCGAGCTCGGATCATGCTGACCAGCCAGCGCGCCCGCCCGGTGCTGGCTGCAGCGCTCAGGTGGGCGACGACCTCCTCGATGCTCCATCGCCCGCACAGCGAGGGCTGGGCCCACTGGGCCTCGTCCAGCGCGGCCAGGTCGTCGGCCAGGGCGGCGCGCTCGGCGTGGGCGGCCGCCCAGAGGCTTTGCGGGTTGTCGTGTCGGGCACGGGGTCTCCAGTCCAATCGGTGCACTGTCGCCTCTTGGACGTGGCCGATCCTCCGAAGTCATCGGAGGGGGCCGGGTTCAGTCGGCCCCCGGTGGACGGGCAACCGATCGGCGTCCGGAGACCGTAGCCAGCCGATGCAGGTCGTACAGAGATCGGGTAGACGTGCCGACGCTGAGAACAGGAGAAGCACTGCCGGCCAAGAGTCGCGGGGGTCAACTCGGTGTCCGAGGGGCGACACGCCACATACGCGCTCGTCTCCGACCGCACGACCCTCCGTGCGAGGCCGGCCGGGTCCGGTGCCCCGGGTGGTCAGGGACCTCCCGACGCCGGCAGTACAGGCGGCATGTCACCGGCGATGGGCTGAACCGGCGATGTACGGACGGCGCCGTCGTCACTGCCCTGGCTGTCCGGTGCTCATCGGCGGCGCTGCCGGTTCCTGCGGTGGGCCCCTCGCGGGACGATTCCTCGTGCATGCCCGTGCCCGAGACATCGCCCATCGACGAGCGCCTGGTGTGGCAAGGTCGAGGGTGCGCCCGTTCGCTAGGGAGGTGGTGACTGAACGGTCAGGTGCCCCGTATCGGCGCCGGACGAGGAGAGGCATGAGCGGGAAAGCCATCCGGCCCATCGACGCACAGCGCGGTGAATCTGGATGGACACCCGCCGCATCAGAGCCGGCTCCAGCACCGGAGGTGCCGGTACCGGCGGTCCCGGTCCCAGGGGAAGCCGTCCTCCCGGTGCCGCCGGAGACCCCGCCGCTCGGCGCGATGGCGATCCTGCGCATCGGCGGCTTCCTGATCCTCTACCTCAACGCCGCCGCGGTCTTCCTGGGCGTCATGGCCCAGGCGATCGCCCGCGGCTGGCTGGCGTTCGAGCTGACCGGGTCGAACGCTGCGTCGGGCGGGATCCTGCTGGCTTTCGGAGTGGCCCTGCTGCTGGCCACCCCGTGGGGTGGCGTGGCCGCCGACCGGCTGCCCAAACGGCTGGTGCTGCAGCTCTCGGTGCTCCTGCTGGCGGTGTCGAGCGCCTGGATCGGGCTGGCAGTCGTCTTCGACGTCATCGCCTACTGGATGCTGCTCGGCGCGAGTGTGCTCCAAGCCGTGGGGTTCGCCTTGTTCGGCCCCGCCCGGATGGCCTTCCTCGCCGAGCTGGTTCCCCGCGGGTCGGTGCCCCCGGCCGTCTCGCTGCTGCTGTTCACGCCACCGGACCGCAACCGGTACAAGCTCGCCGCCTTGAAGCACGCCTACCTCGCCGCGTGCCTTGACCTCCGGGCGATCCCGGAGACGCCCTGCGCAGACCTCATCCGGCACGACCTCCGGGCCGCTCGTGACGCAACCTCACGCGCGGGCGTACCGGTGAGCGAGTACGCGCTCTCGATGCCGTTGATGCGCACACACGAACAGCCGAGCGGGCCGTCCATCGCGCTCGGCATCGTGCGGCGCCCCGACGGTTTGGCCGACATCTGGATCGCCCTCGCCGGCACCATGGCCGTCCCGTGGCCACTGCCCGATCGCAGGCCGGTCATCTGAGGAGGACTGGACGCCCCGGGCGACGACCGTCGACTTTTCGGGCGCTCGTCGGATCAGCTCGCGGGCGTGGGGACGGCGTCACCAGGCGTGGTGCCGAGGCTGTATCGGCACCCACGGGTGTCCGCTCAGCTCTTGAGGACCGTCGGGTTGGTCCTCGCCGCCGACACCGCGTCCTCGATGGCGGAAACGCTGACGGCGGTGTCGGAGGTATCGAGGAGTAGCGACTTTGGGCCTTGCCGGTACGAGTCGGTGGCGGCTGAGGGGGAGAGATTCCCCAAGGGTCCTTGGCGGTCGGCCAGCCGGGTCGGCGGCCGCCGGCGGTGGCGCTTTAGGACGACGAGCGCGCTGCCGAGCCCGCGCCCCTATTTCTCGCCCGGTGCGCACGTTGCCGGAGCCATGGACAGTGCTGCTGACCCATGAGCCCCCGGCGTAGCCCATGTCCTCGCTGCCGGAGACGACTGCGGTGAGGGTCTCGGTGGCGCGGATGTAGGCGTTGCCGGAGCCACTGATGGCCACCGTGACCCGCCGGCTGTCGAGGGACGCGACCGCGTAGTCGCCGGACCCTTATCGAGGCTGGTTCACCGCCCTGGGTCGACCACCTGACAGTGCCCGAGCGCGTTGCCGCCGATGGACACTTGCCTCGGCCGGGTGGACACCGCGACTGTATCCGTGCAGAGGCCGCCCTTGCCGGCCGCGCCATCCGAGGCTCCAGGCTAGAGGCGGCGGGACGACCAGACGACGGCGATTTTGTAGCGCGGCGGGAAAGCACTCCTCAGCCGGCCGCCTCGAGTAGGTGGTGGGACTCCACGGCGGCGGTGGCGAGGGTCTTGTAGCCCTCCTGGTCGAACAAGACGGTGAGCCGGTCGGGCTCGACGGACATGACGACACCGTGCCCCCACTCGGCGTGCCGGACGGCGCTGTTGACCGGGAACGGGGCGTCGCCGACCGCGTGCTCCCGGGCGGTGCCGGCCTCGCAGGTGTCGCAGTTGCCGCAGGGGTGGGGGAGTTGCTCGCCGAAGTAGCCGAGGAGGAACTGGCGCCGGCAGCCGGTGGTCTCGGCGTAGCCGCGCATCATCTCGATCCGCGAGCGGATGAGCCGTTGGTGGTTCTCGGAGACCTCGACCGCCTGGTGCACCGCCTCCTCGGGGGAGACGTCCGGGTCCAGGAGCTCCAGGCGGCCGTCCTCGGTGGTGCCCACCGCCCCCGCCTGCTCGAGGAGGTTGACCGCACGGGTGCGCTTGGCGGGGGACACGTCGACCTCCTCGGCGAGCTCACGCGCCCGTACCGGCTCGTCGTGCTCCTCGAGCGCCGCCGCGACGTCCTCGAGGGCCTCGTGCGGGGCGTGGCTGGCGGTGAGGAACGTCTGCAGGTGCAGGTCCTCGGCCCGGTAGAAGAGATAGATCTCCGCCGGCTCGTCGTCGCGTCCGGCGCGGCCGATCTGCTGGTAGTAGGAGTCCAGCGACTCCGGCGCCGAGGCGTGCACGACGAAGCGGACGTCCGGCTTGTCGATGCCCATGCCGAAGGCGGAGGTGGCCACCACCACGTCCACCTCACCGTCGAGGAACTGCTCGTGCACCTTGGTGCGGTCGGCCGCCTTCATGCCCGCGTGGTAGGCCGCGACATGGTGGCCCAGCTGGGCGAGCTCGTCGGCGTAGTACTCGGCGTCCTTGCGGCTGGCGACGTAGACCAGCCCGCCACGGGTGGCCGGGTCGGACATCAGCGCGCTCACCCGGACGACGACGGCGGACCGTTTCCGCCGGTCGTCGCTCTGGCGTTCCACGGCCAGCCGCAGGTTGGGCCGGTCGAAGCTAGCGACGACCTCGGCCGCGTCGCGCAGGCCGAGCCGCTCCACGATGTCCCGGCGCACCGGCAGCGCCGCGGTCGCGGTCAGGGCGAGGACCGGCGGGTGCCCGAGCCGCTCGATCGCTGTCCCCAGTCGCAGGTAGTCAGGGCGGAAGTCGTGGCCCCAGGCGGAGACGCAGTGCGCCTCGTCGACGACGAAGAGGCTGATGCCGAGCCCGGCGAGCTCGTCGAGGACGTCGTCCTTGGCCAGCTGCTCGGGGGAGAGGAACAGGTACTCGGCGTCGCCCTCCCGGACCGCGTCCCAGGCGTGCCGGGTCTCCCCGGCCCGCTGGGCCGAGTTGACCGCCACGGCCTCGGGGGCGGCCGTGTCGTCGATGCCCTCCATCTGGTCGCGCTGCAGCGCCAGCAGCGGTGACACGACCAACGTGGGGCCGTCCAGCAGAAGTGCGGGCACCTGGTAGATGGCGGACTTCCCGGCGCCGGTGGGCAGGACGGCGAGGGCGTCCCGGCCGGCCATCACCTGCTCCATCGCCTCGAGCTGTTCTGGGTGCAGCTCCGGCCAGCCGAACGTGTCGGCGGCGACGCGCTGTAGGGAATCTCTGGTGTCTGGCACTGCTGGCGGGTACCCGGCCCCAGGGCCGTCCCAACCGGGGCGTGTCAACCGGGGCCGCGTGCCCGATCGGTGACCGTGGACATCTGTCCTCGTCGCCAAGACTTTCAGCGAGGCGGTGCGCCGGCCTGCTGGGTGTCACTGCCGGAGGCCCCTCGACGGAGTCCCTGTGCCGGTCAACCGGTGGCGGCTCGGCCGTCGTGCCTGCGGTGCCCGAAGAAGACCGCCGCCGACGTCGCCGTCACCACGGTTGCGTCCACGCTCCACCGGCCCAGGCTGCGCAGGGCCAGCTCGACGTCGCCGGCGACCAGGGCCATGGCCGCCAGGGTCAGGGCGGGGATGAGGCCGAGCGCGATCATCACCCCGGCGGTCAGGACGCGCCGGTTGATCACCAGGAGGAGCGCTCCGCCCAGCCCGGCCACCACGGCCACCGCCCAGCTGGTCCAGGACGTGGTGGAGAAGTAGTCGATCAGGGTCGACGACGGCAGGTAGCTGCTGGTCCCCGCCGCCAGCGCGCCGGCGCCGAAGGCGGCGCAGGCGGCGGCACTGAGGGCGGCGCCGGCGGCCAGGGCGGCGTACCCCCTGGCGATGTCGACGAGGCCGCGCTGCCAGGCGCGGCTGCGCTCGATCAGCCCCAGGGCGAGGCGGCTGAACGGCTCGAAGCCCGGTGCGATGACCATGGCGCCGATGATCAGGTGCAGGGTGCCGCTGGCCAGGCCGAGCCCCGCCAGGAGGCCGGCGGTGGCCATAACGCCGAGCTTGCCGGCGGTCATGGTGCTCTCCCGGCCGATCTCGAGCTCGATCTCCTCGGCCGTCCCACTGGTGATGTCCCGGAGCACGTCGTCCTGCCGGCCGGCGGAGATGACGCTGGCCGGCCTGCTCGTGGACAGCGAGACCGAGGACTCCTGACCGACGCCGCACCGGTCGGCCAGGCGCATCACCGCGGCGAGCCGGCGGTTGGTCACCTCCACGCTGATCACGTCGCCCGGCGGCTGCAGCGACACGCCACGCAGCACACGCAGCGACAGCGGCTCGAGACCGCGCAACTCCTCCACCGCGGCATCGACCAGATCGGGGGGAAGGGTGATCTCCACGGTCCTCGGCATGCGGGTGCCCCTTCCCGGATCCCAGGGCGGCAACCGTCGTCGCGTACCGACGTACCCGAAAGGTACGGACGGCGTTGCGGGGGAGGGCCTGCTGCAGCACACACCGGCCGCGTGCCGCAGCTTGCCGGGCTGGCCACGCGGTGACGGCTGCGCCGGTGGCTTCTGCGCCGCGGGCGGGTTAGCGTCTCAATGGGTCGAAAACGCGGCCTCTGCCCGCACCGGTGCGGGTGCCGGTCGTTCCCTTCCGCCACCGGCGACTCCTCCTCGTTCTCGAGGTGACCGCAGTGGCCCTGCCATCCGCTTCTCCGACCGATCCCCACTACGACGACGTCTCACGGCTTCTCGCGCGCCTGGACCTCGTGACCGGCCGCCTGGAGCTGGTCGGACGGTTGGACCACGCAACCGCGCACCTGCTCCACGACGCCATCTCGGCACTCCTACTCACCCCGTGCGGGCAGTGGACCCTCGACCTGAGCGGAGTGACGGTGGGCGACCACCACGGTCTCCGCGCCATCGCCGCCGCGTACCGCCGGGCCACCCGGCACCACCGGCAGCTCACCCTCCGGGGCGCATCACCCACCCTGCAGCGTGCGGCGCTGCAACTCGGCGGCAGCGCGCACCACCCAGGCGCGGGCGCCGTCATACCGAACTGACCCGGCGTCGCGCACGCCCGGACCGGCGAGATGGGGTGACGGGGTGACGGCGCGTCAGCTCGGGACGGTGATCATCAGGACGGCGAGGTCGTCGGTCTCGTACCGCGAGCATGCATGCCACCCCGCGCGGTGACCGTCATCGCGATGGTCCCGGTATGTAGGCGGTGACGTCCGGGCCCGGGGGCTGAACAGCGCGAGCGGCACTTCCTCACCGGACTGGATGCCGTGCCGCGTCTCGGTCACGCCGTCGGTGTGGGGGACTCAGGGGCAACCATTTCGCAGCCGGAGCGGTCAAGTCGGACCGGGAGAGCACCGCTGCGGGTAGTCTCGCTGACACGGCGCCTCCAGCGTCCACTGTGAGGTCATGACGCGGCCCCGCGGACGTCGGGTCCTCATGTGCGATGGGGAGCCCCCAGGTTCGAGACTCCCCTCTCGTCGACCTGGCCTCGCAGAAGGTCGACCGGCCCCATGAGCGCGACGGACACCCACGCCACCCCTCGACCCGTCGACCCGCGGGACGCGTTCGCCCAGCTGGCGCGCATGACCCTGGACAACGAGTCGATGGACTCAGTGCTGGACCGGGTCGCCGGACTCGCCAAGCAGACGATCCCCGGGGTCGCCGAAGCATCCGTGACGCTGGTCGTCAGCGACAAGGCCGAGACGGCGGCCTTCACCGGGCAGCTGGCCCGTGATCTCGATGAGAGCCAGTACGGCCGCGGCTACGGGCCCTGTCTGGAAGCCGCCGTCGGCGGGGACGTGCAGGAGATTCCCGATGCCCGGGCGGAAAGCCGCTGGGGTGACTACCCACAGCTCTGTGCCGAGCGGGGTTCGCTGAGCTCCCTGTCAGTGGCTGTCCCGGTCCAGGAGACCCTCCATGGTGCACTGAACCTCTACGCGGTCGAACCACGTGCGTTCGACGACGGCGCCAGGGAGCTGGCCCGCGAGTTCGCCACGTACGCCGCTGTCGCGGTCCACAACATGCACCTCTACGAGAGCACCCGCGAGCTCGCCGAGAACCTCCACGTCGCCATGCAGTCGCGGGCGGTGATCGAGCAGGCCAAGGGCATCCTGATGGCGCAGCGTCGCTGCGACGCAGCGGAAGCCTTCGCCATCCTGTCCGGGGCGTCGCAGCGCTCCAACCGCAAGCTCCGCGACATCGCCAAGGCCATCGTCGACGGCGTGAAGGAGTAGGGCTCGCCGTTCGTGAACCCGGCGAGTGGGGCCGGGGTCGGGCCTGGCGCCCGGCGAGATCCCCACGATACGGGCGTCGTCGGGCAGTCCCCATTCTGCTGAGCGGTCCTAAGCGGTCCTGACGGCCCGTCGGACGGACAGCGGCCCACCGCGACTCAGGACAGTCCGGGAGCTGGCGGGGGAGACGACTGCGGACCGGGCGCTGATGGCGGCGCATCGGCTAGCAGCCCGCTCCCTGACGCGCCGCTCATGACCCCGGCTGGTCGTCGACGCCGGTCCGGCAGCACTGCGCTGCCCAAGCCGCGGGCCCAGGTGCCCGACGGCGGAAGCTCCGGCGGTCCTGCCCCCTTCAGAGCTGAGGCCGGACCCCCGCCTCCCTGACGAGGTCGGCCGGGTCCAGCGGCCCGTGTCCTGCCATGGCGGCCGCGCCGGCGCCCCGTCGGCCGACCGGCAGGACGGTGCGCTCCCGCGCGCCCTCCAGCTCCAGCGCCAGCGCAGCGTAGAACGCGACGGCGGCGAGAGCGAGGCCCACCCACCCCGCCGCGCTCTTCCACGCTGTCGATCCGGTGATCTCGTAGATCCCCGTCACGACGAACCGCGTCCCGGCCACCGCCATCACGGCCGCGGGTACGAGCTTGCTCGCAGCTGCCACCACGGCCGGGACCCACATGGCGGCCCCGGCCGCGAGGAGCAGGACCCCCAGGCCCGCGCTGGCCGCACCGGGTGGGCTGGTCAGGGTGGTGAGCGCGACGACCGCCCATGTCCCGCTGAGCACGCCCATGCCCGTGGCCGCGACGGGGTCCCGGCTGAGAAACCCGAAGACGGAGGCCAGCAGCTGCAGCGGCACGGTCGCGAACAGTGCCGTGTAGCCGGCCACCCGCCCTTGGTCCGGCGCTATCCAGCCGAGCTGGACTGCACTGAACACGGCGGTCGCCAGGGCCAGGGCCAGGAAGCCGAGCGGCAGGGGCGTCGCGAGCGGTCGGAGGACGACGCGGGCGGCGGGGGGCGCGGTCATCAGCTGGCGAGCACCTGCGGCGACGTGACCTTGAGGTAGGCGTTCGCCCAGCGGGTGATCCGCAGCGTCTCGGGGTGGCAGCGTTCGGCGAGGTCGAGCAGTTCCTTCTCCTTGGCGCCCTGCGCGCTTTGGGCGAGGAGTTCCCAGTCCACCGAGGTGCCGGCGGCCTCGCGGTAGAGGTGCCGGAGGTCGGCGAGCAGCAGCAGACCCGGTGCCGACCGTCGCCCCATGAGCTGCGCGGCCCGCTGCTTCATGGTCGCCAGGAGGCCGGGGTCCTCGGACGCCTCCGGGTCCAGCGCCAGGCCGAAGTCGGTGCCGATGTGGGCTAGGTCGGCCACGTGCTGCCGTGACCACTTCGCCATGTCGCGGGTGACGTAGAAGACCTCGTGGTCGGTCTTGTGCTTGTCGGACATGGACGTCAGCACGGTGACCAGGTGGTTCTCGGAGCGGTGCAGCTCCTCGATCGCCATGTCGAGCTTCATCGCCGTCCCTCCACGAGCTCCTCGGCGTGGGCGGTGTCGCCGCCGGTGGTCGGCGGCACCGACCCGGTGACCGGCGCCGACCCGGTCGTAGTCGGCGCGAGCGACGGGCGCCCCTTCGCGGCCGACACCCGTCGCACCGTGGCCGCCGCCGTCTTGAAGATGGGTTGCTTGGACACCGGGTCCCAGTCGGTCAGGGTGAGCTCGTTGGCCGCCCGGCCGTCGCGCTCCTTCTTCGGCGCGGCGCCGTCGGGGGTGTCCCAGTAGCCGTAGTGGAACGGCAGGAAGAGGACCCCGGGACGGATGCCGCTGATGCGCAGCCGCGCGCGGACCAGGCCGCGAGGGGTGGTCACCTCCAGGACGTCGCCCTCGGTCCAACCGCGGTCGGTGGCGTCGCTCGCCGACATCTCCACCCATACATCCGGCGCGGCCGCCTGGAGCTGCGGCGCCCGCCCGGTCTTCGTCCGGGTGTGGAAGTGGTACAGAGTGCGTCCGGTGATCAGCTGGAACGGGAAGTCCTGGCCGGGGACCTCGTGGGGCGCCACGTACTCCGCGGCCTTCAGCACCGCCTTGCCGGTGGGGTTCAGCGCCTTGTACTCGGTCGCCTCGACCGGAGCCCCGGTGACCATGTCGCGGCCGTAGCTCTCGCAGTAGTCGGGCTGGGCCCAGAACTGCCCGTCGACGTAGATGTGCTCGGTGCCGTCGGGGTGCTCGTCGTTGCACGGCCACTGGATGCCGCTGCCGCCGCGGAGCTTGTCGTAGCTCATGCCGGTGTAGTCGCAGGGCCGGCCGCGGGAACACTCCTTCCAGCCCTCGAACGCCTCCTCGGGCGTCGACCACTTCACCAGCGGGGCGCCGTCCTTGTCCTTCAGGCCCATACGGGCGGCGAAGTCGATGAGGATGTCGAGGTCTGACTTGGCGTCACCGGGCGGCTCGACCGCCTTCTCCGACAGGTGCACGGTGCGGTCGACGTTGGTGAAGGTGCCGGTCTTCTCGCCCCACGTGGCCGCGGGCAGCACGACGTCGGCCAGCTGCGCGGTCTCGGACAGGAAGATGTCCTGCACGACCAGGAACAGGCGCTGCTGGGAGAGAATCTCCCGGATCCGTCGCAGCTCCGGCAGGGAGACCGCGGGGTTGGTGGCGGTCACGTAGAGGAAGCGGATCGAGCCCTCTTCCATGTAGCGCAGCTGCTGCATGATGTGCGTCGGCGGCGAGTAGTGCGGGATCTGCATCGGGTCGACGTTCCACACCTTCGCCAGGTCCTGGATGTGCGCGTCGTTCGACCAGTTGCGGAACGCCGGCAGGTCGCCGTCGGCACCGCACTCTCGGGTGTTCTGCGCCGTGGGCTGGCCGTTCATCTGCAGGACGCCGCAGCCGGGCTTGCCGAGCATGCCCCGGATCACGTGGATGTTGTTGACGCACACGGCCGCCGCGGTGGCCTGGTGGGCCTGGTAGAAGCCCTGGAGCACCGACGACATCAGCTGCTCCGCGGTGCCGATGATGCGGGCGGCCTCCCGGATCTGCTCCGCGGGGACGTCGCACACCTCCGCCGCCACCTCGGGCGTGTAGCTCGCGGTTTGCTTCTCCAGCTCCGGGAAGCCGACGCTGTGCGCCTCGATGTACGCCCGGTCGATCCAGTCGTTCGCGATGAGCTCGTGGATCAGCGCGTTCATCAGCATCACGTTGGTGCCCGGCCGGGGCGCCAGGTGCACGGTGGCCGCGCGGGCGACCGGCGTTTCCCGCGGGTCGACGCAGATGACCTTCGGCGGGTTCGGCCCGGCCAGCCGGTCGAGGACGCGGCTCCAGAGCACGGTCTGGGTCTCGGCCATGTTGTGGCCGTAGAGCGCGATGACGTCGGCGTGATCGATGTCGGTGTAGCTGCCCGGCTGGCCGTCGCAGGCGAAGGTTTCCTTCAGCGCTGCCGCGGCGGTGGCGGTGCACAGGCGGGTGTTGCCGTCGACGTGGTTGGTGCCGATGCCGCCGTGGGCGATCAGCCCGAGGGTGTAGTACTCCTCGAGGAACAGCTGCCCGGTGGTGTAGAAGCTGATCGCGCTGGGTCCCTGCTCCTCGAGCAGCTCCTTGGCGCGACCGACCACCGCGTTCATCGCGGTGTCCCAGTCGGTCTCGACGAGTTTGCCCCGCTTGCGGATCAGCGGCTTCGTGAGCCGATCGGGCGAGTTGTTCGCCTGCCAGCCGAAGAGGTCCTTGGGGCCGAGCCGGCCGTGATTGACGCGGTCGACCTCACGGCCACGGACACCCACGATCCGCTCGTCCTTGACGGCGATGTCGAGGCCGTCGCCGTTGGAGTGCCGGATCGTCGCCGACTGCACCCAGCGGTCCACGTCTGCCTCTGTGAGCCCGTCGGCCAGGTACGAGTCCACGCGGGTCGGCCAGGTCTCCCCTGGGCCATACGGGGTGCGGCTGCCCCACGGTTCGGCAATGCGGTCGACCCTCGGCACGGCAGTCCTCCTGGAGACGGGGATGGATGCCTGCCGAGTGTTGCTGTCCCTGGGGCGGCCCGCAGGCGGAGCAAGGCTTTCTCGGTGGGAGGGGCCCCACAGGGATGACGGGGCAGCCCCGGCGCCAGCCGTCCCGCGATCCACCCCCGCCGTCCGTCCCGGGCCAACGCCCTCCCGCATACGTACCTCGTCCCCGGTCGATCGAAGTTGGTCGGACGGTTGGACCGCGCAGCCGCACCTGCTCCATGACGCCATCTCGGCGCTACTGCGCCCTCGATGTGGAGGCCCCAGACGAGGCCGCATCGGAGCCGGAGCCGTCAGGTCGGAGCCGGAGAGCACTGTTGGCGAGCGGGACTACGATGCGTTCCGGCCGCGGGCACCGAGATCTGGCAGTACCAATCCAGCTTCATGCACTCGAACGTCATCACCGTTGACGGCGCTGTTGCCAGGGGCGGAACGCCAACCTCGATGTTCGGTCGATGGCGCTGGACGAGCGGGTATCTCTCGTGATCGCAGACCCGGCCGTCGTGCATGTGCTGGACGACCAGTTCGACGAGGACGTCACCAGCAGCGAGAGGGTCGACCTCGGGCAGTGGCGGTCACGCCCGCTCACTCATCGGTTGCACGAGTGGGCCGCGGAAGCTGTCGGCGGGCCGCTGCGCGGGTGGCAGGCTGTCGGCCTGGCCGGACGCCGACCCTCACCCGAATCCCACTGAGCTCTGCGGCAGACGTCCGTGGATTCTCGGCCCACCGGCTCGCTTCTGTGTCCCCGCCCCATTGAGCGACGCCGGTCGCTCGCCTCTGGTCCGTCAGGACTGCAGCGGCTGATCGGGCGCGACTGCCCCTCTTCCGACCTGCCCGGCGGGCGTCCCCAACCGGATCCCGGACCTCTCGGTAGCGTCTCGCTCCTGCCAGGGGTGTCTGGACGCTGGTCGGAGGACTTGTCAAACCGACCAACTTCCTCACCCGTGCGGACCCTGCGTGACCTGACGTGACTGGAGCGCGATGCCGCAGCAGTCGAAGCGCGCCAACTGATCAAGGGGTTCGGCCGGGCCGTCGGCGGGGCGCTGCTGTTCGCCATGCCGGTCCTCATGACGATGGAGGTGTGGCGGCTGGGTCTGGCTGTCGACCGCTACCGCCTGGCCGCACTCGCGGTCGGGACCGTCCTGCTGGTCATCGGCCTCTCCCGCCACCTGGGAGGTTCGGGGGCGTCCGGGTGGCGCCCTGGCCTGGTGGACGCGGGGGTGGCCTTCCTGGCTGCCGCCGTCGCTGCTGCGGTCATCCTCACAGCCCTCGACGTGCTGGACTGGCTGCGGAATTGGCGCGACGCGACGTCGATCCTCGGACTGGCACTGCTGCCGGGCGCGGTCGGTGCCTCCTACGCCCGCGCCCAACTCGGGAAGAGCAGCGCCTCCCCGAGCAAGCCCGGGTACGGCCGCGAGCTGTTCCTGATGGTGGCCGGGGCGGTGGTCTTCGCCGTGAACCTGGCCCGACGGAGGAGACCGTGCTGCTCGCGGCGAAGATGCCCTCTTGGCACACGCTGGTCCTCGTCGCCATCAGCCTGGCGCTGATGCACGCGTTCGTCTACGGGGTCGGCTTCGGCGGGCAGGAGGAGGACGAAGGGCCGATCAAGGCCTTCGCCACCTTCACGACCGTCGGGTACGCGCTGGCGCACTGCGTCTCGGCCTACCTTCTGTGGACGCTGGGCCGCTTCGAGGACACCGGGCTGCTGATGGTGGTCACTGAGACGGTGGTCCTGGCCCTCCCCGCGAGCCTGGGCGCCGCGGCGGCCCGGCTCATCCTGTGATGAGAGGAACCCCCGTGTCCGGATCCGACGAGAACTCCCAGGGCCAGGGCTCCGGTGGCACGTCAGCGGCCGGGTACGCCATGGGCGGGCTGGGTGGACTGCTGGTCGTGCTGCTGATCGCCTTCTTGGGCTACCAGGCCGTCGCCGTCCGAGAGAGCGGCGCCCCGAGCTGGCCGTCGACATCACCACGGTCGAGCAGGCAGGTTCCGGCTACGAGGTGCACCTCCGGGTGCGCAACGACGGCCGGACCACGGCAGAGACGGTGCAACTCGGCGGTCAGCTGAGCCGGGACGGGCGTCAGGTCGAGCAAGCCTCGGCAACGATCGCGTACGTCCCGCCGGAGAGCCGACGGGAGGCGGTGCTCGTCTTTTCGAACGACCCACGCGATGGCGAGCTCACGGTCGGTCCCGAGGGCTACGAGGTCGCCTGAAGCAGTCGCCGAAGCTGCAGGGCCCGTGGCTATGCGCCATCGCGGAGGAGTAGCCGCAGGTCCGCGAGCACGCTGGATGGGAGTGGTCGCCGGCGCAACAGCGCAGCCGGGACCCGCGGCAGCGCACGGATCAGGCCTTCCTGCCCGGGCCGGCCGGCCCGCGTAGCGCGGAGCGCCAGTCGGGCGACATCGGCCACCGGGAGCCGCATGAGTGCGGTGAGCAACCGGCTGCGCCAGATGCCCGCCTGCCTCCGCTTTGGCGTTTCGCGGCGTGGTGAGGGGTGGTGGTGGACGGTGACCTCGTCGACGTAGGACATGCCCCAGCCGGCGGCAGCCAGGTCCAGTGCGACCCGCTCCTCCTCGCCGGGGAACCGGATGACGGGGTCGAAGCCACCCACAGCCTCGAACGCCTCGGTTCGGACCAGTGCTGCGCAGGCGACGAAACCGAGCAGGGAGGGTCCGGGTAGGTCCGGCAGCGTGCCGAGAGGGCTGGCCGACATCTCGTCGCAGACGGTGTCGAGCCGCTCCTGCGGACCGACGGCGATGCGCGCGTTCAGCAGGGCGAGCCGCGGGTGCGCCCGCATGATCATGACCGCGCGGGCCAGGTCACCGGGGGCCCACCAGGAATCGTCGTCGGCGAATGCGACGAAGGGCGTGTCGGCATGTGCGGCGCCCAAGGTTCGTGCTCGAGCGCCCTCGTTCCGATCCAGCGGCAGCACGGAGACCTCGGGGTGCGCGGCCCTCACCGCCTCGACCGTGCCGTCGGTCGACGCGTTGTCCACCAGGATCACCGGCGCTTCGTGACGTGACAGTGTCGCCAGCACATCGGCACGTCGATTCCGCGTGATGACGACGACCGTCACCTCGCCCTCGGTTTGGGATGGCCGATCCGACGTTGGTGGCGAGATCACGGGAGCGATCTTGTCCTACTTCACCGGGTGGACGTCAGTAGTGCCAGGTCAGACGGTTTCCATGGCAGCCCCTCCATACTGCGGTGGCAGCCATGGTGGCCCGCCTCACCGCGACAGGGGCCGCCCTTCCCACGGCTGCCTGGCGGAGCGCGCTCAGAACCCGTGGCGGGAGGACCGAGAAATGCAGAAGCCGCACCAGACCGATGCGCCCCCGCCCCGCCCCAGCGAGGCCGGAGTCCCAGCTTCGACCGGATGCTGCGGGGCACGGTGAGGCTCTCGGACGTCGCGGACGAGCTGTACGGGTTGCCGCCTGATGAGTTCATCGCCGCTCGCGACGCACGCCGGAAAGAGGCTCGCGCCGATGGGGCGCGGGAACTGGCGAAGGCCATCGGCAAGCTGCGGAAGCCGTCGACCGCAGCGTGGGTGGTGAACATGCTGGTGCGTCAGCAGCCCGACGAGCTCCGCCAGCTCGTGGCCCTGGGGTCCGGCCTCCGTGAGGCGCAACGAGATCTGGAAGGTGAGCAGCTGAAGGAGCTGACCCGGCAACGCCGGCAAGTGGTGATGGCCCTGACCAGGCAGGCCCGCTCCCTGGCGCAGGAGCTGGGTCGGCCGGTGAGCGACGCGGTGGCCGGTCAGATCCAAGACACGCTCCGAGCGGCGGTCGCTGACGAGAGCGCCGGTCGGGCGACGTTGTCGGGTTGGCTGACCTCGCCGCTGTCGTACTCCGGGGTCGGCATGACGGACGTGCGCGGGTCGGTCGCCACCGTCCCGTCGGGAGAAGATGACGCTACGGTCGCCGGGGACGAGCCAACCACCGATGGCCGGACTTCGAGGTACGACCAGCGGCGACGGGCTGCGCAGCAGCAGTTGGCCGGTGCCCGGGACGAGCTGGCGGACGCCGAGACCGCCGCGGCGGAAGCCGAGTCCGACGCCGAGAGGGAGCGGGGCGCGCTGGACCGCCTCGGTACCCGGCGGGACGAGCTGCGTGCACGGATCGGTGACCTCGAGGAAGAGCTGCGCCGGGCCGAGAAGGAATCCGGTGAGTTGACCGCGGAGCTGCGCAAGGGTCAGCGGCGGCGGGATGCCGCCGAGCGCAGCGCCCACCGCGCGGGCGAGGTGCGCGATCGTGCCCGCGCACGTGTGGATCGACTGGAGAAGGCCTCGACCGGGGGCGGCAAGGGGTGACCTGCTCGCCCCAGCCGCGGTCCGTGACCACCCGACGGGCATGACGCAGGGGCGCGCGGGTAGGGCGGCTGCAGGCCGATCGAGGAGGCGGTAGCAGTGGCGCGAGCCATCTGGACAGGAGCCCTGACCTTCGGTCTGGTCAACGTGCCGGTGGGCCTGTACTCCGCCACCGAGGACAAGACCGTCCACTTCAACCAGTTCGAGCGGGGGACGTCGTCCCGGATCCGCTACCGGCGGATCAACGAGGACACCGGCGAAGAGGTCGACTACGACGACATCGTCAAAGGCGAGGACATCGGCGACGGCCGGTACGTCATCGTCACCCCGGAGGAGCTGGAGGAGATAGAGCCGGGGAGGTCCCGGGTGATCGACATCTCCGACTTCGTGGACGTCGCCGAGATCGACCCGATCTACTACCAGAAGACGTACTACCTGGCTCCGCAGGACGACCAGGCCCAGCGGGCCTACGCGCTCCTCCTGCAAGCGATGGAGCGGGCCGGGCGGGTGGGGGTCGCCACGTTCGTCATGCGGTCCAAGCAGTACCTGGCCGCCATCCGGCCCCAGGGCGAGGTGCTCACCCTGGAGACGATGTTCTTCGCCGACGAGGTCCGCGACCCGGTGGAGGAGATCGAGCAGCTACCGGTCCACCACTCCTTCAAGTCGCACGACCTCGAGATGGCGGTGTCGCTGATCGATTCGATGACCAGCGAGTGGGATCCGCGCAACTACCGGGACACCTACCGGGACCGCGTGAACGAGCTGATCGAGGCCAAGCGCCGAGGCGACGAGGTGGTCACGGAAGGGGAGCCCGAGACCGAGGCGGACGTCCTCGATCTGATGGAGGCCCTGCGGGCCAGCGTGGCGAAGGCCAAGGACCACCGGCCGGGGAACGCCACGGACGCGGGGAAGCTGACCACGCGCCGGGCACGCCGGGGGTCCGGCGGCGACAAGGCCGGGGGGCGTCCGGACGAGAGCCTGGCGGCCATGTCGAAGAAGGACCTCTACGACATGGCCCAGGAGCTGGATGTCGCCGGCCGGTCGAAGATGACCCGAGACGAACTCGCCGACGCCGTGCAGGAGGCTCGGGAGTCCGGGAAGAAGGCTTCCTGACCTGTGCCGGCCGCCCCTCCGTCTGCCGTCGACGCGTCCGCCTGCGAGGGTGGGGCGCATGCGTGTCCTCGTAGCCGGATGGTTCAGCTTCGACGAGGTCGTCGCCACCATCGGCGACGAGCTGGGTGCCGACACCGTCGTCGGCTGACTGACCGACCTTGGCGTTCCGTTCGACGTCGCGGAGGCGCCCTACCTGGGCAGCGGGGTGGACTGACGGGAGGCCGACCCCACCGACTACACGCACCCCGTGTTCGTGAGCGGCCCGATCAGCGACGAGCCCCTGCTGCACGAGCTGTGCACGGCTTTCGAGGGTTCGGTGCGGTGGGCGGTCAACGTCTCCGTCGTCGACGAGATCGGCCGTGGCCTTTTTCACCAGGTCTGGGAGCGGGACGCTCCGGACGTCGCCCGGACGGACTTCGCCATCGAGGGCACGGCGGCGTCCGACCGGGAGCGGCCCAGGCCCGGGCACTGGGCTGGCCGGTCGTCCTCCCGGGGGAGGAGCTGAGCGCCGCCGCGCTGGACGCCGCCCTGGGCCGGTGCCTGTCCGGAGAGCTGTCCGGCGCGGTGTCCGCCGCCGCCTCGCTCGGGAGGGCGGGCGACGCAGCGGCTCGAGACTGGTTCACCCAGCAGTTGAGGAGCTGAGCCGGGGAGGGGACGGTGCGCGGCCGCGAACCGGTCCGCCACCTCCCGGGGCACCGGACGCCGACCCCACAACGCCGCCGGCAACCGGCGCACGAGGCCCGCGAGGGCCGACCGCGCCGACGGATCGCACAGTGCCCGCAGCGGGAGCCGGGCGGTGCCCGCGGCGGCGGTGCGGAGCCATCGACGTTGCCAGTCGACGAGCAGGTCGTTGCGGGTCTGGAGCGCCCACCGGCCGGGGGACACCGTGGCTGGACCGGTCGGGTCGTGGCACGCGACGACTTCCCGGAGTTGACCTGATCCCAGCCCGCGGCGGCGAGGCCGAGAGCGAGCAGCGTCTCCTCCCCGCCGAAGAAGAGAAGCGGGGAGAACCGCCGACGGCGAGGAAGGCGTCCCGTCGGACGACGGCGGCACAGGCGGAGAACCCCAGCACGTCCGGGCCGGGCGCTCGCAACCGGTGCCCGATCGGTGCGCGCGCCATCTTCGACGACACCGCGTCGTCGGAGCCGTCGGCGGCCAGCCGCACCCGCCCGACGAGCACCGCCACTCCCGGGTGGGCGTCGGGAACTTCGGCGGCGCGTTCTAGGGCACCCGGGGCCCACCAGGAGTCGTCGTCGCTGAACACGACGTAGGGGGTGGCGGCCGCGGCAATCCCCACGTTCCTTGCCACGGCCCCCCGGTTCTCGCCGAGTCGACGGACCGTCACTCGAGGGTGGGCGGTCCGCACCGCAGCCGGTGAGCCATCGGTCGACCCGTTGTCCACCACAGTGATCGGTGGACTGCCCGGGGAGTCCAGCCAGGCGAGGGTCCGCAGCAGCGACTCCCGCCGGTCACGGGTGGCAATGACGACGCTGATGCCGGACGGGCCGTTAGCGGAGGAGCTCACCCGGGGCTCAGGCGTCCTCGCGGTCCGGGCTCTCCAGCCGGAAGAAGTTGCTCTGGTTCCCGTCCTTGCGCTCCTCCTGGTACAGGAAGTTCAGCTTGCGGGCGTCGAAGGTGTCGAACCACTCGTCCCAGCTCACGTGGCGCAGGTTGTCCGAGTCGCCGCCGAAGTCGAAGCGCAGGACGCCGAGATGGTCGCCGTGCTCGGTGCCCTCGACGGTGGCCGGGACACCGCCGCGGCTCTCGGCCCACTTCCGGATCACTTCGTGGCTCGTTGTGGCCAAGCTGCGCCCCGCGCGCTCGGGGTCCTCGTCCAGCGAGGTGACCTCCTGCGAGTACTGCAGCGAGCGTGACGTCTGGTCGCCGATGCGCAGGTGGCCGCCCTCGGGCCCGCGGTCACCCGGCTCGCCTGCGTGACTCTGCCCGCTGTCATCCTTGGCGCCGCCTTCCACACTCATCCTTGTGCGGTAGGCATCCGAGATGGCACTGACCAGTTCTTCCTTCTTCATCGAGGAGGTCCCCTCGACCTCGGCGTCTTTGGCCTTCTCGCGCAAGTCACCGACCTTCATCTCGCGCAGTTCGGTCTCACTGAGCCCGGGAGTGTTCGGCGTCTCGTTGGTCACGGTTTTCTCCTCATCCGAATCGCATGCTCGGTGATCGGCCCGTTTCGTCGTTCGGCTTCGGTCTTTCGACTGCAGCCAACGCAGGTGCCACCAGATCGGTCGTCGGGCTAGGGGTCGCCGTACCCCTCGCCAGCGAGCCCACGCACGGTTGGCGCCGGGTGGCTGTAGCGCCGTCGGGGCCCCGGCGATGCGCCAGCACGTGCGGAGCTGCCGGTCAGCGAGTACGCGGAGTCGGCGTGCTGGACCGCCAGGCCGACCAGCTGCAGGATGACGCCAGCATCGTCGTGCTCGAGTGGCTCACCGGCGCCGAACGGCGAACACTGCCCTGAGCCGGTGCCGCCGTTGGATGCGCGGCCCAACGGGCAGGCGGCCGATCCGGGTCGCGCTGCCAAGCCCGCGGGGCGACCGGCGCCCGGGGCCTCGACCGGCACCCCACCAACGATCGGGCGCGACCCCCCGGCTCGCGCGCGCCGCCGAACTCGGCGTCCCTGGTGACCTGGTCGGCGACCTGCACCACCGCCACGTTCTCCGCGGGGTCCAGATAGTGCTCGACGATGAACCTTCGACCCGCGCCTGCACCGACGGGTCCGGTCGGGGTTCGCGGTGCCGGCGAACTCGGGCAGCGGGTGCAGCTGCGGGCGGGGTGGGTACGGCACTGATGTCTCCGGGCGGGTGCGATCGCCAGCTCGGCCACTGGAGCGTCACCTGCTCCCGGCGACGTTGTGACCGGCTCGCCGGTGAAAGCGACCAGCTGAGACGGCGTCCTTGGAACGGCCGGTTCGCCGGCGAGGGGAGCCGCCGGTGAACGGGCCACCTGCGCACGACGCACCAGTTCCCTTCGGCCTTTCCGCGGCAGGGACGCCAGGGGTCAGTCGGCTGGCACGTTCGGTGGCACCCGCTCGGGACCGGCCTCCGCCGGGCGCGGCCGGTCCTGCGGGTGCAACCGCACGGCGACCAGAGCGACGTCGTCGTCGGGCGCGTCGGGCAGCATCCGGTCCAGCAGTTCGTCGCACAACTGGTCCAGGTCCCGGCCGGCGAGCTCGGCCAAGGTGTCCTGCAGCCGGGCCGTGCCGGCATCGAGGTCGGAGCCGCGGCGCTCGACCAGCCCGTCGGTGTAGAAGACCACGACCGTGTCGCGGCTCAGGTGCACCTGGGACTCGCGGCGCGTGGCTGTGGCATCCACCCCGAGCAGCAGATCGGTGTGGGCGGTGGTGAGTGCAGTGATCGAGCCGTCGATGGTGACCGCCATTGGCGGCGGGTGCCCGGCGTTCGACCAGCGGAGCCGGGTCAGCCCGTCGGCGCGTTCTTCGTCGGTCTGCTCCAGCCGGGCGACGACCGTGGTCGCCAGGATCGGCGTCTGCAGGGTCTCCATCACCTGCTCCACCTGCCTCAGCACCGCGGCCGGCCCGTCGTGGTCCAGCGCGCCGAGGGTGCGCACGATGCTGCGGATCTGTCCCATCGCCGCGGCGGCCTGCACGTCGTGGCCGACGACGTCACCGATGACCAGCAGCGTCGCGCCGCTGGGCTGCATGAACGCGTCGTACCAGTCCCCGCCGACCTGCGCGGCCTGCGCCGCGGGCACGTACCGGACCACGATCTGCAGGTGATCCGGTTCCGGCGGCGGGGTCAGCAAGGACCTCTGGAAGCCTTCGGCCAGGTCGCGCTGATGCCGGAACAGTCGGGCGTTGTCCAGGACCAGGCCGGCGCGGCCGGCGATGTGCCGGGCGGTGTTGAGGTCCTCGGGAGTGAACCGGCCACGGTCGGCACCGTCGGCCAGGGTCATCAGCCCGACCGGGCCGGTGCGCCCGGGCAGCGGAAGGACGGTCATGGCTTCGGGTGCCAGCGCCCGGATGGCCTCGTGCGTCGGGCCAGGTGTCAGCATCGTCAGCGCGTGCGCGGTGGCGTCGGCACCGACCAACTGCAGCCGCCCGGTACGCATGGCCCGGACGACGATCGCCTCGTCGCCCAGCGCGCCCAGCCCCGCCTGCGCGTAGCCGTCGAGGACCGGCCGCATCGCCGGGTCGACGTGCTCCGCGGCGGCCGGGCGCAGGCCGCGGTGGGAGCCGGTGGCCTGGTCGTCGTCGACGAGGGTGACGATGCACCAGTCGGCGACCGCGGGCAGCATCAGCCGGGCCAGGCGGTGGGCGGCCTCGTCGGCGTCCAGGGTGCCGCTGAGCTCCTCGGTGATCCGGCTGAGCAGCCGCTCCCGGGCGGCGGCGCGCTGGGTCTGCTGCTGCGTCAGGGCGCGGTCGGTGGTGTCGTGCACCACGCCGACGAGGTGTCCGGTGGCGCCGTCGGCGCCACCGAGCACCTGCCCGCGGGCGGCGACCCACCGGTGGGAGCCGTCGGCGAGCACGATGCGGTACTCGGCGTCGTAGATCCCACCGGTGTCGACGGCGTGTTGGACGCGAGCGCGGACATCGGCGACGTCGTCGGGGTGCATGTGGACGTAGACGTCCTCCGGGCGGCCGGTGAAGGTGTCCCGGTCCATCCCCGACAGCTCCAGCAGGCGGTCGTCGACGGTCAGCGCGCCGGTGGCCAGGTCCAGGTCGAAGGTGCCGACCTTTCCCGCGTCCAGCGCCAGCGCCCACCGGGAGCGGTCGATCGCCTGCTGCACCACTAGCCGCTGAGCCCGCTTCGCGGACTCCTGCGCCTGGGCGACGGCGTCATCGGCGCGCTGCTGGGCCGCCCGTAGCCACAGCTCCGAGCTGCAGGCTCCGGCCAGATCGGTCAGCACCGCCAGGTCATCGTCCGACCAGGTCCGCGGCCGGCTGTCGATGGCGCACAGCGAGCCGACCACGACGCCGTCGCCGTCGGTGAGCGGAACGCCGGCGTAGGCGACGACGTGCAGATCCGGGATAGCCAGGTTGTCGGCGACCAGCGGGTCGGTGCGGGCATCGGTGATGACCAGCGGAGCCGCCGACCGCACCACGTGCTGGCAGAACGAGTGACTAAGCGGCGTCCTGCGGGTCGACCGCCACGGCTCGGGCAGCCCCACCGCGCCGGGGAACACCTGCTCGTCGGCCGACACCAGCGTGACCAGCGCGACCGGGGCGGTCAGCTGCCGGCGGACCAGGCGGGCGAACCGCTCGAACGCCGGATCCGAGCGCGGTGGCAGCGCCGTGCCCGGAGGCAGCGAGCCAGTCACGTGTCCCCCCGGCGGCAGGGACATGGCGCCGACGTCCCGGGGAATGAGTTGCACCAGGATAGCGGGCATTCGGTCCGGCTGGGCGAGATGCAACAACCGCCGGCTGGAGATCTCCGGTGACTCGGGGCAAGCACAGGGCGCGGGTGCAGGGCCGCCGCCACGAGGCCGCCGTGCAGCGGATCGCGAACCTGCGCCAGCGGTCGTGCCGCCACGCTTTACGGCGACTCTTCGCGTGCGTCGGCGAGCACCGCGGCCCGGGCACGGGCAGGGGCACATGCCGGGCAGCCTGTCGACGAGCAGCTGCAGATAGGGCGCCCAGGTCTTCTTGCTACGCGGCATGTCTTGGCGCATGGCCGTCACGGCGTCGGCGACGGCCTGCCGGACGGTGTAGGCCTTCTTCGACACGTCCGCCGGCGGGAGCATGGCCTCGACGATGTCGGGGTCGAAGCCCTCCCCGATGAGGCTGAGGCGCATCGCCTCGCGGGTGGCGGTGGCCGCGTCGACGACCTTGGTCTTCTTGGCCTTCTTGCTGCCTTTGGGCTGCCGGTCCGCCTCCGGCCGGTTGGCGGGGTCGTCGGTCGGCTCGCCGTCGTGCGCGGCGGGGACGGTGGTCATCGGAGGTATCCATCCGTTGCGGCGGCACCGGTCGGGCCGCGGGCACCCGGGAAGGTGCCGGTCAGCCGACGATGCGCAGTCGCCCGCCGGTGCCGGTGCCGGTGCCGGTGCCGGCATCCGCCTTGCTCGCCTGCGGGATGACGGCCTCGTCTTCGGGGCGGGCGGTGTCACCGAAGGCGGCCGCGGCGGGGCGCCGGAGACCGTCGAGCAGGTCGGTGACGCCCGCGTCGACGCGGCTGGCCGCGGTGAGGGTGACGGTGCGGCGGTCGGGATCGAGGACCGCGAGGACGTCGGCGCCATCGGGGATGCCGGCCTCCCGGCGCTCGCCGGCGGTGACGGTGAGCCGGCCGCGAGCGTCTAGGGGGAGGGCGTTGGTGGCGTAGTTGGGACGCGGCTGCTCGGTGCTGCCGGGCAGGTACACGGTGACCAGTGCGCCGTCACGCCCGGCGGGGAGCCTGGTGGGGGCATCGGCGTCGACCGGCAGCTGCAGCCGACCCTTGACGTCCAGGGTGCGCGTCACGCTGGTGCTACGGGCGGTGGCCATGTCGGCCGCCTGAGCCCAGATGCCCGACAGGTCGACCTGGGGACGGCCGTCGGCCCGGCCGGTGCCGGAGGTGACGGCGGCCAGGGTGAGTGCATCGGCGGGTGCCCGCTCGCCCACGCGTTCAAGCAGCGGCCCGAGGCCCGTCCACGAGGACGGCACACCGGTCAGGGCGGGGGAGGGCTGCCGCCCGGCGACCGGCGACGTGCTCGTGCTCGTGCCACCACCGGTCCCGGGGCGCGGGGCGGAGCGGGTGCCAGGACGGGGGAAGGTCTCGGCGGCGCGCCGGCGGGCGGCCGGGTGGGCCGGGGGAGCGGGGTTCGGCATGGACCGACCCGTCCGGGGTGACCCGGCTTGGGCAGTAGCGGCCAGCAGCTGCCGGACGACGGCGGCGTCGGTGACGCGGTCGGCCGGGGGATCGGAACGGCGCTCGGCCGGGTCCGGCGGGATGGTCGCCGTGCCCGGGTCGCCCGGGACGGTGGCCGTGTGTGGATCGAGAGGGACCTGATTCAGGCCCGGAAGGTGGGCAGCAGCCCACTTCTGAGTGTCCGAGGGGGGACTTGAACCCCCACGCCCGATAAAGGGCACTAGCACCTCAAGCTAGCGCGTCTGCCATTCCGCCACCCGGACGAGTGCGTGGAGAAGACTACCTGACCGCAGGGACCGGATCACGCACCCCCCGGCGGCCCGGTCGCGGTTCAGACGGCGGCCAGCGCAACCCGGTCGCGTCCGGCCCGCTTCGCGTCGTAGAGGGCCGCGTCGGCCGCGGTGTAGAGCCCCCGTCGGTCCCGGGAGTGCTGCGGCACGTGGGCCACCCCGAGGCTGATCGACAGCGGCAGCTCGGTGCCGTCGGTGAGCACCAGCGGCTCGGACCGGACTGCGTGCAGCAGCTCCTGGGCGCGCCGCGCGGCGACGGCGCGATCGCAGCCCGGGAGCAGGACGGCGAGCTCGTCCCCGCCCAGCCGGGACAGCACGGCGTCGTGGATGCGGATGTGACCGCGCAGCACAGCGGCGAGGTGCACCAGGACGTCGTCGCCGACCGGGTGGCCGTGGTTGTCGTTGATCGCCTTGAAGCAGTCGACGTCGATCAGCACCAGGGCCGTCCCCCGGGGCACCGACCGGCTGAGCGACCGCTCGAGCGCCTCGTCGAAGGCGCGCCGGGTCGCCAGCCCGGTCAGGGCGTCGACGGTGAGCTGGCGCTGCAGGGCGTCGACCAGCACTTCCTGGGTGCGGTTGGCCCGCACGAGGAGCGTGGCCATGGCGACCAGCAGGGCGCCGAAGAAGAAGAAGTCGGCCAGCGCGGCAGCGGGGGACAGCAGCACCAGCAGGGTGAGCAGCTCGGCGGCCAGCGCGCTCGCGGTCACCAGCACCACCGCCGGGGTCCGCAGGTGGACGGCCGTCCAGAGCACCGGGAACGCGTAGAACGCCTGGGCGCCGGCTGTCGTGTCCGACGTCAGCAGGTTCAGCGAGCCGGTGAGCGCCACGCCGGCCAGGGCCAGCGCGAGGAAGCCGTTCGCCCGGTCGATGCGCTCCGGCGGCAGCGCCCGGCACGCCGCCGCCGCGCCCAGCAATGCGGCCAGGCCCACCCAGTGCACGACCTGCGCCGCGGCGCCGCCGTCCGATTCGTACAACACCGGCAGGACGAACAGGACCGCCGCGCTGACCACCAGCAGGACCGAGCCGTTGGCGGCGGCGGCTCGGGGTTCACGGGCGCCGAAAGGGCGCATCGTCCTCACGGCCGATCCATCGACCCGGGGATTCGGACGGTGGAGTACCGCATCACTCGCTCGGGTGAGCACCGTCGAGGTGGCACGATCGCGGCCATGGCCGACACCCCCGCCCCGCTGGCCGGCGCCCAGGCCGAGGTGGCCGAGCTGCTCAGCGACCTTATCCGGATCGACACCACCAACACCGGCAGCACGTCGACCAGCGCGGGGGAGCGGACCGCCGCCGAGTGGGTCGCCGGCAAGCTCGACGAGGTCGGGATCAGCAGCGTCATCCACGAGTCCGAGCGGGGCCGGGCCAGCCTGGTCGCCCGCATCCCGGGCGCCGACCGCAGCCGCCCGGCCCTGCTCGTGCACGGCCACCTCGACGTCGTGCCCGCCGACCCCGCCGAGTGGAGCGTGCACCCGTTCTCCGGCGAGGAGCGGGACGGCTACATCTGGGGCCGCGGCGCGGTCGACATGAAGGACATGGACGCCATGGTGCTGGCGCTGGTGCGTGACTGGGCGCGCACCGGCGTCCAGCCGCCGCGCGACATCGTGCTCGCCTTCGTCGCCGACGAGGAGGCCGGCGGGAAGCTCGGCGCGCACTTCCTGGTCGACGAGCACCCCGACCTGTTCGAGGGGTGCACCGAGGCGATCAGCGAGGTCGGCGGCTTCAGCATCACCGTCCACGACGACCTGCGCCTCTACCTGGTGCAGACCGCCGAGAAGGGCCTGGCGTGGATGCGGCTGACCGCCGCGGGGAAGCCAGGCCACGGCTCGATGCTGCACGAGGACAACGCCGTCACCCGGCTGTGCGAGGCGGTCGCCCGCGTCGGCGCCCACCGGTTCCCGATCACCCTCACCCCGCCGATGCGCCAGTTCATCGCCGCGGTCGAGGACGCCTACGGCATCGAGGTCGACCTCGCCGAGCCCAAGCTCGCGCTGGCCCGGCTCGGCAGCATCAGCCGGATGATCGGCGCCGCGCTGCGCAACACCGCCAACCCCACGATGCTCGACGCCGGCTACAAGGCCAACGTCATCCCCGGGACGGCGAGCGCCACCGTGGACGGCCGCTTCCTCTACGGGCAGGAGGAGGAGTTCGAGCGCCAGCTCGCCGCGCTGATCGGTGAAGGGGTGCAGCGCGAGTGGCTGGTGCACGACCAGGCGGTGGAGACGACGTTCGACGGCCCGCTGGTCGACCAGATGATCGCGGCGCTCAAGGCGGAGGACGACGGCGCCCGGCCGGTGCCGTTCACCATGAGCGGCGGCACCGACGCCAAGAGCTTCCAGCGCCTGGGCATGCGCTGCTTCGGGTTCTCCCCGCTGCGGCTGCCGGCCGACCTGGACTTCGCCTCGCTGTTCCACGGCATCGACGAGCGGGTGCCGGTCGAGTCCCTCCGGTTCGGCGTCCGGGTGCTCGACCGCTTCCTGCGCAACGCATGATGTGATGCGGGGGTGACCTCTCCCACACCCCGCCCCGGTTCCGTCGCCCTCATCACCGGAGGGACCGGCGGCTTCGGCCGCGCCCTCGCCACCAAGCTGCGCGAGCGCGAGGTCACCGTCGTCCTCGCCGACCTCGGCAGCGAGCGCAACCGCCAGGTCGCGGCCGACCTCGGGTGCGAGTTCGCCGTCCTCGACGTCACCGACCGCGCGGCCAACGAGGAGCTCGTCGCCCGGATCGAGGCCGACCACGGCCGGCTGGACGCCGCCTACCTCAACGCCGGCATCTCCGCGGCCAAGAGCGACGACGTCCTCGACCTCGACGAGTTCATGCGGGTGGTCGACGTCGACCTGTTCGGCGTCGTCTACGGCGTGGCCGCGGCCCGCCCGGCGATCAAGCGCGCCGGGGGCGGCGCCATGGTGGTCACCGCGTCGCTGGCCGGCCTCTCGCCCATGGCGACCGACCCGGGCTACAGCGTCGCCAAGGGGGGCGCCATCGCCTTCGTCCGCTCCATGGCGCCGCGGCTGGCGGCCGAGGGGACGACGATCTCGGCGATCTGCCCCGGGTTCGCCGACACCGCGATCATCGACCGGATCCGCGACCAGTTCACCGCTGCCGGCTTCCCGGTGCTCACCGCCGAGGAGGTGGCCGACGCGATGGTCATGGCCTGGGGCTCGGCCGAGCCCGGCGCGGCCTACGTGATCCAGCCCGGCGTCGGCACGGTGCCCTACAAGTTCAAGGGCGTGCCCAGCGCCAGGACGACGGCGGGCGAGACCGCCGTCGTGCCCGAGGCGCTGCGCCCGCCGTCGATGCGCTGAGTCAGTCCTGCCGGCAGGAGTACAGGAACGCCGGCGGCACGTTCCACGGGGTGATCCGCCACCGCACCGTGGTGAACCGCTTCCGGAGCTCGGGCAGCAGCAGCGGCGAGTACTGGATGACCACGGTGGTGCCGCCCGGCGCCATCGCCCGGGGGACCACGTCCAGGATCCGTCGCCGCAGGCCCGGCTCCAGCGAGGTGTAGGGCAACGCGGAGACGACGACGTCGGCGCGCGCGTCACCGAGGTGGGCCTCGAGGTTCTCCGCGGAGTCGCAGACCACCTGCACGCGGGGGTCGTCGAACCGCTCGTCCAGCAGTTTGGCCAGGCGGGGGTCGATCTCGAAGGTGATCAGCCGCGCGCCGGGGCGCAGCCGGGCCAGGATCTCCTGGGTCTGCGCCCCGGTGCCGGCACCCAGCTCGACCACCAGCTCGGCTCCGGGCACGTCGGCCATGTCCAGCATGTCGCGCACCGCCGCACGCGAGGTGGGGAGCACCGCCCCCACCTGCCGCGGGTGGGCGAGGAACGCGCCGAGGAAGCGCAACCGGTCGGTGAACTGCTCGATCATCGAATTCCCTCCCGGGCCGCCGCGGGGGAGGGCGGCCACCGCCCCGCACACTGGCACGCCTGCCGCACCAGTGCGAGCCGGAGGGGAGAGGGCACGTGACGGCGGTCACCGGTGGTCTGGCAAGGTCGGGCCCATGCGTGCATGGCGGGTACACGAACTCGGTGATCCCTCGAAGGTCATGAGCCTCGACGAGGTCGACCAGCCCACACCGGGCGAGGGCCAGGTGCTGGTCAAGGTGCGGGCGGCGGCCTTGAACTTCCCCGACGTCCTGATGGCCATGGGCATGTACCAGGAGAAGCCGCCGCTGCCCTACACCCCGGGCGTCGAGCTGTGCGGCGAGATCGTCGAGACCGGCCAGCGGGTCATCGGCTCGCCGTCCGGCGGCCCCGGCGCCTTCTCGGAGTACGCGCTGATGGACGCGAACAACGCCTGGGCCGTGCCCGACTCGATGACCGACGAGAAGGCCGCATCGCTGTATCTCACCTACCAGACCGGGTACGTGGGCCTGCACCGCCGAGCCGGCATCAAGGCCGGTGACTGGTTGCTGGTGCACGCCGGCGCCGGAGGTGTGGGCACCGCGGCCATCCAGATCGGCAAGGCCGCCGGGGCGAAGGTCATCGCGACGGCCGGCGGCGCCCGGAAGACCGGGATCTGCCGCGAGCTCGGGGCCGACCACGTCATCGACTACACGACCGAGGACTTCGTCCCGATCGTCAAGGAGGTCACCGGCGGGCACGGTGCCGACATCGTCTACGACCCGGTCGGCGGCGACGTCTTCGACAAGTCCCGCAAGTGCATCGCCTTCGAGGGCCGGATCGTCGTCGTCGGCTTCACCAGCGGCCGCATCCCCGAGGCGCCGGCCAACCACCTGCTGGTCAAGAACTACAGCGTCGTGGGCCTGCACTGGGGGCTGTACCGGAAGATGGAGCCCTCGCTCATCGGCAAGGTGCACGACGAGCTCGTGAAGCTCATCGAGTCCGGCGCCGTCGACCCGCTCGTGGGGGAGTCCCTGCCGCTGGACCAGGCGCCGCAGGCGCTGGCCAAGCTGGCCGACCGCAGCACCGTCGGCAAGGTCGTGCTGGTGCCCTGATACGGCCGGGCGGGGATCGGCGCCTAGCCTGGTCCCCGCCATGCCGTCCCGCCCGCTGCCCGTCGTCGACGACCGGGTCCACCTGCGGGCGGACTGCTCCCGGTGCGCCGGCCTGTGCTGCGTCGCACCCGAGTTCGCCGCCTCGGCCGATTTCGCGATCGACAAACCGGCCGGCACCCCCTGCCGGCACCTGGGCGAGGACTTCGGCTGCGGCGTCCACGCCACGCTGCGCGACCGGGGCTTTCCCGGCTGCACGGTGTTCGACTGCTTCGGCGCCGGCCAGCACATCACCCAGGCGACGTTCGGCGGCCGCACCTGGCGGGAGACGCCGGAGCTGGCCCGTGCCCAGTTCGCCGTCCTGCCCGTGATGCGCCAGCTGCACGAGATGCTCTGGCACCTCACCGAGGCGGTCTCCCTGCCCGCGGCCGCGCCGCTGCGCGCGGAGCTCCACGCGGTGCGCGACCGGATCGAGCGGCTCACCGGCGGCACCCCGGAGCAGCTGACCGCGCTCGACGTCGGCGCGCAGCGCGGACCGGTGGGGGAGCTGCTGGGCAGGGTCAGCGAGCTGGTGCGTGCGGGGACGCGGGCGCGGGACCGCCGGGGCGCCGACCTGGTGGGCCGCGACCTGAGGGGCACCGATCTGCGCGGCGCGAGCCTGCGCGGCGCCTACCTGATCGGTGCCGACCTCCGCGGCGCCGACCTGGGGACGGCGGACCTGCTCGGTGCCGATCTGCGCGCCGCCGACGTCCGGGGTACGAACCTCGGCCGGTGCCTGTTCCTCACCCAGCCGCAGGTCTCGGCGGCCCGGGGCGACGCGGCCACGCGGATCCCGGCGGCGGTGCGCCGCCCGGCGCACTGGCGCTAGATGACTGGCTTGGGCAGGTAGGACAGCCGCGCCCGGCGGCGCAGGATGACCTTGCGGGTGCCGTCGGCGTGCAGCTGGAGGCGGGCCAGCTCCCACCCGCCGACGTCGGACTGCAGGCTGAGCATCGTGGCCGCTGCGGACCGGGAGGTGCCCGGCGGGATCCGCAGCGGCGCGAACTCGTAGTCCCCGGCGCTCTCCATCGGCCCGATTGTGCCTGCCGTTCGCCCGGAGGGCACGTGTTGGTCGCCTCCCTCACACCGCCCCGTCCTGCCGGTTCGCCGGTCGGACGGCACGATGGGGGAGGACCGCATCCGCTTGTCAGGGAGGACGACGTGACCGAGCCCGCTTTCTCGAGCGACGTGCCCGACGCCGACCGCGCGGAGCAGGAGGCGCTCCTCGACCCGCCCGCTCCGTCGCGCGCGGGGGAGGCGACGTCGCCCACTGGCGACGTGCCCGAAGCCGATGCGCTGGAGCAGCAGCTGGCTGCCCGCCCCGGCGAAGCCGGCGGCCCCCGGGAGCCCATCGGGTACCGCGAGGCGAACGACGCCGACGTCCTCGAGCAGGAGACCGTCGTCCCGATCGAGGACGACGAACCGGGGGAGTGACCCCCGTGCAGTGATCGGCTCGCACCGCCCGGCCGCCCTCCCGGAGGGCGGCCGGGCGGTGTCGTGTGGGCAACCGCACAGGAAACCACTCATCCGGGTCGCGGGACATGACGGTTGCGTGACGAACCTTCCGTCGGGCCTTGTCCGTGACCTTTTCGTTTCCTGAGCCCTGTTAGGTCATCGGCGACGGAGACGGATCGAGGAGTGCCCACGGGCCTGTCCCAGCCGCGTCGTGCGACGCGGCGGCACTCCTCCGGGCGGTGCGCCAGAGCGCTCGCACGGGTCCTGACCCCGCTGGCGACCTGCGCCGGTGAGCGGTCGCGACCTTGGCAACGGACGACCAGCAGACCTCCTGCGCCGGTGCCCGCCCGGGATCCGCACGACGATCACCGGAGGTAGCACGTGCCAGTCCTGAGAGTGGAAGGCCTCTACAAGGTCTTCGGTCGACGACCGGAGGACGTCGTCGACCGGTTGCGAGCCGGCGCTTCGGCCGCCGACGTGCAGGCATCGGGTGCCACGGCCGCGGTCATCGACGCCTCGTTCGAGGTGGAGCAGGGCGAGATCTTCGTGGTCATGGGTCTGTCCGGGTCGGGGAAGTCCACCCTCATCCGGATGCTCAACGGCCTGGTGCGGCCGACCGCGGGGCACGTCTACGTCGGCGACGAGGACGTCGCGGCGCTCGACCCCAAGGGGCTGCGCGCCGTGCGGCAGCAACGGATCAGCATGGTGTTCCAGCACTTCGCCCTGCTGCCGCACCGGAGCGTGCTCGAGAACACCGCCTACGCGCTCGAGGTGCGAGGGGTCGACCGCCGGGAACGGCAGGCGGCCGCCCGCGAGGCGCTGGAGATGGTGGGGCTGCAGGCGTGGGCCGACCACCGCCCGGACGAGCTCTCGGGCGGTATGCAGCAGCGGGTCGGCCTGGCCCGGGCGCTGGCCGCCGGGACCGACATCCTGCTCATGGACGAGGCGTTCAGCGCGCTGGACCCGCTCATCCGGCGGGAGATGCAGGACCAGTTGATGGACCTGCAGTCGCGGCTGGGCAAGACGATCGTCTTCATCACCCACGACCTCAACGAGGCCATGCGGCTCGGCGACCGGGTGGCCGTCATGCGCGACGGCCGCATCGTCCGGCTAGACACGCCGGAGGCGATCCTCGCCGACCCGGGTGACGAGTACCTGGAGCGGTTCCTCGCCGACGTCGACCGGTCCCGCGTGTTCACCGCCGGCGACGTGATGAGCGCGCCGGTGGAGGGGGCCGACGGGCGGCCGGTCGCCACCGCCGTCACCGTCGCGCCGGACACCCCGCTGGCCGACCTGCTCGAGCCGGCCGCGCTGTCGGAGGCGCCGCTGCTGGTCGCCGACGAGGCCGGGGAGGCGCTGGGGGTCGTCACCCGCGGCGACGTGCTCGCCGCACTCGGCGGCGTCAGCACCGACGACGCGCACCCCCCGACCCCTGCCGACGAGGACCCGCAGACCGTGGAGGCGCCCCGTGCCTGAGACCACCCTGATCACCGCGGCCGAGGAGAGCGCCCTCCCGCGCGTGCCGCTCGGCGACTGGATCGACACCGGCTTCGACTGGCTCAAGGAGAACTTCGACCCGGTCTTCGACGCCGTGAGCACGGGCATCGAGACCGCTGTCGACGGGATCACCGAGGTGCTCCTCTTCCCGCCGCCGTTGCTCTTCGCGGTGCTGCTGGCGCTGCTCGGCCTGGCGGCACGGTCGATCGCCTTCGGGATCGGCTCCCTGGTCGGCCTGCTCCTCATCCAGAGCCTGGAGCTCTGGGAGGCGGCGATGGAGACGCTGTCCCTCCTGCTGTTCGCCACCGTCGTCGCTCTGGTGATCGCGATACCGACCGGCATCGCGGCGGCGAAGAGCGACCGCATCAGCTCGGTCGTCCGGCCGGTGCTGGACTTCATGCAGACGATGCCCGCCTTCGTCTACCTCGTCCCGGCGGTCATCTTCTTCAGCATCGGGGTGGTCCCCGGCGTCATCACCACCATGGTCTTCGCCATGCCCCCCGGCGTGCGGCTCACCGAGCTCGGCATCCGCCAGGTCGATGCGGAGACCGTCGAGGCCGGCTACGCGTTCGGCAGCTCGCCGGGGCAGATCCTGCGCGGCATCCAGCTGCCCCTGGCCCGGCCGACGATCATGGCCGGCGTCAACCAGGTGATCATGCTGGGCCTGTCGATGGCCGTGATCGCCGGGCTCATCGGTGCCGGCGGCCTGGGCCAGGTCGTGGTCACCAGCATCTCCCGCCTGGACGTGGGGCTGGGTTTCGAGGCCGGTCTCGCCGTGGTCATCCTGGCCATCTACCTGGACCGGCTCACCGCCGCCTTCGGCAGGTCGGACACGGCGTCCCCCTTCGGCCGCGTGCGCCGCACCCTCCGCCGCCGGAGAGGGCCGAGCGCGTCGACGAGCGTCGGCAGCGGCACCGTCCCGGCCCCCGGCCAGCCCACCGAGGAGCTGGCCACAGCGTCCCCGCGGTCCTGATGAGACGGCCCGGACGGGCCGGTCAGGACCAGCGGACGACGATCCGCGACCTTCGTGGATCGGTAGCAACACCGGAAGGAGCACTACCTGTGCGCAAGCATGCAACCCGGCTCGCCGCCGGACTGGCCGCCGTCGCCCTGAGCGCCACCGCCTGTGGTGGGGACGAGGGCACGGAGGACACCACCGCTGCCGGTAACGGCAGCGGGAGCGAGAGCTGCGACTCGGTCACCCTCGGGTTCATCCCGTCCTGGACCGACGGGCTGAGCACCGCCTACCTCTGGCAGAACGTCCTCGAAGACCGCGGCCTCGAGGTCGAGTTCGAGGAGATCTCGGAAGCCGGGGTGCTGTACTCCGGTCTGGCCGGCGGGGACGTCGACGTCTACCCCTCGGCCTGGTCGGAGGTCACCCACGCTGACTACATGGACGAGTACGGCGACTCGATCGAGGACCTCGGGGCCTGGTACGAGGGCGCCGTCCTCACCCTGGCCGTGCCGGAGTACGTCGACATCGACTCGATCGCCGACCTGGCCGGCAACGCCGACATGTTCGGCGGCCGCATCGTCGGGATCGAGCCCGGTGCCGGTCTGACCCGCACCACCAAGGACAGCGTGATGCCGACCTACGGCCTCGACGACTCCTACCAACTCGTCGAGTCCTCCACCACGGCGATGCTGGCCGAGCTCCAGTCGGCCGTCGACGCCGAGGAGGACATCGTCGTCACCCTCTGGCACCCGTTCTGGGCCTACAACGAGTTCCCGCTCAAGGACCTCCAGGACCCGGAGGGCGCGCTCGGTGAGCCCGAGGCCCTGCACCTGCTCGCCCGGGACGGCTTCGGCAGCGACTGCGCCGAGGTCGCCGAGCTCATGGGCCAGCTGCAGCTGAGCGACGAGCAGTACGCCTCGCTGGAGAACACGGTCGTCAACGAGTACGGCGAGGGGCAGTATGCCGAGGGCGTCGAGGCGTGGCTCGAGGAGAACAGCGACATCGCGGAGACGCTGAAGAGCTGACCGCTCGCTCTCCGCAGTGCGCACCGAGGGGCCCGGCGGTTTCCGCCGGGCCCCTCGCTGTCGAGGGACGCGCAGATTCGCGGGCGCCTCGACGTCGACCAGTGATCCGCGTGGCCGGTCGGCGGCCCGGACGGCCGGGCCGGCACGCGGGGGACGACCCGCGATCCCCGCGGGTCGGGAGCAGCAATCGGAAGGAGCACCACCTGTGCGCACGCACGCACTCCGGCTCGCCGCCGGACTCGCCGCCCTCTCCCTGACCGCCACCGCCTGTGGTGGCGACGAGGGGAGCGACCCCTCCGCCTCCGGTGCGGGCGGCACCTGCGAATCGGTCACGCTCGGGTTCATCCCGTCGTGGACCGACACCCTGAGCACCTCCTACCTCTGGCAGGACGTCCTGGAGCACCACGGCTACGAGGTCGAGTTCGCGGAGATCTCCGACGCCGCGCTGCTCTACACCGGCGTCGCCGAGGGAGACATCGACGTGTACTCCTCGGCCTGGCCGGAAGTCACCCACGCGGCCTACATGGAGCAGTACGGGGACCAGATCGAGGACCTCGGCACCTGGTACGAGGGCGCGACCAACACCCTCGCGGTGCCCGACTACACCGACGCCGACTCCATCGCGGACCTGGCCGAGAACCCGGACGCCTTCGACGGGCGGATCGTGGGCATCGAGCCCGGAGCCGGCCTCACGAAGGTGACCAAGGACAGCGTCATGCCGGCCTACGGCCTCGGGGACGCCGGCTTCGAGCTGGTCGAGTCCTCGACCGTGGCCATGCTGGCCGAGCTGGAGGCGGCCATCGAGGCGCAGGAGGACGTCGTCGTCACGCTGTGGCACCCGTTCTGGGCCTACAGCCAGTTCCCGCTCAAGGACCTCGAGGACCCGGAGGGCGCCTTCGGTGAGCCGGAGGCCATCCACACCCTCGCTCGCGGGGGCTTCGGCAGTGACTGCGGTGAGGTGGCCGAGCTCATGGGCCAGCTGCAGCTGAGCGACGAGCAGTACGCCTCGCTGGAGGACACGGTCGTCAACGAGTACGGCGAGGGCCAGTACGCCGAGAGTGTCGAGGCGTGGCTCGAGGCCAACCCGGACGTCGCGGAGACCCTGAAGAGCTGACGCGGCTCGCTCCCCGGAGCGACGGGCGCGGGGCCCGGCGGTGCATCCGCCGGGCCCCGCGCCGTTCCGCCGGGTGGGTGAACGACCTGCGCCCGAGCTGCCCCGACCCTGCCGGTCCGGCACGGTGGGCGTGGACCGGGAGGTGCGGGCTGTGGCGACGGACGGGGATCGACGGTCGGTGCGCGACGCCGCGGTGCGGGAGGCCACCGAGCGCTGGGCCCACGCTGCCGGGGTCTCCCCGTCCGTGGCGCGGGGCATGGCGCCCACGAGGCGTCCGGTCGCCGTCCGCCTGCTCCGCGGAGCGCTGCTCGGCGCGGCGTTCGGCGCCCTCCTGCTGCTCCTGGCGTCCAGCGCCGGCACCTCCACCACTCCCTGGGTGCTGCTCGTCGTCGCCCTCGGGCTGCTCGTCGTCCGGATCGGCGGGCCGGGGCGGCGGAGCCACCGACGGACGGCCGCGTCCGGGAGGTGATCTCCACGCCGGTCGCGTGCGGGGGCGCCCCTTTTCGCCGGACGACTTCTTTGGATAGGCTGCCCTAACTGACCGAGGAGGGGCCATGCCGAGCAGCCCGACCCACCCCGCGCCCGAGCGCCGTCCGGAGGCCGACGGGCTCCGGCCCGCGCCGGCCGAGCGCGCCCGCACCGTCGCCACGCGGTCCGCCGCGACCGTCTGCGCGCCCGGTGTCGAAGGCGGCCGGCTGCTCGCCCACACCGTCACCAGCGCCGGGCAGGTGCTGCTGGTCGTCCCCGCCGACGGGGACATCGCCGACGCCGTCCACCGCGCGCCCGACCAGGACCTCTCGGCCCTGCTGATGGTCAGCGATCACGCACCGGTGCCGCTGCGCCGGCCGATCCGGGCGCAGCTGTGGCTCTCCGGCTGGGCGACGCCGGTGCGGGCCGAGGACGAGCGGGCCACCGTCCTCGCCTTCGCCGAGACCCGGCCCACCGAGGTCCTGCTCGACGTCGGCCGGTCCGCGCGGCTGCTGCGCCTCGACCTCGCCGAGGTGGTCCTGGGGGAGGGCGGCGACGGCGTCGAGGTCAGCCCGCAGGAGTTCGCGGTGGCCCGCCCCGACCCGCTGGCCGCCGTCGAGGCCGACCACCTGCGCCACCTCGCCGGCGCGCACGCCGACGTCCTCGCGCTCCTGGCCGGCCGGGTCCCGGCTGACGTGGTGGGCCCGGCCGGCGTCGTCCGCCCGCTCGGCCTGGACCGCTTCGGGTTCCGGCTGCGCGTGGAGCGGCCGTTCGGCCACACCGACGTGCGGGTGCCGTTCCCGCGCCCGCTCACCTGCGCCGGCCAGCTCGGCGCCGCCGTCGGCCAGCTGCTCTGCGCGGCCCGGGCGGCGCGGGACTGCCGCGGCTGACGGCGTTCAGCCGGCGATCTCGCGCAGCAGCCCGGCCAGCCGGGTGCGCCGCGGGCGCACGTCGACGTCACGGACCGCCCGGGCCAGGGCGGCCCCGCTGGCGTGCACGATCGACAGGTGCTTCTGCGCGCGGGTCAGCGCGGTGTAGACCAGCGGACGGGAGAGCATCCCGCCGGCCTCGGGCGGGAGCACCACGACGACGCCGGGCCACTCCGACCCCTGCGCGCGGTGCACGGTGATCGCCCAGCCGTGCCGCAGGTCGGGCAGCGCATTGCCGGTGACGGTGACCGGGCCGGAGCTGAAGTCCACGGTCAGCGACCCGTCCCCGGTCCCGGTGACGACGCCGACCTCGCCGTTGGCGAAGCCGGTGGGCTCCAGGTCCAGGTGGTTGGCGGTGGCCACCACGCGGTCGCCGACGTCGAAGCCGAACACCGTGCCGTCACCGGGGTTCAGCTGCGCCTTGAGCGCCTTGTTCAGCTCGATGGTCCCGGCCGGCCCGCGGTGCACCGGGGTGACGACCTGCACCCCGCCGGGGTCGATGCCCAGCGCACGCGGGATCGAGTCGGTGACCAGCTGGACCACGCGGCGAGCGGCCTCGCCGCTGCCGGTGGCCGGCACGACGACGACCTCGCGGTCGGGGGAGTCGACCGGCGGCAGCTGCCCCTCCCGCACGGCCGACGCCAGCCGCGCGATCGCTCCGCCCTCGGCCTGCCGGTAGAGGGTGGTCAGCTCGGTCACCGGGACGACGCCGGAATCGATCAGGTCGCCCAGCACGTGTCCGGGGCCGATCGAGGGCAGCTGCGCCGGGTCGCCGACCAGCAGCAGGTGAGTGCCGTCGGGGCAGGCCTCCAGGAGTGCGGCGGTCAGCTCGACGTCGAGCATCGAGGCCTCGTCGACCACCACGACGTCGGCGTCCAGCGGCCACTCCTCGTTGCGGGAGAAGCCACCCGAGGCGCCCTGTGCCCCGAGCAACCGGTGCACCGTGACCGCGGGGTGGTCGGTGAGCTCCTCCAGCCGCTTGGCCGCCCGGCCGGTGGGTGCCGCGAGCGCGACGTCGGTGCCCTTGGTGCGCAGCAGCTGCACGACCGCGGCCACCGTGCGGCTCTTCCCGGTGCCCGGGCCGCCCGTGAGCAGGCTGACCCCGGCCGATAGCACCTGGGCCACCGCCTGCTTCTGCGCCTCGTCCAGCCCCTTGGCCACCGAGCGCACCGAGGCCGGGTCGGCGATCCGCTCGGCGGCGGCGGCGAGCCGGGCCACGTTCTCGGCCACCGCCTCCTCGGCCATGCCGTACCGGGCCAGCGACAGCATCCGCAGCGCGGGATCGGGTTCGGGGAGCTCGTCGACGTCCTCGTCGGGCTCCGGCTCGGGCGGCTCGTGGTCGAGCACGTCGCCGGAGTCGACGGCCGCGACGATCGCGGCCGCCGGGTCGGCGATGCCCTCGGCCTGCAGCGCGGCCACGACCAGGTCCACCGGCAGCACGGTGTGTCCGTCGCGGGTCGCCGTCCGCAGGGTGAGCCCCACGATGGCGCGGCCGCGCCGGGAGTCCTGCCGGTCGGCGCCCTTGAGCACGGCGATCGCGAGCCGGTCGGCGTCGGTCAGCGTCACGCCGGAGAGCCCCAGCAGGGCCCACGGGTCGTCCCGCAGCCGGCGGGCGGCGTCCTGGCCCAGCGCGTCGGCCACCCCGGCGGCCAGCTTGGCCGGCAGCCCGGCGCCCACGAGCAGCTCGACCACCTCGTAGGTGGGGGCGGCGGCGAGGAAGCTGGAGAACAGCCGCTCGGCGCGCTGCCGGCCCACCCGCGGCAGCTTCAGCAGCCGGTCGGCGGTGACGTCGTCCGGGGTGGTGATGCCGGCGGCCGGCAGCTCCGCCGCCGCGCGCTTGCCGAGCCCCGGCCACAGCCCGGCCGCGCAGAAGGCGGCGAAGACCAGGTCCGGGCCGGGGGTCGTGGGGTCGGCGCTCACCGGTCGGACCGGCGATCGGGATAGCTGAAGTGCGGGGCGGAGACGTCCTCCAGCGCGGTGCGGATCGCGGCGGGCAGCCGCACGCCGTCGGAGTCCAGGGACGCCTGCAGCTGCTGGGCGGTGCGCGCGCCGACCACCGGGGCGACGACGCCGGGCCGGTCCCGCACCCAGGCCAGCGCCACCGCCAGCGGGGTGGTGCCCAGGCCCTGGGCCGCGGTGATCACCGCCTCGACGATGCGGTCGGCCGCAGCCGAGCGGAGGTTGTCGATGAAGCCCTGCCACTGCGCCGACGCCCCGCGGCTCTCCGACGGCGTGCTGTGCCGGTACTTGCCGGTCAGCAGCCCACGGCCGAGCGGCGACCAGGCGAGCACGCCGAGCCCCAGCGCCTCGGCGGCCGGCACGACCTCCCGCTCCACGCCGCGCTGCAGCAGCGAGTACTCGACCTGGGTGCTCACCAGCGGCGTGCGCCCCGGCCACGCCTTCTGCCAGGTCGCGGCCTGGGCGGTCTGCCAGCCCGTGAAGTTGCTCACGCCGACGTAGCGCGCGCGCCCCGAGGAGACGGCGAGGTCGCAGGCGGCCAGCGTCTCCTCCAGCGGCGTCGTCTCGTCCCAGGCGTGCAGCTGCCAGAGGTCGACGTAGTCCAGGCCCAGCCGCTCCAGCGACGCGTCCAGCGCCGAGATGAGGTGCCCCCGGGAGGCGCCCCGGCCCATGGGACCGGGTCCTGTGCGCCCGACGGCCTTGGTGGCGACGAGCACCTGCGAACGGGGGACGACGTCGGCCAGCAGGTGGCCGAGGGTGCGCTCGCTCTCGCCGTCGCAGTAGACGTCGGCCGTGTCGACCAGCGTGCCACCGGCGTCGACGAAGGCCGTCAGCTGCATGGCGGCCTCGTCCTCGTCGGTGTCGCCGCCCCAGGTCATCGTGCCCAGCGCGAGCCGGGACACGATCAGACCGCTGCGCCCCAACGCCCGTTGCTCCACGACCGGCCAACCTACCGCCGTCACCGGGCGCGCACCCGGGAGCACCGGCCGCTGCGGGGCGGCGTGCCGGGCCCGGACCGGCCGCCACCTAAGGTCAGCGGTCGTGCCCGAACGATCCGCTCTCCGTCCGGCCGCCAGCCGTCCCCTCGGGGGGCGCTGAGATGGGCTGGCTCGAAGCCGTCGTCCTCGGCCTGGTGCAGGGGCTCACCGAGTTCCTCCCCATCTCCTCGAGCGCCCACCTGCGGGTCGTGGGGGAGGCCTTCGGGTGGCAGGACCCCGGCGCGGCGTTCACCGCGATCACCCAGATCGGCACCGAGGCCGCGGTGCTGCTCTACTTCCGGCACGACATCTGGCGGATCATCACCGCCTGGGTCGCCTCGCTCGGTGGGCGGCGGAAGGGTGACCCCGACGCCCGCATGGGCTGGCTGATCATCGTCGGCACCCTGCCGATCGTCGTCCTGGGCCTGCTGTTCCAGGACTCGATCGAGACGACGTTCCGCGACCTGCGCATCACGGCGACCGCCCTGATCCTGTTCTCGCTGGTGCTGTTCTGGGCCGATCGCGTGGGGGCCAAGCGGCGTGAGCTCGACCGGCTGACGGTCGGCCACGGCATCGCGTTCGGCTTCGCGCAGGCGATGGCGCTGATCCCGGGGGTCTCCCGCTCCGGCGGCACGATCACCGCCGGGCTCTTCCTCGGGTACACCCGGTCGGCCGCGGCCCGGTACTCGTTCCTGCTGGCCGTGCCGGCGGTGCTGGGCGCCGGGTTCTTCCAGGTCTACGAGGTGCTCAGCGGGGACGTCGCCGGCCCGCCGATCGCCTGGGGCCCGACCATCCTCGCCACCGTCCTGGCGTTCGTCGTGGGTCTGGTCGTCATCGCGTGGCTGCTGCGCTACCTGGACCGGGGCAGCTACGTGCCCTTCGTCGTCTACCGCATCCTGCTGGGCCTGCTCATCCTGGGCCTGGTGTTCGCCGGGGTCCTGGACCCCACCACTCCCGTCGACGTCACCCCCACGCCCATCCCACGCTGAGCCCCGCCGTCACGCTCGGGAGCGGGACAGCGGCGACCCGGAGCCGATAGGGCTCCGGGTCGCCACGGGAGACGTGTGGCTCAGCCCTCCGTGCCGGCGTCGAGGTCCAGCGTCCCGATCATCGCGTCGAGCACCTCGACGTTGCGCTCGTAGTCGAACTTCGGCAGGCCGACGGTGTCCGCGACCAGCGTGCGCGGTCCGTGCTCACCCTCCTCGAGGGCGACGGCGTACCGGGTCGACGGCGTGCCCTCGGGCCAGAGCCCCTCGCCGGTGGCGGTGCGCTCGATCCGCACGGCGTCCCGGCCGTCCACGGTCAGCTCACGGCGGGCCTGCTCCCCGGGCTGCTCCTGGGTGACCCGGTCGAAGGCCACCGGCTCGATGGAGAAGGCGATCGCGGCCACGCGCACGTCGGTGGCATCGGGCACGTCGAAGTCCTGCGGGGAGAACCGGCTGCAGGCCGGCACGGTCTCACCGGCGTTCACCGACCAGTCCGACGGGTGGTCGACCGCGAACCCGGCCGGGCTGGTGCAGCGCTCGCCCAGCACGACGCCGTCGGGCTGCCGGTCGAGGACGTCGACGACGATCCGCTGCGGGTCGGCCAGCCGGGCGACCGCGAACGGCCGGCGCTGGTCGAGCCCCGCGTAGGAGGAGTAGCGGCCCTCGAACAGGGTGTCGGCGACCAGGGCCTCCAGCGTGCTCGTCCCGGCGATCTCCAGCCGCTCCTCGCCCTCCCAGGGCGTGACGCCCTCGGGCGCGTCGCCCGGGTACAGCAGGTTGGACAGGGTGATCCCCAGGGTGGCGTCGCCGGGCGCCTCCAGCGGGTGGCCCGAGCCCGCGCTGCGCGGGTCCTCGGTGTAGCCGATCTGGTACCCGGCCTCGCCGTCACCGGCGAGCTCGAAGACGATCCGGTCGAAGCCGTCGTGGGCGCCCAGCCGGACGTCGGTCAGCACGACCGCCGACCCGGTGGCCTCGACGTCGATGTCGGCGGTATCGCCCTGGCCGACCGGCTCCAGGCCGTCGGACTGGTGCAGGACGTCGACGACCAGCCGCGCCGGGTCGGAGAACGTGGCGACGCCGAAGGGCACGTGCTCCTCCAGGCCGATCGTCCAGGTCAGCATCGCCTCGAAGTCGCCGGTCTGGACCGCCTCGCTGATCACCCGGCCGCCGGGTGCGGTGATCTGGTCACGCTCGGTGTAGGTCTCCCGGGGCTCGTCACCGGAGAGGTCCACGCCGCTGGCCGGGCTGATCCGCACCTCCAGGAACGCCGAGCCGGCCACGGCGATCTCCCGGCCGGAGCCGTCCTCGGTGATCGGCGGCTGGACGTAGCCGACCCGGTAGCTGGGGACCTCGTCGCCCTCGAACTCGAGGACGAACCGGTCGAAGTCCTCGTGCCCGGCGGCGCGGACGTCGGTCAGGTAGGCCGGGGCGCCGCCGGCCGGGAACTCCCCGGCCTCCACGGTGTTGGTGCCCGGGTTCCCCACCGGGGGCAGCGGCTCGTGGGCCGGCTGCACCGGGCCGGGTGGGGTGGGCCCGGCCGGGACGATCGACGGCGCTGAGGTGGTCGGGGCGCCGGTGGTCACCAGCAGCGTGCTGGCGCTCAGTCCGGCGAGGAGCAGACGCATCATCGCGATCTCGCCTCCTGGTCTCGGATGTCCGGTCCTCTCGTCCCCTGCCCGTGCTCCCCGTCCCCGAACACGCTTCGGGATGCCGTCACCCGATCGTCAAGCCATTGCCGGATCGTCATGTGCACCGGCGACCGGCGGGTCCTGCCCCGCCGCCGTGCTGCTGCGGCGGCTGCCACGGACCGGGGGAGGACGGAGCACCGCCTACGCTCGCCCGGTGACCACCGTCATCCTCCTGCGGCACGGCCGGAGCACCGCGAACACCGGAGGGGTGCTCGCCGGCTGGACCCCTGGCGTCCAGCTCGACGACACCGGGCAGGCGCAGGCGCAGGCGGTGGCGCAGCGACTGGCGACGGTGCCGCTGGCCGCCGTCGTCAGCAGCCCCCTGGAACGGTGCCGGCAGACGGCGGGCGCCGTCGTCGCCGGGCGCGACCTGGAGCCGGCGATCGAGGAGCGGCTGGGGGAGGCGCGCTACGGCGACTGGACCGGCCGGCCGCTCAAGGAGCTGGTGAAGGAGCCGCTCTGGAAGGTCGTGCAGCAGCACCCCTCGGCCGCGGTGTTCCCGGGCCCGGAGGGGGAGGGCCTGGCCCAGACCCAGGCCCGGGCGGTGGCCGCCGTCCGCGAGTGGAACGCACGGCTGGGCCCGGACGCGGTCTGGCTGGCCTGCAGCCACGGCGACGTCATCAAGGCCGTGCTCGCCGATGCCCTGGGGCTGCACCTCGACCAGTTCCAGCGGATCGTCGTCGACCCTGCCTCGATCTCGGTGGTCTCCTACACCGACACCCGGCCGTTCGTGGCCCGGATCAACGACACCGGCGGCGACGTCTCCGCACTGATGCCCCCGCCCCGCAAGGGGCGCCGGCGCAAGGCCTCCTCGGACGCCGTGGTGGGAGGCGGGTCGGGCGCCCCCGCGTAACCTGGGCGCGTGCCCCGTCAGCTCCATCTCTTCGATCGCCCCAGCCGGTTCGTCGCGGGAACGGTCGGCCAGCCCGGGGACAGGACGTTCTACCTGCAGGCCACCGACGACACCGGGCGTACCGTCAGCGTCGCGCTGGAGAAGACGCAGGTGCAGGTCCTGGCCGACCGGATGGACGACCTGCTCGACGAGGTCAGCGGCCGGGCCGGCACGGTGATCCCGCCCGAGGCCGACGTCGACGATCTGGAGCCGCTCACCGCGCCGGTCGACGAGGAGTTCCGCGTCGCCGCGATGGGCCTGGCCTGGGACGGCACCGCCGAGGCCGTCGTCGTGGAGGCGGTGGCCGCCGGCGAGGAGCCGATCGAGGAGGACGTGATCCTCTCCGACAGCGACGAGGGGCCCGATGCGCTGCGGGTGACGATCACCCCCATGGCCGCGCGTGCCTTCATCGCCCGCGCCCGCCGGGTCGTCGCCGCCGGGCGCCCGTCCTGCCCGTTGTGCTCCCTCCCGCTCGACCCGGTGGGCCACGTGTGCCCGCGGCAGAACGGCTACCGCCGCTGAGCGGCGGCCCGCGGTGAGCGAGCAGCCGGCGGAGGGGAGCGACCTCCGCCCGCCCGCCGACGACGCCGAGGCCCTGCAGCTGCTGCGGACCGGCGTGATCGACGTCGAGGGCCGGATGCTCGATGCGTCGAACGTGACCCTGGTCGGCGCCATCCGGTCCGGCGACCTCGCCGCCGAGTGCGTGTACAAGCCGGTCGCGGGGGAGCGGCCCCTGTGGGATTTCCCCGACGGCACCCTCGCCGGCCGGGAGATCTCCGCCTACCTGGTCTCCGAGGCGACCGGCTGGCGGATCGTGCCGCCCACCGTGCTCCGCGAGGGCCCGTTCGGCCCCGGCATGGTGCAGCTGTGGGTGGACGGCGACGAGGACGTCGACCTGGCCGCCTTCGTCCGCCGCGACGACCCGGCGCTGCGTCGCATGGCCGTGTTCGACGCCGTCGTGAACAACGCCGACCGCAAGGGCGGGCACATCATCCCGATGCCCGACGGCCACGTGCACGGCGTGGACCACGGCATCTGCTTCTCCGTCGACCCCAAGCTGCGCACCCTGCTGTGGCGCTGGGCCGGCTCGCCGTTGACCGTCGAGGCGCTGACGGTGCTCGAGCGCCTCGCCGACGAGCTGCGCGGCGACCTCGGGGAGCAGTTGCACGAGCACCTGACCCGTGCGGAGGTGCGCTGCACGCAGCGGCGGGTGGCCGAGCTGCTGCGCACCGGTCGCCACCCCGAGCCCAGCGGGGAGTGGCCCGCCCTTCCCTGGCCGCCCTTCTGAGCGGCGAGATCTGCACACTGGCCCCCGTCAGTGCGCCGTAGGGGGCAACATCGCAGAAGTCGCACGGGGCGCCGTCGTCCTGTCGGTGCCCTGGGCCAGGATCCCGCGCATGCCGCACCGCAGCCGTCTGTCCATCCTGTTGCTGGACCTGCCGCCGCAGCATCACACGGCCGGCACCGCCTTCTGGGCCGGCGCCACGGGGCGCACCGCCGCGCCCGACCCCGACGACGAGAAGTGGGCCTCGCTGGGGTCGTTCGCCGACGGCTGGCACGTCGAGGTGCAGCGGACGGGGGAGGGGACGCCGCCGCGCTGGCACGTCGACGTCGAGACCGACGACATCCCGGCCGAGGTCGCCCGGCTGGAGGCCCTGGGCGCCACCCGGCACCGCGACATGGGCGGCTTCTGGCAGATGCTGGACCCGGCCGGCCTGGTGTTCTGCGTCGTCGGCGTGCAGACCGGCCAGGAGTTCGAGCGGTACGCCGTCACCTGGCCCTAGGTGCGCGCTGCCCCTGCGGTTCCGGCCTCACTCCAGCGTCACGAGGTCGATCATCGCGGCCGCCTGCAGGCCGTCACCGTCGACGGTGAGCACCTCCAGCGGGACCCGGCGCCACACGGCCAGGAGCAGGTCGCCGGCGGTTCCGGTGAGCGCGGCGATCGGGAAGGGCTTCGTGCCGGGGAAGAGGGTGCGCTCGGCGTCGGCGTCCACGGCGTGGAGGACGACGGGGTGCGCGGACTCCGGCGGCCCGTCGGGCAGGGCGGCGGGCACCATGACCTGCAGCCACTCGTCCAGGCCGTCCAGCCCCACGGGGGCGGGGATCGGGCGCACGTCGCCGAGCACCTGCTCGACGTCGACCGTGTGCACGGTGGCCTCCTGCAGCTGCCGGCGCAGGACGAACGCCACGTCCTTCTGCGGTGCCCAGGTCCACACCCGCTCGGCCGGGTCGGCTCCGGCGAGCGCCGCCTCCAGCTCGGCGCCCTGCGCGGCCACGTACCCCAGCAGCTCGTCGTCGGCGCGGCGCGTCGGCTCGACGTAGGTGGCGAGGTCCCGGGCACGGGTGCGCACCACCCACGCCCAGAAGTGCTGCACCTCGGACAGGTGCCACACCAGGTCGGCCAGCGACCACCCGGGGCACCCGGGGACCGGAGCCGCCCACCCGCGGGCGAGGACCGCCTCCGCGGCGGCGTCGGCGAACCGGGCGTCGACACGCCGCAGGGCCGGCAGGTACTCGTCGAGCTGCATTCGCTCCTCCTCCTGCAGAGGGGCGCCACCGGCGCCTTCCCTCCGACGTGATGACCCGCACGGACCTGCGGGGCCGGTGCCGTCGGAGACCCGCTCTAGGCTCGTACCGTGCTCTCCTGGTCCGCCCCCCTGCTGCCGACCCTGCCCGGCACGGGCTCCGTGCTCAAGGTCTACGACACCGCTCGCGGTGAGATCGCCGCGACGACGCCGGACCGGACCGCACGGATGTACGTCTGCGGCATCACCCCGTACGACGCCACGCACCTGGGGCACGCCGCCACCTACCTGGCCTTCGACCTGGTCAACCGGGTGTGGCGCGACGCCGGGCACGCCGTCCACTACGTGCAGAACGTGACCGACGTCGACGACCCGCTGCTCGAGCGTGCCGCGCGCGACGGCGAGGACTGGATCGTCCTGGCCATGCGCGAGACGGCACTGTTCCGGGAGGACATGACGGCGCTGCGTGTACTGCCCCCGGAGGACTACGTGGGCGCGGTCGAGTCGATCCCCCGGATCGTGGCGTACATCGAGCAGCTGCTCGACGCCGGGCTGGCCTACGTCCTGGCCGACGGCACCGGCGACATCTACCACGACGTCGCGCAGGCCCCGGGCTTCGGCTCGGAGTCCGGCTACGACGAGGCCACGATGCTGACCTTGTTCGCCGAGCGTGGCGGGGACCCCGACCGGGCGGGCAAGCGCAACCGCCTGGACCCGCTGCTCTGGCGCGGTGAGCGGCCCGAGGAGCCGGCCTGGCCCGGTCCGCGGGGCACCCGCGGCCGGCCGGGCTGGCACGTCGAGTGCGCCGCGATCGCGTTGGACACGATCGGCATGGAGTTCGACGTCCAGGGCGGCGGCAGCGACCTGGTCTTCCCGCACCACGAGTTCTCCGCCGTGCACGCCGAGGCGCTCACCGCCACCAAGCCCTTCGCCCGGGCCTACGTGCACGCCGCGATGATCGGCCTGGAGGGCGAGAAGATGAGCAAGAGCCGGGGGAACCTGGTCTTCGTCTCCAAGCTGCGCGGCGAGGGCGTGGACCCGATGGCCATCCGGCTGGCCCTGCTGTCCGGGCACTACCGCACCGACCGGGAGTGGAGCGACCGGCTGCTCGCCGAGGCGCAGGAGCGGCTGGACACCTGGCGGAGCGCCGTCGGCCGCGAGGCCGGCGCCCCGGCCGGCCCGGTGCTGCACGGGCTGCGCGAGCGACTGTCCGACGACCTCGACAGCCCCGGCGCGATCGCCCTGGTCGACGCCTGGGCCGCCCGCACCCTGGCCGGCGGCGAGGACCTGGAGGAGCACGCGCCGCAGGTCGTCTGCGACGCCGTCGACGCGCTCCTGGGCGTGGAGCTGCAGAGCTTCTGATGGCCGGCGTCCCCGACGGTCCGTTCCGGCTCACCGACCGCGCGGCGCGCGAGCGGGCCGAGGAGCAGCTCGCACCCGCCGCGACCCGGGCGGTGGCCAGCCGGGGCCGGGCACGGCCGGAGGCGGAGGACGCGCTGCGCACCGCCTTCGAGCGGGACCGGGACCGGATCCTGCACGCGAAGGCGTTCCGCCGGCTCAAGCACAAGACCCAGGTCTTCCTCAACCCCGACGGCGACCACTTCGTCACCCGGCTGACGCACACGTTGCAGGTGACCCAGGTGGCGCGCTCGCTGGCCCGGGCGCTCGGGCTCAACGAGACGCTGGCCGAGGCGATCGCCCTGGGCCACGACGTCGGGCACTCGCCGTTCGGGCACATCGGCGAGGAGGCCTTCGACCCCTACGTCGACGGCGGCTGGCACCACGCAGCCCAGGGCGTGCGCATCGTGGAGGTGCTGGAGGACCTCAACCTCACCTGGGAGGTGCGCGACGGCATCCGTGCCCACAGCTGGAAGATCGACCCGCCGCCGGCCACCCGTGAGGCCGAGTGCGTGCGCTACGCCGACCGGATCGGCTACCTGTCCCACGACGCGCTGGACGCCGTCCGCGCCGGGGTCATCCGGACCTCCGACCTGCCCGCGCGCGCCGTCGCCGTCTTCGGGCAGCCGGGCAGCGAGATGGTCGGATCCATGATCGACGCCGTCGTCGAGGGCTCGCTGGCGCCGGGCAGCGCGCGCGTCGTCATGGCTCCGGAGCCGCTGCAGGCGATGCACGAGCTGCGCGACTTCATGTTCGCCCGCGTGTACGCCTCCGACGTCGCCGCCGGGCAGAAGCACCTGGCGGTCGACGTCATCCGCCGGCTCGTCGACCACCACCTGGCCCACCCCGAGCTCATCCCGGCCAGTTACCGCGACACCGAGGCCGATCCGCTCACCCAGGTCGTCGACTACGTCTCCGGGATGACCGACCGGTTCGCCCTCGCCACGCACGACCGGCTGTTCGACGCCGACGCCTCGGCGCAGATGCGACCGCTGCTGCGCAGCGACTGACGACGCGCACCGCGCCACGGGCGGCCGTGGCCTGCTTCGACGGCGCCGGCCGCTCAGGCCCCGCCGGTGGGCCCACCCCGGCGGCGCAGGTACCGCTCGAACTCCCGGGCGATCTGGTCGCCGTTGGCCTGCGACAGGTCCACCTCGGTGGCCCGCTCCTCCAGCGAGCGCACGTACTCGACGACCTCGGCGTCCTCGCTGGCCATCTCGTCGACGGTCTTCACCCAGTCCTCGGCCTGCTGCGGCAGGGCCCCGAGCGGCACCGTGATCTCCAGGACCTCCTCCACGCGCTGCAGCAGGGCGACGGTGGCGCGGGGCGACGGCGGCTGCGACACGTAGTGCGGGACGGCGGCCCAGAAGCTGATCGCCGGCAGCCCCGCCTGCACGCAGGCGTCCTGGAACACACCGAGGATCCCGGTGGGGCCCTCGTAGCGGGAGGTCTCCAGCCCGTAGGCCCGTGCGGACTCCTGGTCGTAGGCCGACCCGGTCACCGGCGTGGGCCGGGTGTGCGGGGTGTCGGCCAGCAGCGCGCCGAGGGCGACCACGATGGAGGCGTCGAGCTCGTCGAGGATCTCCAGCAGCTCCTCGCAGAAGCTGCGCCAGCGCATGTTCGGCTCGATGCCCCGGATGAGGACAACGTCGCGGTCCAGCCCCTTCGGCCGGGCCACGGAGATGCGGGTGGTGGGCCATTCGATGCGCCGGCTCACCCCGTCGATCAGGGAGACCGTGGGCCGGTTGACCTGGAAGTCGTAGTAGTCCTCGGGGTCGAGGGCGGCCAACGGCTTCGCGTCCCAGATCAGCTCGAGGTGCTCGACGGCCCCAGTGGCGGCGTCCCCGGCGTCGTTCCAGCCCTCGAACGCCACCACGACCACCGGGTCGGTGAGCTGCGGCAGGTCATCGGCGTCGGACTGAGGATCGATCACCCCTGTGAGCCTACGTCGCTCCGGCCGTGCCGCCCGGCCGTGCGCCGCGGGGTCCGGCCGCCGAACGCCCTCGTGGGCGGGCGTGGCGGCCCGCCACGCCTGCTGCACCGCCGGTGTGCCAGGTGCGAAGATGGGAGCCGACATCGGGAACGCCCAGGCCTGGGCCAGCCCGCCGGGGTGACGGAGCGCGAGGCCCGCACGCCCATCGAGTCTTGAACCACTGGGGATCACCGTGTCCGAGTCACCCGCCCTCCGTCCCGATGCGACGGCGCGGCTCCGCGCGCTGCTGGAGGAACGGATCCTGGTGCTCGACGGCGCGATGGGGACGGCGATCCAGCGGGACCGTCCCGACGAGGCCGGGTACCGCGGGGAGCGTTTCGCCGACTGGCCCAGCGACGTGCAGGGCAACAACGACCTGCTCAGCCTGACCCAGCCCGAGCTCATCGCCGGCATCCACCGCGAGTACCTCGAGGCCGGGGCGGACCTCGTCGAGACCAACACCTTCAACGCCACGACGATCTCGCTGGCCGACTACGGCATGCAGGAGCTGGCCTACGAGCTGAACGTGGCCTCCGCCCGGCTCGCCCGCCGCGAGGCCGACGCGATGACCGAGCGGACGCCCGGCCGGCCGCGCTTCGTCGCGGGGGCGATCGGCCCCACCAGCCGGACGGCATCGATCTCACCGGACGTCAACGATCCCGGCGCCCGCAACGTCGGCTTCGACGACCTGGTCGCCGCCTACCTCGAGCAGGCGAACGGCCTGGTGGACGGCGGCGTCGACGCGCTGCTGATCGAGACGATCTTCGACACGCTGAACGCCAAGGCGGCCATCTTCGCCCTGGAGACGTTGTTCGAGCAGCGCGGCCGGCGCTGGCCGGTGCTGATCTCCGGCACGATCACCGACGCCTCCGGACGGACGCTCTCGGGGCAGGTCACCGAGGCGTTCTGGAACTCCGTGCGGCACGTGCAGCCGCTGCTGATCGGGTTGAACTGCGCCCTCGGCGCCAAGGAGATGCGGCCCTACATCGCGGAGATGGCGCGGGTCGCCGACACCTTCGTCTCCTGCTACCCGAACGCCGGGCTGCCCAACGCCTTCGGCGAGTACGACGAGTCGCCCGCCGAGACGGCCGCCATCGTCGCGGAGTTCGCCGAGAGCGGCCTGGTCAACCTCGTGGGTGGCTGCTGCGGCACCACGCCGGCGCACATCGCGGCGATCGCCGGCGCCGTGGCGGGGCTGCCGCCACGGACGCCGGCGCAGACGTCCCCGGCGCTGCGCCTGTCCGGCCTGGAGCCGCTGACCGTCACCGAGGAGAGCCTCTTCGTCAACGTCGGCGAGCGCACCAACATCACCGGCTCCGCCCGCTTCCGGAACCTGATCAAGGCGGGCGACTACCCGGCTGCCCTCGCCGTCGCCCGCCAGCAGGTGGAGGCCGGCGCCCAGGTCATCGACGTCAACATGGACGAGGGGATGATCGACGGCGTCGAGGCGATGGACCGCTTCACCAAGCTCATCGCCGCCGAGCCCGACATCTGCCGCGTCCCGGTGATGGTCGACTCCTCGAAGTGGGAGGTCATCGAGGCGGGCCTGAAGAACGTCCAGGGCAAGGCGATCGTCAACTCCATCTCGCTGAAGAACGGCGAGGAGGAGTTCGTCCGCGAGGCCCGGCTCTGCCGCCGGTACGGCGCCGCGGTCGTCGTCATGGCGTTCGACGAGGACGGCCAGGCCGACGACCTCCAGCGGCGCATCGACATCTGCCGGCGGGCCTACGCGGTGCTCACCGAGCAGGTCGGGTTCCCGGCCGAGGACATCATCTTCGACCCGAACGTCTTCGCCGTCGCCACCGGCATCGAGGAGCACGCCAACTACGGCGTCGACTTCATCGAGGCGACCCGCTGGATCAAGCAGAACCTGCCCGGCGCGCTGGTCTCCGGCGGGGTCTCCAACGTCTCCTTCTCCTTCCGCGGCAACAACCGCGTCCGCGAGGCCATCCACGCGGTGTTCCTCTTCCACGCCATCCGGGCCGGCATGGACATGGGCATCGTCAACGCCGGCGCGCTCGAGGTCTACGACGAGGTGCCGGTCGAGCTGCGGGAGCGGATCGAGGACGTCGTCCTCAACCGCCGCCCCGACGCCACCGAGCGGCTGCTGGAGATCGCCGGCGACTACGCCGGGGACGGCGCGGCGCGCGAGGTCGCCACCGAGGAGTGGCGCTCCCTGCCGGTGGGGGAGCGGATCACCCACGCGCTGGTGAAGGGCATCGACGCACACGTCGAGGACGACACCGAGGAGCTGCGGCGCGAGATCGCCGAGCGCGGCGGGCGGCCGATCGAGGTGATCGAGGGACCGCTGATGGACGGCATGAACGTCGTCGGCGACCTGTTCGGCGCCGGCAAGATGTTCCTGCCGCAGGTGGTCAAGTCCGCCCGGGTGATGAAGAAGGCCGTCGCCTACCTCATCCCGTTCATCGAGGCGGAGAAGCAGCCCGGCGACGCCGAGCGCAGCAACGGCAAGGTCGTCATGGCCACCGTGAAGGGCGACGTCCACGACATCGGCAAGAACATCGTCGGCGTCGTCCTGCAGTGCAACAACTACGACGTGGTCGACCTGGGCGTCATGGTGCCGGGGCAGAAGATCCTGGACGCCGCCAAGCAGGAGGGCGCCGACATCATCGGGCTCTCCGGTCTGATCACCCCCTCGCTGGACGAGATGGTGAACCTGGCCGCCGAGATGGAGCGCCAGGGGTTCGAGATCCCGCTGCTCATCGGCGGCGCGACCACCTCGCGGGCGCACACCGCCGTCAAGGTGGCGCAGAAGTACTCCGGCCCGGTGATCTGGGTGAAGGACGCCTCGCGCTCGGTCCCGGTCGTCGCCGCCCTGCTCTCCGACGAGCAGCGCCCGAAGCTGCTGGCCGAGACCGACGCCGACTACGCGGCGCTCCGGGAGCGGCACGCCGCCCGCCAGGACAGCCGTGCCCTGCTCCCGCTCGCCGAGGCACGGGCGAACCCGACGCCGATCGACTGGAGCGGCTACGCCCCGCCCCGGCCGCGGATGCTGCTGCAGCAGGCGAAGGACGTCTGCGAGGGCCCGGCCTGCGCCCTCGGGGAGGCCACCCAGTTCGTCCGGCACTTCCACGACTACCCGCTCGAGGAGCTGCGCGGCTACATCGACTGGCAGCCGTTCTTCAACGCCTGGGAGATGCGCGGCCGGTTCCCCGACATCCTGCACAACCCGGCGACCGGCGAGGCCGCCCGGCGGCTGTACGACGACGCCCAGCAGATGCTGGACCGGATCGTCGCGGAGAAGTGGCTGCGGGCCAGCGGCGTCCTCGGGCTGTTCCCGGCCAACCGGGTCGACGGCGAGGACATCGAGGTCTACACCGACGAGTCCCGCACCGCCGTGCGGGCGACCCTGCACCAGCTGCGGCAGCAGACCGAGGGCCGCGACGGCTCGCCGCGCAAGTCACTGGCGGACTTCGTGGCGCCGAAGGACACCGGCCTGCGCGACTACGTCGGTGCGTTCGCGGTGACGGCCGGGCTGGGCGCGGCCGAGCGGGTGGCGGCGTTCAAGAAGGACAACGACGACTACAGCGCGATCATGCTGGAGGCGCTGGCCGACCGGCTGGCCGAGGCGTTCGCCGAGCGGCTGCACGAGCGGGTGCGCCGGGAGTTCTGGGGCTACGCCGCCGACGAGGCGCTGGACCACGAGGCCCTCATCGCCGAGAAGTACCGCGGCATCCGGCCGGCCCCGGGCTACCCGGCCTGCCCCGAGCACACCGAGAAGCAGACGATCTGGGACCTCCTCGACGTCGAGGCGGCCACCGGTATCGAGCTCACGGAGAGCCTCGCCATGTGGCCGGGTGCGGCGGTGAGCGGCCTCTACTTCGCGCACCCGCAGGCCCAGTACTTCGTGCTGGGCCGGGTCGGGCGGGATCAGGTCGAGGACTACGCCCGGCGCAAGGGCTGGACGCTCGCGGAGGCGGAGAAGTGGCTCTCACCCAACCTCGGCTACCGGACCGAGGACGAATGAAGGACCCCCGTCCCCCTCACCCCTCGCCGGCTCGGGGCGAGCCTCTGGACGGAGGCCGTTCCAGCGCGTTGCGGGCGGTGCTGTTCGACATGGACGGCACGCTGGTGCAGACGGAGGAGTACTGGGGCGAGGCGATGTTCGAGCTCGCCGGACGGCTCGGGGGGCGGATGTCGGCCGAGGCGCGGGCCCGCACGGTGGGCACGAGCATGCCGACGGCGATGGGCGTCCTCTACGCGGACCTCGGCATCAGCGCCACCGCCGAACAGCTCGCTGTGGACGCGGCCTGGATCGAGGAGCGGGTCGGCGTGCTCATGGCCGGCGGCGTCGTGTGGCAGCCCGGCGCCCGGGAACTGCTGTCCGCGGTGCGGGCCGCGGGCCTGGCCACCGCCTTGGTGACGACGACGCCCCGCCGGCTCGCCGACATCGTGCTGGCGAGCATCGCGACGGACCTCGGCGGCAGCCCGTTCGACCTGACCGTCTGCGGCGACGAGGTGCCCGCGCGCAAGCCGGACCCGGCCCCCTACCTGAAGGCAGCCGCGGCGCTGGGCGTCGAGCCGGCCTGCTGCGTGGTGGTCGAGGACTCGCTGGTCGGCGTGACCGCCGGGATGGCCGCCGGGATGGCGGTGCTGGGCGTGCCCGCGATGCAGCCTGTTCCGCCGGCACCGGGGCTCACGCTGGTGGAGACGCTCGTGGGGGTCGGGGTGCCGGAGCTCGAGGCGGTGCTCACCGCCCGCGAGGTGGCGAGCGCCACCCCGCGCTGAGTTCCGGGGGCCGCGGGCTATGCCGTGCCGAGGTCGTCGTAGCGGAACGAGGCGCTGCCCACCGGATCGACGTGGACGGTACGTGGCCCGTCGGGGACGGTTGCGGTGAAGGTGACGGTCACCCTGCGCCGGCGCGGGCCCGCCAGCTCGTCGCGTACGAGGACGACCATGCGGTCGAGGCAGTCGGCCGAGTCGTCGCCGTGGACGTCGTGCTCATGGTCCGGGAGGCCGACGACGATCTCCCGCCCGGACCTCGCCGTCGCCGTGACCTCGATCGGCGGGTCCCAGAGCCCGGCGGCAGCGTCGCGCAGGGCGTCGATCTCGGTCTGCAGCCGGGCGCGGTGCTCCCGGGTGATCCGGGCGAGCTGGAGGTCGAGGACCGCCCGCGCCTGACCGGGGGTGAACCCGTAGGCCGTTTGCAGCCTTCGCACGGCGTCGGAGTCGTCGGCCGCGTCGCCCAGCAGTGCGCCCAGGCGGCTCGGGTCCGCCGTGGCGGCGGCGAACGCCGTCAGGATCTCGAGCCTCTTGTCGGGATGCACGGGCACAGTCTCGCTGGTCACTGGTCCCGGTGAAGAGGTGTCGCGGCCTGGGTGCCGGCGCTCGCAGCGGACGCGGGCCGAGGACCGACCCGGCGGGACATGCAGGCCGCACGCTCCGGTCGGTCAGCCGAGGTACTCCTTGTAGGTCCGTGCCGCCGGACGCAGTCCGACGGCCTCGTAGAACGCGAAGGCCGCCGGGTCGTCGGCAGAGAGCTGCAGTTTGTAGCAGCCGGCCCGGCGGCCGTGCTCCCGTGCGGCGCCCAGGAGGGTCGCTCCCACGCCGGTGCGGCGGTGGGTGCCGTCCACGACGACGTTCTCGACCAGCAGGTAGGGCTCACCGGCGTGAGCCGTGTTGGCGACCACCGTGACATCCGCCGTTCCGACCACGGTTCCGGCGGCCTCGGCGACGAGGACCGTGCGCCCGGGTGTCGTCATGGTGCTGGCCCAGGCGTCCTGCACCCGCAGCGTCTCGTCGTGCTCGAGCTCCGGGTACAGCTGGCGGTACAGATCCAGCACGGCGGCGAGATCCGCCGGCACGGCGGCGCGAACGGTCACCGCGCCGGTCACACCGGCGTCACCGGCAGGGTCGTCCGCCAGCCGGCTGACGCTGCGGCCTCCGCCGGGAAGGGCGGGGGAGTGCCGCCGAACGCCGGGCACAGCGCCTGGTGGTCGCACCAGCCGCAGAGCCGGCTCTTGTTCGGCCGGAACTCACCCGTGGCGACGGCCCGCTCGATCGCCGACCAGATGGCCAGCAGCGTGCGCTCGAAGCGCACGAGCTCGGCCTCCTCCGGGGCGTAGGTGAGCGCGTCGCCGTCGCCGAGGTAGAGCAGCTTGAGCTGAGCGGCCACCACCCCGCGGGTGCGCCAGAGCACCAGCGCGTAGAACTTCATCTGGAACAGCGCCTTGGACTCGAACGCCTCGCGCGGCATCGACCCGGTCTTGTAGTCGACCACCCGGAGCGCGCCGTTGGGGGCGACGTCCAGCCGGTCGACGTAACCGCGCAGCAGCAGCCCGTCGGGCAGCGTGACCTCGACGAGCTCCTCCCGACCCGCCGGCTGGATGCGGCGCGGGTCCTCCAGCGAGAAGTACTTCTCGACGAGCTTCCCGGCCGAGGCCAGCCAGGCCGCCACCGACTCGGGCGCGTTCGCATCGCTCTCGGCGCCCTCGTCCTGGCCGGTTGCGAACAGCTCGGCGATGCCCGGCTCGTCGCGCAGCTCGGCCCACGCCGGCTCGAGCAGCTCCAGGGCGCTCTCCGGGGTGCGCTGCGCCGGGGGCAGGTCGTAGAGGCGTTCCAGCACGGAGTGGACGAGGGTGCCGCGGACGGCGGCCAGGCTCTTGCGCTCGGGCAGCCGGTCGATGGTGCGGAAGCGGTAGAGCAAGGGGCAGGTCTTGAAGTCCGCCGCCCGGCTGGGCGAGAGCGAGGGGCGGCGCGGTGCGGTCACCTCGGCGGGCGGCTCGGTCCCGCCGTCGGGCGTGCCGGGTCGCGGGTCGGTGTCCACCATCGCCGTCATGCACCCGAGGCTAGGTCGCGCCTCCGACAGTTCCGAGTGTCCGCGCCGCATCGGCGTCCCGGGTCACAGCGGCGGCGTCCGTACGCTGGTCGCCCGTGACCAGTGAGCAGGAGCCGGGGACCGACGTCGTCGACGAGGCGCAGCAGGCGCCGGACGAGGCGGGGGAGAGCCCCTCCGCGCAGCGGGCCGAGCCCGTGGAGGGCGCGTTCGTCGCGGGGGACCGGGTGCAGCTGACCGACCCCAAGGGCCGGCTGCACACCGTCGTCCTGACGCCCGGCAAGCAGTTCCACACCCACCGCGGCGCCATCGAGCACGACGACCTCATCGGTGCGCCCGAGGGGTCGGTCGTGCACTCGACGGCCAACACCGGGTACCTGGCGCTGCGCCCGCTGCTCGCCGACTACGTGCTCTCCATGCCGCGCGGCGCGCAGGTGATCTACCCGAAGGACGCCGCGCAGATCGTCGGTTTCGGCGACATCGGGCCCGGCATGCGGGTGCTGGAGGCCGGCGCCGGCTCCGGCGCGCTCAGCTGCTCGCTGCTCCGGGCCGTCGGCGCCGGGGGCTCGCTGACCAGTTACGAGCGGCGCGAGGACTTCGCCGACGTCGCGCGCACGAACGTCGGCGCCTTCTTCGGCGAGGTCCCGAGCAACTGGAGCCTGCGGCTGGGCGATCTGGCCGACCACCCGGCCGACGAGGTGGTCGACCGGGTCGTCCTGGACATGCTGGAGCCGTGGGCGGTCCTGCCGACGGTCGCCGCCGCGCTGCGTCCCGGCGGCGTGCTGGTGGGCTACGTCGCCACCGTCACCCAGCTGTCCACCTACGTGGAGGCGCTGCGCGCGCAGGGCGTGTGGACCGAGCCCTACGCCTGGGAGACCCTGATGCGGCCGTGGCACGCGGTCGGCCTGGCCGTGCGCCCGGAGCACCGGATGGTCGCCCACACCGCCTTCCTCGTCACCGCACGCCGCCTGGCCGAGGGCGCGGTCGCCCCCGTCCGCCAGCGCCGCGCGCAGAAGCACTGAAGGAGGACCCCCCTGCCCCCACCGCTCGCACGCTCGCGGCGGGCCCCTGCAGGAGGGCCGTTCCAGCACCTCAGTAGCACCCCGCCACGGACCCCGCGAGGCGACGGCGAAGTGTCGTCGCGCGTGTATAGATTTGCGTCCTGGCTCCCCCGACAGTGCGGAGGTGCGTGATGGGCCTGGGTCCTGACGAGATGAAGGCGCGGCGTGAGCGTGACGTCGCCTCGCTGCTCAGCCAGATCTCCTACCTCGAGGAGGAGATCAGCCTGCTCCGCCGCAAGGTGGCAGACAGCCCGCGCCAGGTGCGCGCGCTGGAGGAGCGGATAGCGGAGGCGGAGGGCCGGGCCGCCTTCCTCTCCGAGCGCAACGACAAGCTGGCCGGCACGCTGCGCGACGCGCGGGAGCAGCTGGTCACGCTCAAGGAGGAGGTCGACCGGCTCGGGCAGCCACCCTCGGGCTACGGCATCTTCCTGACCCGGTTCGACGACGGGACCGTCGACGTGTTCACCGGCGGCCGCAAGCTGCGGGTGTCGGTCTCGCCGAACGTCGAGGTGGACACCCTGCGCCCCGGCCAGGAGGTCATGCTCAACGAGGCGATGAACGTCGTCGAGGCGCGGGACTTCGAGCGCCAGGGCGACGTCGTCATGCTCAAGGAGCTGCTGGAGCCCGTCGACGGCGTCACCCCACGGGCGCTCGTCATCGGGCACACCGACGAGGAGCGCGTCGTCTACCTGGCCGACTCGCTCACCGGCCAGCCGCTGCGGGTCGGTGACTCGCTGCTGCTGGAGAGCCGGTCGGGCTACGTCTACGAGCGGATCCCCAAGAGCGAGGTCGAGGAGCTCGTCCTCGAAGAGGTCCCCGACATCGACTACACCGACATCGGCGGCCTCTCCCGGCAGATCGAGCAGATCCGGGACGCCGTCGAGCTGCCGTTCCTGCACGCCGATCTCTTCCGCGAGTACCAGCTGCGCCCGCCCAAGGGCATCCTGCTGTACGGCCCCCCCGGCTGCGGCAAGACGCTGATCGCCAAGGCCGTGGCCAACTCGCTGGCGAAGAAGGTCGCCGCCGTCCGTGGCGAGGGCGTCCACCAGGCGAAGTCCTACTTCCTCAACATCAAGGGCCCCGAGCTGCTCAACAAGTACGTCGGGGAGACCGAGCGGCACATCCGGCTGGTGTTCCAGCGCGCGCGGGAGAAGGCCAGCGAAGGCACGCCGGTCATCGTGTTCTTCGACGAGATGGACTCGATCTTCCGCACCCGCGGCTCGGGGGTCTCCTCCGACGTCGAGTCCACGATCGTCCCGCAGCTGCTCAGCGAGATCGACGGCGTCGAGGGCCTGGAGAACGTCATCGTCATCGGCGCCTCGAACCGCGAGGACATGATCGACCCGGCGATCCTGCGGCCCGGCCGGCTCGACGTGAAGATCAAGATCGAGCGGCCCGATGCCGAGGCCGCGCGCGACATCTTCAGCAAGTACCTGGTGCCCGACCTGCCGCTGCACCCCGACGACCTCGCCGAGCACGGTGGCAACCGCGAGGCGACGATCGCCGCGATGATCCAGCGCACCGTCGAGCGCATGTACACCGAGAGCGAGGAGAACCGCTTCCTCGAGGTCACCTACGCCAACGGTGACAAGGAGGTCCTCTACTTCAAGGACTTCAACTCCGGCGCCATGCTGCAGAACATCGTCGATCGCGCGAAGAAGATGGCGATCAAGGAGCGGCTGGAGACCGGGACCGGGGGCCTGCGGGTCGGCCACCTGATGCAGGCGTGCCTCGACGAGTTCAAGGAGAACGAGGACCTGCCCAACACGACCAACCCCGACGACTGGGCGCGGATCTCGGGCAAGAAGGGCGAGCGGATCGTCTACATCCGCACGCTCATCAGCGGCAAGGGGAACGAGGCCGGGCGCGCCATCGACACGGCGACCAACACCGGCCAGTACCTCTAGGCACGACGACGGATGGCCCGGCCACCACGCGGTGGCCGGGCCATCCGGCTGCCCGTGGCTCCCGGCTGCCCGTGGCTCCCTGATGATCAGGTCACCTGATCATCAGGGGTCCTGGCTCACGATCGGTCGTGAGCCAGGACCCCCTGTGCTGAGCCAGGACGGCGGCGGGTCGGAGGCCGCTCGTCCGCGGGGTCAGCCCAGGCGGAGGACCTGGCCGGGGTGGATGAGGCCCGGGTCGGCGCCGATGACGTCGCGGTTGGCCTCGTACAGGGTCTGCCACAGCAGCCCGTTGGCCGATGCGATCCCCGACAGCGTGTCACCTGCCTGGACCGTGTACTGCTGCCCGGCGTCGGCCGGCGCGGACGCCGGTGCCTCGGCCGTGGGGGCCGGGGCGGCTGCCGGAGGCGTGGCGCTGCCGGCCTTGTCCGCCTCGGTCAGGCCCAGCTTCGCCGAGCAGGCCGGCCAGGCGCCCCAGCCCTGGACCGCCAGGGTCTTCTCGGCGATCGCGATCTGCTGCTCGCGGGTGGCGAGGTCGGCCCGCGGGGCGTACTCGGTGCCGCCGAACCCCTCCCAGGTGGGCTGGTAGAACTGCAGGCCGCCGTAGTAGCCGTTCCCGGTGTTGATGGACCAGTTGCCGCTGCTCTCGCACTGCGCGAGGCGGTCCCAGGTCTCGTCGTCGGCGGCAGCAGCGGTGCCCGTGCCCAGGAACGGCGCCAGGAGCAGGGCGCCGGTGGCGGCGAGGCCGGCGGTGCGCCGCCGGAAGACGCGGGTGGACGGGCCGGAGGTGGTGCTCGGGTTCGTCATGATCCTCTCGAACGGCGGTCGCCCACGCGGCCGGCCCACCGAACGGGGACAGCACGCTCCACCCACGGAGCCGGATCGACGGAGAAGGACCACTGCCGCTGGGCGGAGAGGGCGCGCGGCGCGTCCGAAAGATGCGGGGTACCGGCTCGACGGCCGTGGCCCGCGTTCGTCCCGATGACCGCGCTGGTGCGGCCGGGGCACCACCGAGGCTACGGAACCGATCCGGTATGTGCCAGGTCCGCGGCTCGATGCCGGCACCGGTCCCCGGAGCGGCCTCGGCCTAGGGTTGGGCCATGAGCGTGCGGCGGGTCATGGGCACCGAGGTCGAGTACGGCATCTCGGTGCCGCGGCAGCCGGGGGCGAACCCGACCACGCTGTCGAGCCTCGTCGTGAACGCGTGGGCGGTGGCCGATGCGCCGACGCCCCGCCGTCCCCGGTGGGACTTCGAGGAGGAGTCACCGCTGCGCGACGCCCGGGGCTTCGACCTGACCCCGGCCCAGGCCCTGGACCACAACGACCTCGACGAGGACTCCGGGATGGCCAACGTCATCCTGACCAACGGCGCGCGCCTCTACGTCGACCACGCGCACCCGGAGTACTCGACGCCGGAGGTCACCACCCCGCGCGACATCGTCCTGTGGGACAAGGCGGGGGAGCGGGTCATGACTGAGGCCGCCCGCCGCGCAGTGCAGATCCCCGGCACGCACCCGATCCAGCTCTACAAGAACAACACCGACGGCAAGGGCGCGTCCTACGGCGCGCACGAGAACTACCTGATGGACCGGCGGACGCCGTTCATCGACATCATCCGCGGGCTGGTGCCGTTCTTCGTCACCCGGCAGGTGTTCGCCGGCTCCGGCAAGGTCGGCATCGGGACGGAGAGCCGGACGCCGGGGTTCCAGCTCTCGCAGCGCGCCGACTTCTTCGAGGTCGAGGTGGGTCTGGAGACGACCCTGAAGCGGCCGATCATCAACACGCGCGACGAGCCGCACGCCAACCCCGACGAGTACCGCCGGCTGCACGTGATCATCGGCGACGCGAACCTGGCGGAGCTGTCCACCTACCTCAAGGTCGGGACGACGTCGCTGGTGCTGGCCATGATCGAGGCGCGGGCCCTGCCCTCCGACCTCGCGATCGAGGAGCCGGTGGCCGAGCTGCAGGCGGTCAGCCACGACCCTTCGCTCACCCACCGGGTCCGGCTCCGCGACGGACGGCAGCTGACCGCGATCGAGGTGCAGCGGCTCTACCTGGAGGCGGCCGAGCGCTTCGTGGCGACCCGCGGGGAGGCCGACGAGCAGACCACCGACGTGCTGCACCGATGGGCGGCGGTCCTCGACGACCTGGCGGCCGACCCGATGCGCCTCGCCGACCAGCTGGACTGGCCGGCGAAGCTGCGGCTGCTCGAGGGGTACCGCTCCCGCGACGGCCTGGACTGGAACGACTCGCGGCTGCAGCTGGTCGACCTGCAGTACTCCGACGTCCGGCCGGACAAGGGGCTCTACAACCGGCTGGTCGCCCGCGGGGCCATGCAGCGGCTGCTCACCGACGACGAGGTGACGCGTGCGATGGTGACCCCACCGGCAGACACCCGGGCGTTCTTCCGCGGCGAGTGCCTGCGCCGCTTCCCGACGCAGATCGCCGCCGCCTCCTGGGACTCGGTGGTCTTCGACCTGGGCCGGGAGAACCTGGTGCGCATCCCGACGCTCGAGCCGTTGCGGGGCACCCGGGAGCACGTCGGCGCGCTCTTCGAGGCCTCCGCGACGGCCCAGGAGCTCGTCGACACGATCACCGGCCCCTGACCGGCCGTCCTCAGCGATGGGCTGTCTCCACCGCCCTCGGCCGGCGGACGCCGGATGTCGGTTCCTGCGGGTACTTTCCTGACCAGCACCAGCCACGAGAAGGACCGGAGGGCAGCATGGCCACCAGGGACACCGGCGGGCAGCAGAAGGCGACGCGGTCGCGCGAGGAGAACGAGGAGATCGAGGCGTCGGTCGACTCGGAGGTGGCCGAGCGCCACAAGGAGATGACCGAGGACGTCGATTCGTTGCTGGACGAGATCGACGACGTCCTCGAGGAGAACAGTGAGGACTTCGTGCGTGCGTACGTACAAAAAGGGGGCCAGTGACCAAGATCATCTTCTGGTGAAGAAGCTGATCGGTGGACACCAAGTTCTGTCGTGACTGCCGGGCGCACCGCCCCGTCTCCGACTTCAGCAAGAACAAGAGATCGCGTGACGGACTCGCCTTCTACTGCCGCACGCATCTCGCCGAACGAGCTGCCAAGAGCCGGGAAGCCCGCCGTCTCCAACCACGCAAGCACCGGCTGGCACCGAAGGGCCTCGACGTCCCGGAAGGCTCGAAGTGGTGTCCCGACTGCGGCGAGGTGAAGGCGTTCGAGCAGTTCCCGAAGACGCGCACGACCCGCTCCGGGCACGCCACCCACTGCCTCCCGTGCCACAACGCCCGCGGCCACGCCTCGCGTGCGAAAGCGGGCGGTGCACGCTCGTACCACCTCACACGGCGGTATGGCATCACGGCGGCCGAGGCGGATGTGATGCTCGAAGTACAGGGCGGGGTATGCGCCATCTGCCGCACCGCGCCCGCCCAGCACGTCGACCACGACCACGCGACGGGCGCCGTCCGGGCGCTGTTGTGTTTCAACTGCAACGGCGGGCTCGGCCAGTTCAGGGACGATCCGGAGGTGTTGCGCGCGGCCGCGGACTACGTCCGCTTCCACACCCTGAGCCAGCGCATCACGGCCATGTTCTCGGTTGCCGGCCTCGGCCCGGTCCGAGCCATCCGGGTGGAGCGACCGCCGGTAGGGTCGCCCTGACGCCGAGGAGCACGAAGCTCCCGGCGGAGCAACGGGTGGACGCCGGCGCATGCAGGCGGGAGAGGCGGATGGGTGAACGAGTCGTCAGCTGGCCGGAGCGGGTTCCCGCCCGCGTACCTGGACCGGGTGGGTTCCTCGTTCACCGACTTCCTCGGGTCCACCGCGCCCGACCTGCTGCCCGGTCGGCGCCCGGTCCCGCAGCTGCCCGTGGGTGACATCGCCCCGCACGGCACCACGATCGTCGCCGCGACCTACGCCGGCGGCGTGCTCATGGGTGGCGACCGGCGCGCCACCATGGGGAACCTGATCTCCAGCCGCGACATCGAGAAGGTCTACCCGGCCGACTCCTACAGCGTCATCGGCATCGCCGGCGCCGCGGGCATCGCCATCGAGATGGTGAAGCTCTACCAGGTCGAGCTCGAGCACTACGAGAAGATCGAGGGCCTCACGCTCTCCCTCGACGGCAAGGCCAACCGCCTGGCGCAGATGATCCGCGGGAACCTCGGCGCGGCGCTGCAGGGCCTGGCCGTCGTCCCGCTGTTCGCCGGCTTCGACCTCGACGCCGCCCCCGGCGAGCTCCCGGGCCGGATCTTCAGCTACGACGTCACCGGCGGGAACTACGAGGAGCGCGGCTACGCCACGGTCGGCTCCGGCTCGCTGTTCGCCCGGAACAGCCTCAAGAAGACGTGGCGGCAGGGCCTGGACGCCGCAGCCGCGACCCGCACCGTCGTCGAGGCCCTCTACGACGCGGCCGACGACGACTCGGCCACCGGCGGTCCCGACCCGGTCCGGCGGCTGTACCCGATCGTCTACCGGGTCGACGCCGAAGGCGCCGTCCGGCTCACCGACGCCGAGATCGCCGCCGTCGCCGACGCCATCGTGACCGAGCGCGCGGCCGCCGAGCGCCAGAATGCGGCCGGGGAGGCCTGAGCCATGACCATGCCCTACTACGCCTCCGCCGAGCAGGTCATGCGCGACCGCTCGGAGTACGCCCGCAAGGGCATCTCCCGCGGTCGCAGCGTCGCCGTCCTCACCTACGTCGACGGCGTGCTGCTCATCGCCGAGAACCCCAGCTCCACGCTGCACAAGATCGGCGAGATCTACGACCGCATCGGCTTCGCCGCGGTCGGCCGCTACAGCGAGTTCGAGAGCCTGCGCGTCGCCGGCGTCCGGCTGGCCGATGTCCGCGGCTACTCATACAACCGCCGCGACGTCACCGGCCGGGTGATCGCCAATGCCTACGCGCAGACCCTCGGCGCCATCTTCACCGAGCAGATGAAGCCCTACGAGGTCGAGCTGTGCGTCGCCGAGGTGGGGGAGACCCCCGACCGCGACCAGCTCTACCGGCTCACCTTCGACGGCTCGGTCGTCGACGAGCCCGACTTCGTGGTCATGGGCGGCCAGGCCGACGCCGTCACCGGGCACCTGCGCGACCACTTCCACGCCGGCATGGGGCTCGCCGACGCGCTCAAGGTCGGCGTCGACGCCCTCTCCGCGGTCAGCCCCGCCACCGCGGGGAGCGGTGACGGCGGTCCGTCGCGGCTGACCGCCCAGCAGCTGGAGGTCGCCGTCCTGGACAGGCGGCGCCCCAAGCGGGCGTTCCGCCGCGTCGTGGGCGCCGCCCTGCACACCCTGCTCGGTGACGGCGAGACCGGTACCGAGGGGACGCAGCCGCCCACCTCCGCCCACGTGCCCAGCCACCCCGCCCCGGGCACGCCGGCCGGGCTCGGTGACCCCGCCGCCCCCGACACCGCCGGGGGCGCCACCGACAGCGGCGAGGGGCATCCGCAGTCGGGCGGATGACCCGCGCGTACGGGGTAGGGGAGCGGGCATGCCGGACTACGAACTCAACGACGACGCGCTCGCGCAGGCGAGGAAGCTCATCGACGACGGGAAGTACGACGACGAGACCGAATGGTCCGACGCCGCACCGTCCGCCGACGACGGCAATGCCGAGATCGACGCGCATGGCTGGGACGGCTACGCCGCCTGGCACCTCGCCGTCGATCCGGACGCCGGCGAGGAGACGAAGAAGCGCTACCACTTCCCGTACGGCGACTTCTCGAAGGTCAACCGGGCCGCGCTGATCCACGGCAAGCAGCGGGCGTCTCAGAACGGGCACGACGAGATCGAGCAGGCGTTCGACGACCTGCTGCAGCGGCTCGACGCGAAGCGGTAGCGCCCCGCCGGTCCGGCGGTGGGCCGGTGTCGCTTCCGGCGCCTAGGCTCGGAGCGTGGACCGACGGATCTTCGGCATCGAGACCGAGTACGGCGTCACGTGCACCTTCAAGGGGCAGCGCCGGCTGTCACCGGACGAGGTGGCCCGCTACCTGTTCCGACGGGTGGTCTCGTGGGGGCGCAGCTCCAACGTCTTCCTGCGCAACGGCTCCCGGCTCTACCTCGACGTCGGCAGCCACCCCGAGTACGCGACGGCCGAGTGCGACGACCTCTCCGAGCTCGTCGTCCACGACAAGGCCGGCGAGCGGATCTTGGAAGGCCTGCTGGTCGACGCCGAGCAGCGCCTGGCCGAGGAGGGCGTCACCGGCGACATCTACCTGTTCAAGAACAACACCGACTCGGCCGGCAACAGCTACGGCTGCCACGAGAACTACCTCGTCGGCCGGCACGGCGAGTTCGGCCGGCTCGCCGACGTCCTGATCCCGTTCCTCGTCAGCCGGCAGATCGTCGTCGGCGCCGGCAAGGTCCTGCAGACCCCGCGCGGCGCGCTGTACTGCGTCAGCCAGCGGGCGGAGCACATCTGGGAGGGCGTCTCCAGCGCCACCACGCGGTCCCGGCCGATCATCAACACCCGCGACGAGCCGCACGCCGACGCCGAGCGCTACCGGCGGCTGCACGTCATCGTCGGTGACTCGAACATGAGCGAGACGACGACGCTGCTCAAGGTCGCCATGACCGACCTCGTGCTGCGCATGATCGAGGCGGGCACCCCGATCCGCGACATGACGCTGGAGAACCCGATCCGGGCGATCCGCGAGATCAGCCATGACATGACCGGCCGCCGGAAGGTGCGGCTGGCCGGCGGCCGCGAGATGTCGGCGCTGGAGATCCAGGCCGAGTACCACAGCCGCGCCACCGAGTTCGCCGACCGCGAGGGCTGCACCCCGGTGCACCGGCAGATGCTCGAACTGTGGGGGCGGGTGCTCAAGGCCGTCGACAGCGAGGACCTCAGCCTGATCGACCGCGAGATCGACTGGGCCATCAAGTACAACCTGCTGGAGCGCTACCGCGCCAAGCGCGACCTGCCGCTGTCCTCGCCGCGCATCGCGCAGATGGACCTGGCCTATCACGACATCAGCCGCACCCGGGGGCTGTACTACCTGCTCGAGCGCAACGGCCAGGTCGACCGGGTGGCGCACGAGCCGCGGGTCTTCGAGGCGAAGAACGTGCCCCCGCAGACCACCCGCGCCAAGCTGCGCGGCGAGTTCATCCGCAAGGCGCAGGAGAAGCGGCGCGACTTCACCGTCGACTGGGTGCACCTCAAGCTCAACGACCAGGCGCAGCGGACCGTGCTGTGCAAGGACCCGTTCAAGTCCGTCGACGAGCGCGTGGAGAAGCTCATCGCCAGCATGTGAGCTGCCGAGCCATGCGAACTCGTGGTCATCGGTCGCTGATGGCCCCGAGTTCGCATGACTCGCCGTTCCGGGACGGCGTCAGGCGTCGGGCGTGGAGACGGTCTCGGCCGAGCCCTCCGCATCTTCGGGCACCGGCACCTGGAGCGCCGCGTAGCGCCCGGCCGCCGCCGCGGCCAGGAAGTAGGCCCGCTCCTCGGGGTAGCCGCGGCCCATCGTGCGCAGCGGGACGGGTGAGAGCCCCAGCGCGGCGTCGAGCCCGTCGGTGTCCACCCAGACGACGGTGTTCCGCTCCGGCTGGCTCGCCAGGTCCTCGTCCACCTGACCGCCGAGCTCGGAGGAGAGCCCACGGGGCGCCACCAGGGTCACGCCGCCCAGCGCCACCCGCCCGAACGCGGTCAGCGAGTGGTGGGAGACACCGCGGTGGCGCGGGCGCGGATCGGCGTCGGAGATGCGCAGGGCCCCGACCGGCAGGCCGCCCAGGACGCTGACGGCGTTGCACGCCTCGCCCGCGGCCACCCCGGAGAAGCCCCACGGCGTTCCCGTGCCCAGGTTGCCGGGTCCCTGCGTGACGACCGCCAGGTCGGCGTGCAGCACGTGCCTCGCCGCCAGCAGCCCGGTGTGGAGCGTGACCGCCTCCAGGTCACCGCCGTAGGCCTGACCGGCGGTCACCACGCCGGCCAGCGAGGGCTTGAGCGCGCCCACCGTGCGGGAGAACGCGGCGGGCAGCGCCCCGCCGTCGGTCATCACGTAGGCGACCTTGAGATCGGGGTCGGTCGCCAGCATCCCGATCAGGACCGCCGGCAGGGCCGAGTGCAGGTCGGCCACGACGACCGGCATCCCGCCGAGGTCGTCGGCGTCCGCGATCGTCGCGTGGTGCTCGGTCTCCTGCTCGTCGACGCCCTGCACCATCACCTGCAGCGGCGTGTACCGGGCCTTCACCAGGTGCCCGGGGCCCTCGGGGTCCGGGGGCAGCCGGTCGGGGACGGCCACCACCATCGCGTAGCCGCCGGTGCCCAGCTCCCGCGCCAGCGCGGTGGTGTTGAGCAGCACCTCGTCGCCCACCTCGGGGACGCCGACGAGGGAGGGGTAGGCCAGCGCCCGCAGCTCGCCGTCATCGGCCACCTCGACGGTCACCTCCAGCGCGTCGCGCCAGGCCCGGCCGGTCGCGGTGACCCGGCCCCGCCGCCAGCGGATCCGGGATGCGGGCGCGGACGGGGGAGCACTGGTCATACCCGCAGGCTAACCAGCACGCCGCCGCGCGGCCGGGCGACGACGGCTCCCCGGCGGGCTGACTAGCCTGGGGGCCATGGCGGCCAAGCGGGCGGAGCGACTGGTCAACCTGGTCATCGCGCTGCTCAGCACCCGGCAGTACGTGACGGCGGCGCGCATCCGCGCCACCGTGCCCGGGTACGAGCCCGACGACGGCAGCGACCGGGCCGACGAGGCGTTCAAGCGCATGTTCGAGCGGGACAAGGCCGAGCTGCGCGAGATGGGCGTGCCCCTCGAGACCGGGCGCACCAGCGTCTTCGACACCGAGGACGGGTACCGCATCGCCCGCGCCGACTACGAGCTGCCCGAGATCCACCTCACCGGGGAGGAGGCAGCCGCCGTGGGCCTGGCACTGCGGCTGTGGGAGTCCGCGCAGCTGGCCGGCACCGCGCAGAGCGCCCTGGTGAAGCTCAAGGCCGCCGGCGTCGACGTCGACTCGTCCCGTGCGCTGCCGATCAAGCCCCGCCTGGACCGGGGTGAGGCGGCGTTCGAGCCCTGCTACGCCGCGGCCCGCGACCGGCGCCGGCTGCAGTTCGACTACCGGCGCCCCGACGAGGACGCCGCGACCCGCCGGGACGTCCAGCCGTGGGGGGTGGTGGCCTGGCACGGGCGCTGGTACCTGGTCGGGCACGACCTGGACCGGCGGGCGCCGCGGGTGTTCCGGCTCTCCCGCGTCGTCGGCACGCCGAAGGCCGTGGGCCCGGCGGGGGCGTTCGAGCCGCCGCCCGACCTCGACCTGACCGCGGTCGTCGCCGGGCAGGTGCAGGGGGAGGAGTACCTCGTCGTGGTGCGGGCGCGGCCGGGAACCGCCGTGGGGCTGCGCCGGCACGCCACCTCCCTCGGCCCGGCCGACGACGGCACCGGTGAGGTGGAGGACCGGCTGCAGCTGCGCACCACCGAGCCGTGGGCCCTGGCCGACCAGATCGCCGCCTACGGCGCCGACGTCGTGGTGGAGGCGCCGACCGACATGCGGGACGCCGTGATCGCCCGGTTGACCCGCCTGGCCGCGATGGGGACGCGCCCGTGAGCGCCGGGGGCGCGACCGACCGGATGACCCGGTTGCTGGCCCTGATCCCGTACCTCACCGCCCGTCCCGAGGGCGTGGCGCTCGCCGAGGCTGCCCGCGACTTCGGCGTCCCCGAGCGGCAGCTGCAGCGCGACCTGGAGCTGCTCTGGATGTGCGGGCTGCCCGGCTACGGTCCCGGCGACCTGATCGACGTCGCCTTCGAGGGGGACCGGGTCCGGGTCACGTTCAGCGCGGGGATGGTGCGGCCGCTGCGGCTGACCACCGACGAGGCGGTCGCGCTGGTCGTCGCGCTTCGCACGCTGCTGGAGCTGCCCGGCCTGGCCGAGCGCGACGCCGTGAGCCGGGCGCTGGCCAAGGTCTCGGCAGCCACTGGTGACGCGGCGGCCCGGATGGCGCCGCTGGCCGTGAGCGTCGACGCCCGGGAGGAGACCCTGGCGCTCGCCCGGCAGGCGCTGCAGGACCGGCGCGCGGTGCACCTGCACTACTACGTGCCGGCCCGCGACGAGCGCACCGAGCGCACCGTCGACCCGATGCAGCTGCTCTACGTCGACGGGCACTGGTACCTCGAGGCCTGGTGCCGCCGGGCCGAGGGCGTCCGGCTGTTCCGGCTCGACCGGGTGGACGAGGCCACGGTGCTGGACGAGCCCGCCGCCGCGCCGCCGCAGGCGACCAGCCGCAGCATCGACGACGGGCTCTACCAGCCCGGCCCCGACACCCCGGCCGTGCGCCTGCGGCTGGCCCGCAGCGCCCGGTGGGTCGCCGACTACTACCCGACCGAGGACGTGACGCCCGTCGACGACCCGCCCGGTGGGCTGGCCGTCACCGTGCGCACGGCGGACCTGGCCTGGGCGCGGCGGCTGGTCGCGATCCTGGGCGGCAACGCGGTGGTGGAGGAGCCGGCCGAGATCGGCGCGCAGGTCGCCGCCGAGGCCCGGGCCGCCCTGGCCCGGTACGGGGTGGCGCCCGGCGGCGCGGGCTAGGGTTCGGCCGTGGTGTTCTGGATCGTGCTCGCCGTCGTGGTCGTCCTGGCGCTCGCCGTGCTCGGGGTGCTCGCCCACGGCGTGCTCGGCGCCTTCGGGCGGCTGGCCCGCGAGCTGACCGCGGCCGAGGCCGACATCGCGCCGGTACGGGCCGGGCTGCAGGAGTCCGCCGACCGCGCCGGCCGGCTACGCGACGCCCGGTCGTCCGCCGGCTGAACGGCCGGCGAACTCCGTCCCGAGCGGCGGTTCCTGTGCTCGTACCGGTCGGGAAACCGGTGCCCCGCGGCGTAGCATCACCCCAGTCACCACACCTTTCGGAGGACGCGCCATGGGGTCACTCGGCCCGCTGGAAATCGGCCTGATCATCCTGGCCATCCTGTTGCTCTTCGGCTACAAGAAGCTGCCCGACGCCTCGCGCTCGCTGGGTCGTTCGCTGCGCATCTTCAAGGGCGAGATGAAGGGCATGAAGGACGACGACGTCCGCACCCGCGACGCGGCGAAGACCACACCGGTCCGCGGCGAGATCGTCGCCCCCGCGTCCTCCGCGGCGGACGAGCGGAACGCGCAGCTGCAGGAGGAGGCGCGGCAGGCCGAGGCGCGTGCGGCGGAGCTGCGGGCGCAGGCCGACCAGGCCCGTGCCGCGGCCGACGGCCCCCGCTGACCGCTTCGCACCCGGGGGTACGGCGGTGAGCGAGGCGACCCGCGGCGCGCGTCGGCGTCGGCGGCGGCCACGCGATGCCCAGGCCACCATGAGCCTGATCGCCCACCTCACCGAGCTCCGCAACCGCATCGCCAAGTCCCTGCTGGCGCTCGCGCTCACCACGGTGCTCGCGTTCTGGTGGTACGAGCACGGGCTGGGCGAGTTCATCCGTGCCCCGTACTGCGGGCTGCCGGAGGACCTGCGCTATGCCGGGGACGACGCCGGTGGCTGCGGACTGCTCGTGACCAACGTCTTCGGCGGTGTCTTCATCCGCCTGAAGGTGGCCTTCCTCGCCGGCGTGGTCCTCGCGGCGCCGGTGTGGCTCTACCAGCTGTGGGCCTTCATCACCCCCGGCCTCAAGCGCAACGAGAAGCGCTACGGCGTCGGCTTCGTCGCCGTCTCCACGCTGCTCTTCGTGCTCGGCGCCGTGCTGGCCTACGTGTCGCTGTCCGCAGGCCTGGAGCTGCTGCTGAGCCTCGCCGGCGACGGGGTCGTGGTGGCGCTGACCGCGCAGGACTACATCGGCTTCGTCCTGTCGCTGCTGGTGGCGTTCGGGGTGAGCTTCGAGGTTCCGCTGATCGCCATCGCGCTCAACCTGGTCGGCGTCGTGAGCTACGAGGCGCTGCGGGGGAGCCGCCGCTGGATCTTCTTCCTCACCGTCGTCTTCGCCGCGTTCGTGACGCCCACGCAGGACCCGTTCACCATGCTGCTCATGGCCGGGCCGATGATCGTGCTGTTCGAGCTGGCGATCCAGACCGCCCGCCTGGTCGACCGTCGCCGGGCCCGGCGCGCGGCCGCCGAGCACTTCCACGGGCTGGACGACGACGAGGCCTCCCCGCTGGACGCCAGCCCGTCACCGCTGGAGGAGCCGGTCGAACCCTCGCCGTCGGCCCGCGGCTGACCGGCGTGGACGTCGCGGTCCTGGTCAGCCCGGCCGCCGGGCGGGGCCGCGCCCGCGCCGTGGCCCGGGCGGTCCTCGACGCCCTGCGCGAGGAGGGCCTGGCGCCCCGGGTGCTCGACGCGACCACCCGACCCGACGCCGAGCGGCAGGCAGCGGTCGCGGTCGACGGCGGCGCCCGCGCCGTCGTCGCGATCGGGGGCGACGGCGCCGCCCACGCGGGGCTGCAGGCGGTCGCCGGCACGCCCGTCCCGCTCGCCGTGGTCCCGGCCGGCACCGGCAACGACCTGGCGCTGGCCCTCGCCGTGCCGACCGATCCGGTGGCCGCCGCCCGCGCCGCCGCCGGCGACCTGCTGGCCGGCCGCGCCCGGGCGGTCGACGCCGGCCGGACCGCCGGCCGGTGGTGGGCCACCGTGCTGTGCTGCGGCTTCGACTCCGCGGTGACCGACCGCGCCAACCGGCTGCGCTGGCCACGCGGCCGCCGCCGGTACGACGTCGCCGTCTTGGCGGAGCTGGCCCGGCTGCGGCCCTACGAGGTGACGCTCACCCTGGACGGGGTGGTGCGCACCCTGCCGGCCACCATGGTCGCCGTCGGCAACACGGCCTGGTACGGGGGCGGCTTGCGGATGTGCCCGGGAGCGGACGTCGCCGACGGACTCCTCGACGTCACCGTCGTGGGGGTCGTCTCCCGGCGGGAGCTGGTCCGCACCAAGCCGCGGCTGGCCGACGGCACCCATGTCCACCACCCCGCGGTGACGGTGCACCGGGCCGCCCGGGTGGAGCTGGCGTGCGCCGGCGTCAGCACCTACGCCGACGGCGAGCTGGTGGCCCCGCTGCCGGTCGTGAGCGAGTGCGTCCCCGGCGCCCTCCGCGTCGTCGGCGCCGGCCGGGCCTGAGCACCGGGTCGGTCGGCCGCGTCCCGGGGCTCGCCCCGAGCCGTCGAGGGGCGGGGAGGACGGGGTCCTTCCGCTGATCGACCCGGGCAGAGCGCCTACCGTGGGGGCATGTCCAGCCCCGCTGAGCGGTACGCAGCTGCCCGGAGGCGGACCTCCCACCCGGTCCTGGCCGAGTTCACCGCCGAGCTCGGCTTCTCCCTGGACCCGTTCCAGGTGGAGGCCTGCGAGGCGCTCGAGCGCGGCTCCGGCGTGCTCGTCTGCGCCCCGACCGGTGCCGGGAAGACCGTGGTGGGTGAGTTCGCCGTGCACAAGGCGCTCGCCGAGGGGCGCAAGGCCTTCTACACGACGCCGATCAAGGCGCTGTCGAACCAGAAGTACAACGACCTGGTCGAGCGCTACGGCGCCGACCGGGTCGGGTTGCTGACCGGCGACAACGCCGTCAACGGTGACGCCCCGGTGATCGTGATGACCACCGAGGTGCTCCGCAACATGCTCTACGCCGAGTCGCCGGCGCTGGCGGGGCTGGGCTACGTGGTCATGGACGAGGTCCACTACCTGGCCGACCGGTTCCGCGGTGCCGTGTGGGAGGAGGTGATCATCCACCTGCCGCAGTCGGTGACTCTGATCTCCCTGTCGGCGACGGTGAGCAACGCGGAGGAGTTCGCCGACTGGCTGGTCACCGTGCGCGGCGACACGGAGGTCGTGGTCAGCGAGGTCCGGCCGATCCCCCTCTGGCAGCACATGCTCGTCGGCAACCGGGTGTTCGACCTGTTCGCCCTGCGCCCCGCGGCGCACGCGGGGGAGCAGGGCGTGGAACCCCGGTCGCTGTCCACGCGCGAGCGCGGCGCCTCCGTGGTCGACCCCGAACTGGTCCGCTACGTGCGCGAGCACGAGCGTCGTATCGACAGCTGGGGTGGCTCCTCGCGCCGGGAGGGCCACCACCGGCCCCGGTACCGGCCGCCCGCCCGGTCCGACGTCGTCGAACGGCTCGACCGCGCCGGTCTGCTGCCCGCGATCACGTTCGTGTTCAGCCGCAACGGGTGCGACGCCGCCGTGCACCAGTGCCTGCTCAGCGGGCTGCGCCTCACCGACGAGGCCGAGCGGGCCGAGATCGCCGCGATCATCGACGAGCGCACCGGATCGCTGCCGGAGGAGGACCTGCACGTCCTCGGGTTCTGGGAGTGGCGCGAGGGCCTGCTCGCCGGGCTCGCCGCCCACCACGCGGGGCTGGTGCCGGCGTTCAAGGAGACCGTCGAGGAGTGCTTCGTCCGCGGCCTGGTCAAGGCCGTCTTCGCCACCGAGACCCTGGCGCTGGGCATCAACATGCCCGCGCGCACCGTCGTCCTCGAGCGGCTGGTGAAGTGGAACGGCGAGGCGCACGTCGACATCACGCCGGGGGAGTACACGCAGCTGACCGGTCGTGCCGGCCGTCGCGGCATCGACGTGGAGGGGCACGCCGTCGTCATCTGGGCGCCGGGGATGGACCCGAGCGTGGTCGCCGGGCTGGCCAGCACCCGCACCTACCCGCTCCGGTCGTCGTTCCGGCCGAGCTACAACATGGCGGTCAACCTGGTGGGTTCCTTCGGGCGGGCCCGGGCCCGCGAACTGCTGGCGAGCTCCTTCGCCCAGTTCCAGGCCGACCGCTCGGTGGTCGGCCTGGCGCGGGCGGCGGCCCGTCACGAGCGGGACGCCGCGCAGTTCGCCGCGGAGATGCGCTCCGACCGTGGTGACGTCGGGGCCTACGCGCAGTTGCGCCGGGAGATCGCCGACCGGGAGAAGGAGCTCTCCCGGGACTCGCAGGCCAAGCGCCGGATGGAGGCCGCCGACGCGCTGGCCGCGCTGCGCCCGGGGGACGTCATCCGCGTGCCGACGGGCCGCCGGCAGGGGCTGGCCGTCGTCCTCGACCCGGGCATCACCGACCTGGCCGATCCGCGCCCCCTGGTGCTGACCGAGGACAAGTGGGCCGGGCGGCTGGGCTCGGTAGACTTCCCGACGCCGGTGCAGGCGCTGGCCCGGGTGCGGGTGCCCAAGAACTTCAACCACCGCAGCCCGCACGCCCGCCGCGACCTCGCCTCCACCCTGCGCAACGCACGGGTGGAGCACGAGCTGGGGGCGCGCCGGGTGAAGAAGGGGCGCTCGGCGGCGGCCGACGACCCGGTGCTCGCCGACCTGCGGCAGGCGCTGCGCAACCACCCGGTGCACCAGCTGCCCGACCGCGAGGAGCGGGTGCGGATGGCCGAGCGCTGGCTGCGCGCGGTGCACGAGGCGGAGTCGCTGCAGCGGAAGATGGCCGAGCGCACCGGCTCCCTCACCCGCCAGTTCGACCGCACCTGCGACGTCCTGGAGGAACTGGGCTACCTGGTGCCGGAGGTCGCGCCGCTGGTCCCGGCCGACACCGAGGTTGTCGGTGCGGTCGACGACGCGGGGGCGGAGGAGGACAGGGTGACCGACGACGGCCGCCGGCTGGCCCGCATCTGGTCGGAGTCGGACCTGCTCGCCGCCGAGTGCCTGCGGGCCGGCATCTGGCGCGGCCTGACGCCGGCCGAGCTGGCGGCCGTGGTCTCGACGCTGGTCTTCGAGGCGCGGCGGGACAACCCTGCCCTCCCCGCCGTCCCGGCCGGCAAGGTCGGCGTGGCGATCGGCGAGATGCGCGCCATCCGCTCCCGGCTGCAGGACGTCGAGCTCGACCACGGCGTACCGGCCGGCCGCGACCTCGATCTCGGCTTCGCCTGGGCCGCCTACCGCTGGGCCGACGGGCAGAGCCTGGACCGGGTGCTCGCCGGCGCGGAGCAGGCCGGCACCGAGCTCTCCGGGGGTGACTTCGTCCGCTGGGCGCGGCAGCTCATCGACCTCCTGGACCAGCTCGGCAAGGTCGCCGACGACCCCGTGGCCCGGACCGCCCGGGCCGCGGTGGAGCGAGTGCGGCGGGGGGTCGTCGCCGTCGCCGTCGGCGGCTGATCAACGGTCCGCCGCCACCGGCCCGGTGCCCGGGTGCGGCAGAATCCCCGGCGCCCGGTCGCCGACCGGACGCAGGCAGTCGGGAGCGACGATGACCCATCCGCCGCACGGCGAGCACTCCTCCGGCGATGCACCGGGCGGGGACCGTCCCGCGCCCCCGCAGCAGCCCTGGGGTCCGCCGGCCTGGCCCCACGGGCAGGCTCCGGCCGGCTACGGCCGGCCCGGGGACACGCGGCCCTACGGCGCCCCACCGTTCGGTCAGGCTCCCTACGGCCAGCCGCCGCAGCACAGGCCCCCGGGCGCCGGCGGGTACGGCCCACCCCGGTACGGGCAGCCACCGCACGGGCAGCCGCAGTACGGCCCGCCGGCGCAGTACGGGCCCCCGGGCGCGAGCGGTTCCCGACCGCCGCAGTACGCGCTCGCCCGGCCTCCGGCCCGCACGACGCGGACCGGGCTGCTCGTGGGGCTGCTCGTGCTGGCGGCCGTCCTCGTCGGCGGCGTCGTCCTGGCGAGCACCACCGGGCCGACGGTGCTCTCGCGCTCGGCGGTGGAGCGCGACGTCGCCGAGCAGTTCGAACAGCGCGAGGGCGTCGCCGTCGACCTGGACTGCGACCAGGAGATGCGCGTGGAGGAGGGGGCCACCTACGCGTGCATCGGCGTGACCGCCGACGACGAGGAGATCACCCTCCGGATCGAGATCACCGACGCCGAGGGCGCCCGGTACACCTGGAGCGAGCCGTGACCCGCGGCTGAGGCGTGCTCAGCCGAGCGCGTCCGCCGGCCAGCCCAGCGCGGCACCCAGGCGGCCGAGGGAGGACTGCAGGCCGTGCCGCTCGGCCAGCGCGGCCAGCGCGCCGGGGTCGGCGGGGGAGCGGGGGAGGGCGCCTTCGACCGCGGGCAGATCGATGTCCCGCGCCACGGCGACCACCACCGGGGCGGCGTCGAGGTAGTCGGCGGCCGCGTGCAGCTTCTTCAGCACGGCCGCCGTCAGCGGCGGCGCCGGGACCACCGTGCGCGCCACCGCCGCCCGGATGCCGGCCAGGTCGCCGAACTCGCCGATGAGCGCGGCGGCGGTCTTCGCGCCCACGCCGGCCACGCCGGGCAGCCCGTCGCTCGGGTCGCCGCGGAGAACGGCGAAATCGGCGTAGGCCCGGCCGGGGATGCCGTACTTCGCGGTGACGGCGGCCTCGTCGACGAACTCCAGGTCGGAGATGCCCCGCGCCGTGTACAGCACCCGCACGCCGCGGGCGTCGTCGACCAGCTGGAACAGGTCGCGGTCGCCGGTGACGACGTCGACGGGGCCGCGGGCCCGGGTGGCGAGCGTGCCGATCACGTCGTCGGCCTCGTAGCCCGGTGCGCCGACGCGGGCGATCCCAGCGGCGGCGAGCACCTCGATCAGGACCGGCACCTGCGGAGCGAGCTCGTCGGGGGTCTCCTCGCCGCCCTCTGGCGCGACCCGGTGGGCCTTGTACGTGGGCAGCGCCGCCACCCGGAACGCCGGCCGCCAGTCGTCGTCCCAGCAGGCGACCAGCCGGTCCGGCGCGTGCGCGGTCACCAGGCGCGCCGTCATGTCCAGGAAACCCCGGACGGCGTTGATCGGCCGCCCGTCCGGGGTGGTGACGCTGGTCGGGACGCCGTAGAAGGCGCGGAAGTACAGCGATGCGGCGTCCAGGAGCATGGTGGTCACGCGGCCACCCCGCCGACCTGTCCCCTCGTCCGCCCGGACCGCGCGTGCTCGTCCACGTCCGCGGACGGTAGCGGTCTGGCAACGATTGCGGGGAAGGGTGGTCCGGCGTGGCTACTCTGCGCCGGTGGCAACCGTGACAGAACCGGCCGGAACAGGCCCGCTCGTGACCGTCGACCGGGTGCACGCCGCCCGGGCGATCGCCGGTGAGCTGGGCGTGGACCTCCTCGTCCTCACCCCCGGCGCCGACCTGCGCTACCTGTGCGGCTACGCCGCCCACGCGATGGAGCGGCTGACCGCCCTCGCGGTGCCCCGCTCGGGCGAGGCGTTCCTCGTCGTGCCCCGCCTGGAGGCGCCCATGGTCGACGCCAGCCCGGCCGGAGCGCTCGGCCTGGAGGTGCTCGCCTGGGACGAGACCGACGACGCGTTCACGGTGCTGGCCGGGGCGGCGACCGCCCGGCTCGGCTCCGCCCCCGCCCGGGTCGCCGTCGGGTCGCGTACGTGGGCCGAGCACGCGCTGGGTGTGCAGCGGGCGCTGCCCGGGTCGGCGCTGGAGCTCGCGAGCCCGGTCGTGGACCGGCTCCGCATGGTGAAGACGCCCGCCGAGGTCGAGGAGCTGGCCCGGGCCGGCGCGGCGATCGACCGGGTGCACGCCCGCATGGGGGAGTGGCTGCGGGTCGGCCGCACCGAGGCGGAGGTCGGCGCCGACATCGCGGCGGCCATCCTGGCCGAGGGGCACGTGGGGGTGGACTTCACCATCGTCGGCTCGGGGCCCAACGGCGCCAGCCCTCACCACGAGCTCTCCGGCCGCACGGTGGAGGCCGGGGACGTCGTCGTCGTGGATATCGGCGGGGAGACGGCGACCGGCTACCGCTCCGACTGCACCAGGACCTACGTCGTCGGCGGGAGCGCACCGGCCGACGTGGCGCAGTGGTACGAGGTGCTGCACGCCGCGCAGCAGGCGGCGACCGCCGCGGTGCGCCCCGGCGTGACGGCCGAGCAGATCGACGCGGCGGCCCGCACCGTGATCGCCGACGCCGGCTGGGGCGAGTACTTCATCCACCGCACCGGGCACGGCATCGGACTGGACAGCCACGAGGCGCCCTACATCGTGGCCGGCAACCAGCTCCCGCTGGAGCCGGGCATGGCCTTCTCCGTGGAGCCGGGCATCTACCTGCCCGGTCGCCACGGCGCCCGCATCGAGGACATCGTCGTCTGCACCGACGACGGCGTCCGCGTCCTGAACAACGGTCCCCGTGAGCTCGTCGAACTCCCCGGCTGAGGCCGGGGGCGTCCCGCTGGACGTCGACCGGGCGCTGATGGCGGCGCTCGCCCGCGACGGCCGGGCCAGCTTCACCGAGCTGGCCGAGCGGGTGGGGCTGTCGGTGTCGGCCGTGCACCAGCGGGTGCGGCGGCTCGAGCAGCGCGGGCTGATCACCGGGTACCGGGCGACGCTCGACGCCACGCAGATCGGCCTGCCGCTGACGGCCTTCGTATCGATCACCCCGACCGACGCGCAGACCGACGACGCCCCGGCCCTGCTGGCGCACCTCGACGCCATCGAGGAGTGCCACGCGGTCGCGGGGGTGGAGAGCTACATCCTCAAGGTGCGGGTGGCCTCGCCGGACGCGCTGGAGAACCTGCTCAAGGAGATCCGCGCCGCCGCGAACGTCCGCACCCGGACGACGGTGGTCCTCTCCACCCCCTACGAGGCCCGGCCACCCATCTGACCGCCGGCTGTCATGGGTCACGAGGGGGCCCCCCGTGCGCAGCCATCGCTCGGCGTGGTGGTCGACCGGCCCCCCGGTGTGGCCTGACCGATGACTCTCCCGCGGTACGCCGGTCTGTACGCCGGAGACCGACTCATGGGAGGCAGACGCCGTGCGGAGACTGACCTTCGGCATGAACGTGAGCCTGGACGGCTACATCGCCGCGCCCGGCGACGACATCGGCTGGAGCGTGCCGAGCGACGAGCTGTTCCGGTGGTGGTCCGACCGGGTGGGGGCGACCGGCCTGGCGCTGTACGGGCGGGAACTGTGGGAGACGATGAGTTCCCACTGGCCGACCGCCGACCAGCAGCCCGGCGTCACACCGGCGGAGATCGAGTTCGCCCGCCACTGGCGGGGCATGCCGAAGGTGGTGTTCTCGTCCACGATCAGTGCGGTCGACGGGAACGCCCGCCTGGTCACCGGCGACGCGGTCGCCGAGATCACCCGGCTGAAGGCCGAGGACGGCGGCCCCATGGACATCGGCGGCGCCACACTCGCCGCAGCGGCGATGCGGGCCGGGCTGATCGACGAGTACGTGCTGGCCACCGCACCGGTCCTGGTGGGCAGCGGCACGCCGTTCTTCACGGCCCTGGCCAACTGGGTGGACCTGACCCTGGTGGAGACCCGGACGTTTCCCGACGGCGTGGTCCTGTCCTGACCAGGTACGAGACCAGGCGGTAGCTGTCCGACGTCGGTCGGACCGGTGGTCACCGGGCAGCCGCACCGGTCGACGTCGGGCCCCGCCACCCATCCGACAGCTGGACAGTCGTTCGAACGTGTGTTCGGATGGTGGGCATGCGGTGGGACGCGCAGCGACTCGACGTCGACGAGCCCGGGGCGCTGCCCGGCATGCCGACCATCCCTGGGCTGCTGCGCAGCGTGCAGGTGCCCGAGTTCCCCGGGCTCACCTTCCACGAGGTGCGGTCCAGGAGCGCGCTGAACCGCGTGCCGGGGGAGTCGGCGATGCCCTTCCCGTGGACCATCAACCCCTACCGCGGCTGCTCGCATTCGTGCGTGTACTGCTTCGCTCGCCGGACGCACGAATGGCTGGAGCTCGACTCGGGCCGGGACTTCGACACCCAGGTCGTGGTCAAGACCAACCTGGTCGAGGTGCTGCGGCGGGAGCTGGCCCGGCCGTCATGGCGGCGCGAGCACGTCGCCCTCGGCACGAACACCGACCCCTACCAGCGGGCCGAGGGCCGCTATCGGCTAATGCCCGGGGTGATCGAGGCGCTCGCCGCGTCCGCCACCCCCTTCTCCATCCTCACCAAGGGCACCCTGCTGCGGCGCGACACCCCCCTGCTTGCGGCCGCCGCCCGCGACGTCCCCGTGGGGTTGGGGGTCTCGATCGCCATCTGGGACGACGACCTGCACGCCGCGCTCGAGCCCGGCGTCCCCGGCCCGCGCGCCCGGCTGGAGCTGATCCGGGCGCTGGCCGACGCCGGGCTGCCCTGCGGGGTCTTCCTCGCGCCCGTGCTCCCCGGCCTCACCGACTCTCCCGCGCAGCTGGACGCCGCACTCGCTGCGATCGCCGCGGCCGGGGCGTCCGGCGTGACCGTGATCCCGCTGCACCTGCGCCCGGGCGCCCGGGAGTGGTTCATGGCCTGGCTGCGTCGCGTGCACCCCGAACTCGTTCCGCGGTACGAGCGCCTGTACGCCCGCCGGGCCTACGTGCCGGCCGAGTACCGCACGTGGCTGGCCCGGCAGGTGGCGCCGCTGCTGGCCCGGCACGGCCTGGACCGGCGGTCCGGCGGGGCGGCCCGCCAGGTCGAGGTCATGGGCGTGCCCGGCGACGAAGAGGTCGGCTTCCCCGCCGGCAGCCTGCCCTCCACGGCGCTCCCGGGGCCCGGCCCTGTCCCCGACCGGGGTGCAGCGTCGGCCCCCGCCCCCGGTGGTGCGGCTGAGCAGCTGACACTGCTCTGAGCGCGCTCAGCCGGCCTGCCGGGACGCCCGGGCCACCGCTCGGGTGGCGCGGACCATGCCGCGGGATCCCACCGGCTGGGCGCCGGCCGCGAGCGCCAGCCGGCGGTAGGAGTCGTAGGACAGCGTCCGGTAGGCAGCGGCGAGCTCCTCGACGGCCTCGCAGCGGGACGGGGCGACGGTGGCGCGCAGGTGCCCGACCGTGGCGCGCACGTGCTTGGTGAAGGTGGCCTGCAGGGCCTGGTTGGAGAGCCTGCCACCGATGCGGGAATCCAGGCCGGGCCCCCGGCGCAGCGCCGGCAGCACCCAGGGACTGGCGGCCAGCGCCGGGAACCTCGCCCGAGTCGCCTCCCAGGCGTGCCAGGCGGTCAGCGCCCCGGGGACGGACCACTCGCCGTCGTCGGTGGTGACGTGCAGGCGGCGCGCGGTCGCCCGCACCTGATCCCGCCGCAGCGAACGGAAGGCGCCGACCGGCGCGGGCCAGCCCAGGGCGAGCGCGCACCAGGCCACCGAGCGCAGGTGCTCGGGGTCCTCGGCGCGGATCCGGGTCAGCGGCCGGAGATCGAGTTGCGGCGGATCCGGCTCGGGGGTGGCCGGCTGCGCGAGCGCCAGACCGCCGTAGCGGGCGACCTTGCTGTAGAGCGCGACGGTGGCCGGCTTCCAGCCGCGCGCGGCGGACAGCTCGTCGAGGCCACCGGCCGCCAGTTCCTCGGGCCCGAGATCGAGCTCGAGCGCCGCGTCGGCCAGCCGGCGCCACTGGTCCTCGTACCCAGGAGGCGGTCGCAGCCTGGCCCAGGCGCGTGCCGGCGGTAGGGCAGGCATGTCGGGCAACGGCTGCTGCCAGGCACGTGGCATGCGTCCAGTCTACCGTTATCCCCAACAGTCATGACAACGTTCATTGTGCTGACTTGACGAATAACCAGAACCGGCGCCCTTCGGGCACCGCATCACCAACGAACCACCAGGACCGGTTGGACCTGCGCCCGGCGATGTCCCTCTGGATCATGGGGCCGTGCGAACGGTGGGCGTCGAGGAAGAACTGCTGGTCGTCGACCCCCACGGCGTTCCCGTTCCCCGGGCCCCGGAGGCCCTGGCGGTCGCGGCGCGCCGCGGCGAGGGTGAGGACGTCCACCAGCACGACCTCGAGGAGCGCGGAAAGGACGTCGCCGTCCCGGAGACCGCCCGCCTCGTCCCCGAGCTGAAGGCCCACCAGATGGAACTGGGCACGCCGGTGTGCACGACGCTGGCCGAGATCCGCAGCCAGCTGCGGCACTGGCGCGGCCGGGCCGACGACGCGGCCGCCGCCGTGGGTGCCCGCGTCGCCGCCCTGGCCACCTCGCCGGTCGGCGTGACGCCGGTCCCCACGGAGGGCGAGCGCTACGGGCGCCTGCTCGAGACCTTCGGGCGCACCGCTGAGGAGGTCCTCACCTGCGGCTGCCACGTGCACGTGTCGGTGGCCGACGACGAGGAAGGGGTGGCGGTGCTCAACCGCATCCGCAACTGGCTGCCGGTGCTGACCGCGCTCAGCGCGAACTCGCCGTTCTGGCAGGGCCGGGACACCTCCTACGCCAGCTTCCGGTCGCAGGTGTGGCACCGATGGCCCTCGGCCGGCCCGAACGAGCCCTTCCACGACGCGGCGGACTACCACCGGCTCGTCGAGGCGGTGCTCGCCACCGGGACCGTGCTGGACGACGGGATGGTCTACTTCGACGCCCGCCTGTCGGCCACCTGGCCCACCGTCGAGGTCCGCACGGCCGACGTGCTGATGCGTGTGGAGGACGCCGTCACCCTCGCCGGGCTCGTGCGCGGCCTGGTCGAGACCGCCGCCCGGGAGGCCCGCGCCGGGGGAGCGGTACCGGAGACGCGCGCGGAGGTGCTCCGCCTGGCGTCCTGGCGCGCCTCCCGCTCCGGGCTCTCCGGTGACCTGGTGCACCCGCGAACCGGCCGGCCCGCCCCGGCCGTCGACGTGCTGGCCGATCTGCTGGACCACGTCCGGCCCGCGCTCGCCGAGGCCGGCGACGAAGCCGTGGTGAGCAGCGGTCTGGACGCCCTCCTGACCCGCGGGACGGGAGCGGACCTCCAGCGGCGCGTGCACCGCGAGACCGGCGACCTCGCCGCCGTCGTCCGGGCGGCCGTCGCCGTCACTGCGGGGGAGGAGACCCCCCGGGCGACCGCCGGCGCGAGCCGCTAGATTCCCGCCATGTACACCGCGAGCTGGCGCGACGTCGTCCGTCCGGGGCTGTTCGGCACGTCGCCCGACCCGAGGGACAAGCCCTACCGCCTGGTCATCCGACTGGCACTCGTCGTCTTCCGGCTCCTCCGGTTCCGGTTCGACGTCCGCGGCTCGCAGCACGTCCCACCCGTGGGTGGGGCGATCATCTGCAGCAACCACGTCAGCTTCTTCGACTTCACCTTCCTCGGCCTGGGCGCGCTACCGCAGCACCGCCTCGTCCGGTTCATGGCGAAGTCGCCCGTGTTCGAGCACTGGCTCGCCGGGCCGTTCATGCGGGCCATGAAGCACATCCCCGTCGACCGGAAAGCCGGCTCGACGGCGTTCGAGGCCGCCGTGCGCGCCCTCAAGGACGGCGAGGTGGTCGGCGTCTTCCCCGAGGCGACCATCAGCACGAGCTTCACGGTCAAGGACCTCAAGGCAGGCGCCGCCCGCATGGCCATCGACGCCGGTGTGCCGATCATCCCGGCGGCGGTGTGGGGCGGGCACCGGGTGGCGACCAAGAACCACAAGGTGGAGCTGCGCCGGGGCGTCCCGGTCATGGTCTTCCTGGGCGACCCGATCACCCCCGAGCCGGGGGAGCAGATCGCCGCGCTGCTGGACCGCACGCGCACCGCCATGGTGGCGCTGCTCGACGAGGCGCAGCGCAGCTACCCCGACCGGCCCGCCGGCGACGACGACCGCTGGTGGCTCCCGGCCCACCTCGGGGGCACCGCCCCCACGCCGTCGGAGGCGGCGGCCGCCGACGCGGTGCGCGCGGCGGGGCGGGGGACGACGCGCGCGAAGAAGTCCCCGGCCCGCCGGCTCACCGGGCTGCTCCGCCGCCGCTGAGCGGACAGCTCACTCGACGACGACCGGCGCCATGAGACGGAAGGCCTCCAGCTCGACGTCGTACCAGCGCCGCATCCGGCCCAGCGGGGTCATGCCCAGCCGCCGACACACCGCCATCGACGGCTCGTTGCCGGGTCGGACGACGGCGTACACCTCGGGGAGGCCGCGAGCGAACGCCCGGTCGATCACCGCCCGCGCGGCCTCGGTGGCGTAGCCGTGACCCCACGAGTCGGGGTGCAGGTGCCACCCGACCTCCACCTCGCCCACCCCGTTCGGCAGCGGCTTGAGCAGCACCGTGCCCGCCGGAACGCCGTCGGGTCGCTCGATCGCCCAGCACAGGAACGTCTCGTCCTGGCGGTGCACCTCGGCCCAGCGCTCGACCAGCTCGGCCGGGGGCACCGACGGCGTCCCGCCCAGCCAGCGGGTCACCTCCTCCCGGCGGTAGACGTCGCGAAGCCGGGCCAGGTCCGCCGGGCCGGTGGTCCAGGGGCGCAGCCGCAGCCGCTCGGTGCGCAGCTCCTTCCCCTTGCCGCCCATCGGTCCTGCCTACCGTCGGGCGGGGCGCCCGGCCACCGGAGGGTCTCCCGCCGGAGCGGCCGAGTCGGCGTGATCTCCTACTCGTCGCCTCGCGGTCGGACGCGAGCGCGGGGACGAGAGGTGGACGCCACATGAGCCTGCTGCTCACCGACGTGCGGATCGGCGACCGCCCCGGGCGCGCCGTGCACGTCGTCGACGGCCGGATCGCCTGGACCGGTGCTGCCGCAGAGGCCCCGCGTGCCGATCACGCGGTCGCGGGGGAGGGGGCGCTGCTGACGCCTGCCTTCGTCGACGCGCACGTGCACGCCACGGCGACCGGTCTGGCGCTGACCGGTCTCGACCTGCACTCGAGCCCCAGCCTCGCCCATGCGCTGGAGTCCATCCGGGCCCACGTCGCGACGGCGCCAGGCGGGATCGTCCTGGGCACCGGCTGGGACGAGACCGACTGGCCCGAGCGACGGGGCCTGACACGCGCCGACGTCGACGCCGTGGCCGCCGGGCGGCCGGTCTACCTGGCCCGTGTCGACGTCCACTCGGCGACGGTCTCGACCGCGCTGCTCGACCTCGTCCCGGGCATCACCGGGCTCCCGGGGTTCTCGCCGGACGGACGGCTGCGCCTGGACGCCCACCACGCCGCCCGCCAGGCCGCCTACGGTGCGGTGGGGACCGCGCAGCGCCGCGCCGCACAGCGCGCCGCCCGGTCCGCGGCGGCCGCCCTGGGGATCGGCAGCCTGCACGAGATGGCCGGGCCGGAGGTCTCCTCCGCCGACGACCTGAGGGAGCTGCTGGCCCTGGCCGCCGAGGTGCCCGGCCCGCGCGTCGTGGGGTACTGGGGCGAGCTGTCCGAGCGCGGCGGCCTGGAGCTGGTCCGGGAACTCGGTCTCGCCGGCGCCGGGGGAGACCTGTTCTGCGACGGCGCCCTCGGCTCGCACACGGCCGCCCTGAGCGCTCCTTACAGTGACCGACCCGAGACGTCGGGCACCCTGCGGTTCGAGTCCGCCGCGCTGGTGGAGCACGTGCGCGCCTGCACGGCGGCGGGGATCCAGGCCGGCTTCCACGTCATCGGGGACGCCGCCGTCGAGCAGGTCCTGGACGCCGTCGGCGCCGTCGTCGTGGAGCTGGGCGTCGCGGCCGTCCGCGCCTGCCGTCACCGCCTCGAGCACCTGGAGATGCCCTCCGCCGCGGCCATCGACCGGATGCGGGACTGGCAGATGGTGGCCAGCGTGCAGCCGGCCTTCGACGCCACCTGGGGAGGCGATGCGGGCATGTACGCCGAGCGGCTCGGCGTCGAGCGGGCCCTGGCCACCAATCCGCTGGCCGAGCTCGCGGACGCGGGGGTCGCCCTGGCTCTCGGCAGCGATGCGCCGGTGACTCCGCTGGACCCCTGGGGGGCGGTGCACGCGGCCGTCGACCACCGGACGCCGGATTCCGGGTTGCGTCCCTTCGACGCCTTCGACGCCGCCACGCACGGCGGCTGGTTCGCCGTCCGCGCCGAGCACCCGGCCGGGCCGCTGGCCGTGGGAGCGCCCGCGGACCTCGCGCTGTGGGCCACCGACCAGGGGCTCTCCGGCGTCCTCGGCAACCGGATCCGACCCGGCTGCGCCGGTCTGCTCGTCGACGGCCGGGTGGTGACGGGCGCGGGGTGAGCGCCGTCGCTGTCAACGATCAGTAACGATTCGATCACACTGCGACGCACAGCTCGCCAGGGTCTCGATCCGGCGCGGGGCAGTTCTTACAGTCCCTGCAGTTCCTGACCGGGAGCACCGCACGCACGTTCCCCGGCAGGCGCGTCAGTCCCTCCGGCCGGCGCTCCCGATCTCGGGTGCGCTCCCGGGTCGCGGGGGGCCGGCGGGCCGCCGGTCGCGGCGTGTGCGGGCACCCCGGCGGAGCCCCCGTGGAGCCGCGCCATCAGACAACGGTCGCGCCGATCGCCGCCAGCGACCGGCCGTCCGGCCCGAAGGCGCGCCGATCGCGGAGGGCGACCGCCGGCGCCCCCGGGAGCAGGGGGCCGGTGGTTCGGACGGAAGGTCCCGGCGCACACGCGCTCGCCCACTCCGCCGGGATGGGATGCTGGGTCGGGGCCGCGGACACCGCGGCCCGGACCCCGCCCGAACGGCGCGGGGACGTCCCGCCCCGGGTGGGCGGCTGCACCGGGGAGGCGCTGCGTGCCCGCAGGCGATGGCGGGCCGGGAACCTGGACGCTCGCGCGCCCGGCCGGCCCCGACGCTGCCGGGCGGCCCGTGCCGCCGGCGGAAGCTCCGGCCTCCCGCTGGTCGCGCGCCCCCTGGCGCACCGTCCTGGCCGCCTGCGGCGGGCTGGCGATGTTCCTGGCGTTCCCGGGATACGACCTCGCCGCCCTGGCGGTGCTGGGCCCGGCTGCGCTCGCCGTCGCCGTCCACGGGCGCAGCGTCCGCGCCGGTCTCTGGCTCGGGCTGGTCACCGGGCTCACCTTCTTCGTCCCCCTGCTCTCCTGGACCGGCATCTACGTCGGGGCCGTCCCGTGGCTGGCCCTCGCGGTCAGCCAGGCGCTGTTCGTCGCCGCGCTCGGGGGCCTGACCGCGCTCACGTCCCGGCTCCCCGCCTGGCCGCTGTGGGCCGCCGCCCTGTGGGTGGCCGTCGAGGCGGGCCGCGGCCGCTTTCCCTTCGGGGGGTTCCCCTGGGGCCGGCTGGGCCTCTCCCAGACCGAGGGCCCCTTCCTGGCGTTCGCCGCGTACGGCGGTGTCCCACTGGTCGGCTTCGCCGTCGCGCTCACCGGCACCCTGCTGGCGGCGGCGGCCCTCGCGCTCGCGCAGGGACGGAGCACGGCAGGGACCACGGCCCGGCACCGTCGCGGGGCGGCGGCCGCGCTGGCCGGCGCGCTGACGATCCCGCTGGTGGGCGGGTTGGCCTGGTTGCCGCTGGCCGGGGGCTCCCTCACCGCGGGCGGCCCCACCGCCACCGTCGCGGTGATCCAGGGCGACGTACCGCGCGCCGGCCTGGACTTCAACGCCCAGCGGCGGGCGGTGCTCGACAACCACGTCCAGCAGACGCTGCGCCTGGCCGGGGAGGTGGCCGCCGGCCGGCAGCCACCTCCCGACGTCGTCCTCTGGCCGGAGAACAGCTCGGACATCGACCCCTACCGCAACGCCGACGCCGCGGCGCAGATCCAGCGCGCGGCCGATGCGGTGGGTGCGCCGGTGCTGGTCGGCGCGGTCGTGAACGGCCCGGGGGAGTTCATCAGCAACACCGCGATCGTCTGGACCCCCGAGGGCGGTCCCGGCGACACGTACGTCAAGCGGCATCCCGTTCCGTTCGCCGAGTACGTCCCGGCCCGCGACTTCTTCCGGTTCTTCAGCGACAAGGTCGACCTCGTCCGGCGCGACTTCGCCGCGGGGGGCGAGGTGGGCGTCCTCGACATCGGTGGCGTGCGGCTCGGCGACCTCATCTGCTTCGAGGTGGTGTACGACGGCCTCGTGCGCGACGTCGTCGACGGTGGTGCGGGCATGCTCGTGGTTCAGACCAACAACGCCACGTTCGGCTACACCGACGAGAGCGCCCAGCAGCTGGCGATGAGCCGGGTGCGCGCGGTCGAGTTCGGCCGCACCGTCGCGGTGGCCGCGACCAGCGGTATCTCCGCGATCGTGGCGCCGGACGGCACCGTGGTGCGCTCCTCCGAGCTGTTCGAGCCCGCGGTGTTCGTGGCGGAGGTGGCCCAGCGGGACGGCCGGACGGTCGCCCAGCGGCTCGGTGCCGCGCCGGAGGTGCTCCTCACCGCCCTGGGGCTCGGCGCGGCGCTGTGCGCCGCCCTCCGGCGGCGGGCGGGGAGCCGGGCGTGAGCGAGCGCGTCCTGGTGGTCGTCCCGACCTACAACGAGGCGGAGAACCTCGAGCGGGTGCTCGGCAGGCTGCACGCCAGCGTCCCGGAGGCGCACGCCCTGGTCGTCGACGACGGCTCGCCCGACGGCACCGGGCGGATCGCCGACTCCCTGGCGGCGGCCGATCCCCGCGTCCACGTCCTGCACCGCGCCGCGAAGGCCGGCCTGGGACGTGCCTACGTCGCCGGGTTCCGCTGGGCCCAGGAGCGCGGTTACGACGTCCTGGTCGAGATGGACGCCGACGGCTCGCACCCGCCCGAGCAGCTGCCCGCCCTGCTCGCCGCCCTGGCCGACGCCGACCTCGTGCTGGGGTCCCGCTACGTCGACGGTGGCCGGGTCGAGGACTGGCCGCTGCACCGGCTGGTGCTGTCCCGCCTCGGGAACCGGTACACCCGGTGGGCGCTGCGGCTGCCGCTGCGCGACGCCACCGGGGGCTTCCGGGCGGCCCGCGCCGAGCTGATCGACCGGCTCCCGTTCGACGAGGTGGCGAGCGAGGGCTACTGCTTCCAGGTCGACTGGGCCTGGCGAGCCCTGCGGTCAGGGGCCCGCGTCACCGAGGTGCCGATCACCTTCACCGAACGTGCGTTCGGCCGGAGCAAGATGAGCGGCTCGATCGTTGGAGAGGCGTGGGCGCGCGTGACCGTGTGGGGCGTGCAGGACCGGCTGGCCGACTGGCTGCCCGGACGCGTGCGGCCACCCGTGACCGGCGGGGGAGCGGGAACGGCACGACCTGGAGAGGGGAGGCGACGTGGCTGACGTGGTGCGTCGGAGACTGCGCACGGTGGTGGGGCTGACCGCGCTGGCGGAGCTGGTGGTCTTCGTGCTGGTCGCCGCCTGGATCGGCCTCGGGTGGACGATCCTCGCCACCCTCGTCACCAGTGCGCTCGGATGGGTGCTGCTGGCCAGCCAGGGCCGGCGGGCCCTCGCCGACCTGCGGCAGCGGGCGCGGTCACGCGAGGCCGCGGGCCGCGAGCTCGGTGACGCCGGGCTGGTCGCCGTCGGCGGTCTGCTGATGGTGCTGCCGGGCTTCCTCGGTGACCTGATCGGGCTGCTGTGCCTGCTGCCGGGCACCCGGGGGCTGGTGCGTGGCGCGCTCCGGCGGGTGGTGCTCGCCCGGCTGCCCGAGCACCTGCGTGGACCGGTGCGCGTGGGGAGCACCCGTACCGCCCCGGTGGACACCACCGAGTCCTACGGCCGTGGGGAGCCGCTCGTGATCGAGGGGGAGGTCCTGCGGGACCCCGACCAGAAGGCCTGACCCGCTCCCGGGGGCACCCGGCCCCGGACGCGGAACGGCCCCGGTGGATCTCTCCACCGGGGCCGTCCGGTCACTGCGGTAGGGCTGGGGTCAGCTGGCGCGTGTCCGCCGGCCCCGGAGCACCTCGAGGCGCTCGGCGAGGACCTCCTCGAGGTCCTCCACGCTGCGCCGCTCCAGGAGCATGTCCCAGTGCGTCCGCGGGGGCTTCACCTTCTTGGGCGCCGGCTCGGTCCCACCGACCAGCTTCGCCGCGGAACCGTCGAACTTGCACTCCCAGGTGTCGGGGAGCTCCGCGTCGTCGGCGAAGGGCACCGTGAACAGGTGGCCCGAGGCGCACCGGTACTCGGCGTACTGCCGCTCGATGGGCGCGGTGTTGCGCTCGGTCTCATAGCTGACGCTGCCCAGTCGGCTGCCGCGCAGGGAACGCTCACCCATGGCACACCGTCCTCTCGTGCTCGTGTCGGTCGGGACTCGACGTCCGGTGGCCAGGGCAGTACCCAGGCGACCGGGGAGTCAGAGAGATGAACGACCGAAAAGGCGGAGAGATTCCGCCGAATCGGCTGCTCATCATCGCATGGGGTGGGATCCGGGGCGCGGGCGCCCCCCGCAGGGGTGAGGAGCCGCCGTTCAGGGCAGGGCGAGCTGGCCCGGCCCGGCGGCGGTGGGGCCCAGCTCGCCGCGCACGTAGTGCCGTCGGCAGAGCACCTGGTACCGGACGGCGGGGGCGCCGGCGCCCTCCCCGGGCAGCTCGGGGGGAGCGGTGTCGGCGACGACGACGGTCGCGCCGGAGCGGACCATGACGCCGTCGATGACCCGGGCGTTGAGCAGCCCCGGGAGACCGCACCAGCAGAGCACCTCCACCTGGATGCGCTGCACCTCGTCGGCCAGCTCCAGCAGGCGTCGGGTGCCGGGGAACAGCTGCGCGCGGAAGTCGGTGGTGAGCCCGAAGGCGTAGACGTCGACGTGCGACTCGTCGACCAGCTCGGCCAGCTGGTCCACCTGGGCGGGGAGGAGGAACTGCGCCTCGTCGACGATCAGGTAGTCGACCCGGTGGCCGTCGGCCCAGCGCGTGCGGACGAGCAGCCGCAGGTCGGTGCCCGCGTGCACTTCCATCGCCGCCCGGCAGAGCCCGACGCGGGAGCTGATCCGCGGAGCCGCGGACCGATCGCCCTGGGTGACCAGCAGCCCGTGCCGGCCCTGCCGGCTGTGGTTGTGGTCGACCTGCAGCGCCAGCGTGGACTTCCCGCAGTCCATGGGGCCGTGGAAGAACCGCAGGTGGGCCGGTGCGGGGTGGCGTCGCCGGTCGCCGGAGGCGGGCACCACCGGCAGCGGCGGCGGGGGAGCGGGCCGCTCGCCGTCGGGCGCGGTCACAGCTTCTCCGGCGGCGTGTTGCCGGCGGCGACGACGGCGCGGCGCATCGGCAGCGCGGCCAGCGCGACGAACCCGGCCACGAAGAAGATCACCAGGCTGACGATGGCCAGCCGGTAGGAGCCGGTCAGCTGGTAGGTGAGGCCGAACGCGAGCGGCCCGAGCCAGCTGGTGCCGCGGTCGCTGATCTCGTAGAAGCCGAAGTACTCCGCCTCCTTGCCCGCCGGGATGAGCTGGCTGAACAAGGAGCGGGAGAGGGCCTGGGTGCCGCCCTGCACGAGCCCGATGACGGCGGCGAGGGCGTAGAACTGGGCGACCGCGCCGGTCTGCAGGGAGAACGCGGCGAACAGCACACCGATCCAGGCCACCAGGGCGCCGAGGACGACCCGCTTGGCGCCGTAGCGACCGGCCAGGCGGCCGAGGCCCAGCGCGCCGAAGATCGCCACCACCTGGACCATCAGGATCGCGCCGGTGAGCACGTCCTGCGCCAGGTCCAGCTCCTCGGTGGCGTAGGTGGCCGACAGGGAGATGACCGTCTGCACGCCGTCGTTGAACAGCAGGTAGGCACCGAGGAACCACAGCGTCAGCGGGAAGGCCCGCATCTCGCGGAAGGTGGTGGCCAGCTGGCGGAAGCTGCTGCTGGACCGGCCTGCGGAGGGCGCGACCGGGCGGTTGCGCAGGCGGGACACCGAGAACAGCGTGAAGGCGCCCCACCACAGCCCCGCCGTCGCCAGGCAGATGCGCACGGCCTCACCGGTCGTCAGCCCCAGGTCCTCGGCCGCGACGACCAGGCCCAGGTGGACCGCCAGCAGCAGCGCCCCGCCGACGTAGCCGAACGCCCAGCCCTTGCTGGAGACGGCGTCGCGCTCGTCGGGTCCGGCCAGCTCCGGCAGCCACGAGTAGTAGACGACCGTGGCCGCGCCGAACGCGATGTTGGCGAGGACGAACAGACCCGCGCCCAGCAGCCACCGGCCGTCGCCGGCGAAGAACAGGCCGGTCGTCGCGAGCGCCCCGAGGATCGCCAGCCCGGTGAGCATCTCCCGCTTGCGGCCGGTGCGGTCGGCGACGGCGCCGGCGAGGGGCAGCACGAGCACCTGCAGGACGACCGACGCCGACAGCACGTAGGAGAACCAGCTGCCGGCCGCGAGCGACAGCCCGAGGAAGGAGAGCCGCTCGTCCGGGCCCGCGGCGTCCCGCGCGATCGCGGTCAGGTACGGGCCGAGGAAGACGGTCGTCACCGAGGTGTTGAAGACCGACATCGCCCAGTCGTAGGAGTACCAACCGAACCGCTCGCGCCGGAGGGCGGGATCGGTCGACGGCACCGACGGGTCGGCGGCGGGGACGGCGGTGGTCACCGCGGCAGGGTGCCAGGCAGGTGGCGGCCGGTCCAGCACCGGCCCGCGCCGGTCACGGGATGTCCTCCGGCACGACACCGCCGGGAAAAGCGGCGACGGCGGTCGTGGGCCGTGTCGCATCGACGAACGCGGGGCCGTCGAGCTCGTCGGACCGCAGTGGGCGCAGGCCCCGGGTGAGCGCAGCGGCGATGCGGGTGCGCGCCCGGTTGGCGTCTCCCACGCGGCCCATCTCCAGGTCGTCGAAGACGACCGGCGGGCCGACGTGCACCCGCAACGCGGGACGGTGCAGCACGGCCCGCAGCAGGGTGCGCAGCTTGCCGAGGTCGTTGCCGTACTGGAGCACCTCGTGCGCACCCCACTGGCTCACCGGGAGCACGGGCACCCGCAGGCCTAGTGCGAGCCGCGCCATGCCGGTGCGGCCCCGTTCGGGCCAGAGGTCCGGCGCCAGGCCCACCCGGCCTTCGGGATAGGCGACGACGTGGCCTCCGTGCACCAGGGCCACCTCGGTGACGCGGACGGCGTGGCGGGCCAGCTCGGTGCCCCGCTCCACCCGGATGGCGCCGGTCCGTTCCAGCAGCGGGCCGGCGACCGGCGCGGAGACGATGCCCCCGGTGGCCATGATCCGGGGGGAGACGCCCAGCCGGTGCAGGGCGACGGCGATGACGAAGGGATCGAAGTCGCCGATGTGGTTGGCGGCCAGCAGCAAGGGCCCCCGCCGCAGCTCCTCGGGGATCTCGCCGGTGACCTCCACGCGGCCGAAGACGCTCACCAGCCACGAGAAGCGACGCAGCACGAACCGCCAGAACCACCACGGCGGGGCGACGGCGATGGCCAGCTCCCGGGCGAACCACTCGGGGTCGTCGGGCCGGACGAGGGCCGCGAGATCCTCCGGCAGCGGGGGCGTGCGCGGACGCCAGTCCCGGAGCCACGTCACGACGGTGGCGCCCACTGGCCGCGCTTCTCCAGCACCTCGCGCAGCATCGCCGGCCGATCGGTCATGATGCCGTCGACCCCGAGGTCCAGCAGGGCCGCGGCCTCATCGGGGTCGTCGACGATCCACACGTGCACCTGCAGACCGCGCGCGTGGGCGGCGGCGAGGAAGCGCTCGTCCACCAGGGCGCGGCCGCCGAGATGCAGGGGCACCTGCGCGCAGCCGGCCGGGATGCGCACCAGCCCGGCGGCGCGGGGGGAGTAGGAGGACAACCGCAGCGCCGCGACCCCCCGGGGCCCCAGCGAGGTGCAGAGCTTCGGTCCGAAGAGCCGCCGGGCCGCGGCGACGCGGGCGTCGGAGAACGAGCCCAGGCAGATGCGGTCGAGCACCTTCATGCGCCGCACCAGGCGCACGAGCGGGGCCAGCACGCCGGCGGCCTTGATGTCGAGGTTGAACCGGACGTCGGGCCACGCGCCCAGCAGGTCCTCGAGGCGCACGATCGGCTCCCGGCCGCCGATGCGGGCCTCGGAAACTTGTGCCCAGGTCAGGCCGTCGAGGCGGCCGCTGCGGTCGGTGACCCGCTCCAGCGTGGGATCGTGGAAGGCGACGAGGACGCCGTCGGCCGTCACCTGCACGTCCGTCTCGAGATACCGGTAGCCCAGGTCCACGCAGGCCTGGAAGGCCGGCATGCTGTTCTCCAGGTGCTCGATCGCTCCACCGCGGTGCGCCATGGCCAACGGCGTCGGCGCGTCGAGGAAGGCGAAGCGCGCGGCAGGCACGCCGTCCACGCTAGTGGCACCGGTCGGGGCACCTGCGAAGCCCCGTCGACACGGTCGGAGGCGGTGGTCGACCAGCCTCCGGCCACAGGTCGGCAGCCCTTCCACGCCTGTTCTGGCGTGTCATGCAGGACTGTCGGCAGCGGCGTCTAGCGTGCGCAGGCGTGGCACAGCAGCACGCGTCCGGCAGCACCGCATCCCTTCCCGTCGCACCACTCCCCAGCCGGGGGAGCGGTGAGGAACGCCGGTGCGGCTGGTGCCGCCGGGTTCTCCCCCAGCAGGGGTCGGTCGGGCGGCCGCGGCTGTACTGCGGCCAGGCCTGCCGCCAGCGCGCCTACGAGCAGCGCTCGGCGACGGCGAAGGCAGGATTGCCCGGCGACGTCGTACTGGTGTCACGGGCGGAGCTGGACGGGCTGCAGGACCGGCTGTTCCAGCTGCGCTGCGCCCTGGAAGACGTGCAGACGCTGCTGCAGGAGCGGCCGACCAAGGCCGAGCTGGAGCGTTCCCTGGCCGACCTCGTCCACTCGACGGGCCGGCTGGACCGGCTCTGGGTCACCGAACGCTCCAGCTGACCGGCACCTCAGTCGCCCTGCGTGTCGTCGTCGGTGTTCTGGTCGGTCTCCGGGTTGCTGACGTCCGGCAGGTTCTCCCGGTCGGCGTCCTCGGGGTCGACCGTCTCCACGACCTCGTCGGTGCTGCCGTCATTGCGATCCAGCCCGGCCGGATCCCCGCACGCGGTCAGCGTCGCAGCTCCGCCGAAGAGCGCCAGCGAAGTCAGCAGTGCGGCGAACGGTCGTCGGATTCTCATGTGCCCGACCCTACGAAGCCCGACGGTGGGCCGCCTGTCGAACGACCGACACCACAGTGAATACGTCACTGTGACGTAACGATGCGGGTGTCAGCGGACGGGGAGAGTGGCGGGGAGGAGCGGATGTCGGGGCCTTGGACGGGCCGCCCGAACGCTCGACGGGCGGCGCACGTCCCGAGTCAAGATCAACTTCGGGGGAGTCGGACGAGCCGGAGGTCGGAGGTGCCCGCATGTGCGCACAGGCAGCCGGCTGCCGACCCAGCCGCGGGTCGCGAGGCGGGACGTCGACACGGGCACCCGAGCGGCGTCCCGGCGTCGGCCTCCGACATCGGCCTCCGGCGTCGGCTTCGGACGTCAGAAGAAGGCCGCGGCGGCGACGCCTGCGGTGGACGGTCATCACGCCGGCCGACCTGGGCGATCCCGACAGGTGTCAGCCCCTTCTCGCGCCCCGTTCTATCGCGCCGATAATCGACGTTATGTCAACTAGCCGAGGGACTGTTGCAACGGATGCAGGACCAGCTCCGCCAGGTGGTGGGCGCGACGCCGTACAGCGTCCCAGCACCGACGAGCCCGTGACCGTCGTAGCGTTCACCGTCATGAGCACCGCCTCCGCCTCGCAGAACCTCGACCACGTCACTGCCGTCGCGACCCGCTATATCGAGCAGCACCTCGGAGACGATCTGCTGCAGTGGAGCGAGGTCATCGACCACCTCAAGGCGCGCGGCTACACGGCCGAGGCCACCCCGGCAGTCCTCCGCGCCGTCCTGGACCTCGAACGCACCGGTGTGATGTGCTTCGCCCACGCCCCCGAGCGCATGCGCCACCCCCGCCCCGGCGACGCCGCACCCGCACCCCTCCATGAGGTCGCCGCCGCCGTCCTGTCTCTGCAGTGGCCCTGCACCCGCAACGACCGCCCGGGCGGCAGCCGGTCCATCTGGGAGACCTTCGAGGAGCTCGACGGCCGCTACCGGCACTGCGACGTCTACGAGGCCATGCACACCCTGCTGAAAGGTCACGAACTCAAGAGCAGCCGCGTGTACTGGCAGCGCACCGACCTGCCGTCACGCTTCGACACGGCTGGCCGCTTCGCTCAACGGGCTGAAGCCATCGCCGTGCAACCACCGGCTTCACCCGCCCGCCAGCAGCTCGAAGCGGACCTCGTCGCCGCGTATGTCGCGACACTCCCTCACCGCTACCTCCGAGAGCACCCCATCGGTGAACTGCGAGCCGACGTGTACGAGCCAACGGTCCGGCGCGTCGTGGAGGCGAAAGCCGCCGCCGATGTCGTCACCGTCGCTCACGCATGGGCTCAGGCAGCCGCCTACCGGTACGCAGCGAACACCTCCGCCCTCGATGACCGGACCACCGTCGAGTCCATCGCGGTCCTCCTCCCGGCCGCACCCACCGGGACCGCCCGCAGCTTCCTCGAGCATGTCGCCGCAGACTGCTTCGAGGTCGAGCTCATCTACCCCCACGGCGAGACGTTCCGGCACGAGCAACTCACCTGACCTGAGCGCCGGCAACGGCCAGGTCAGGTGCGCGAGCCGCTCCCTGCATGACGGGGACCACCCACCGGACATGGGCGGGCGGCAATGCCACCATCACCATCCTGTCGCCGCACTCGGCTCCGTGGACCACCAACGCCGACCGAGCTCCGCCGGCAAGGTCACGGGCCGACGCCTCGGAATGCCGCGAGCGCCCCCCTCGGGCATCTCGTCGAAGTCGTCCGCGATCCTCATCCGGCCCCGCAGCGAGCCCGGTACGCGCCGAACCGCCCGGGTTCCGGCCGCGACCAGGCGGGCAACCGGTTTGCCAGCGCGAGTGATGACGACGTCCTCCCCTGCCCCGACCGCTTCCAGCAGCCGACAGGTGTGTCGTCGCCTCGTGGACGCGCACGGTTCTCGCCACGGATCCAGTGTCAGGGCCCGATCAACGACGGCCCCCCGCCGCGCGGGCACAGATCCGCCTCGCCACCAGGGTGGCCAGTGTTGCCGTCGAGGAAACGTTGCCCTACTGTTTCCCATATGGAAACTCCTAGCGGCCGATCACCGTCCCCCGAGGAAGCCCGCGAGACGCTCGCCCAGCTGGCGCGCGACCAGGACGCGGTGCGGTATCCGCCGATCCCCCGTTGGTTCTTCGTGGTGATGGCGGCGGTCGTCGCCGGGGTCGCCCTCGCCCAGCTGCTGCCCCCGAAGACCGCCGCCTTCGCGGTCCTCCCCCTCGTGGTCATCAGCGGCCTGCTCGCCCACCGGTACTGGTTCAACCCGGAGGGGGTGTCCGGCGCCTCGGTGCAGCCGGCCGACATGGTCGGGTACCTGGCCGTCGTCCTGGGCACGTTCGTGGCCTGCTGGCTGGTGGAGGCCTTCACCGACGCCTGGTGGATCTGGTTCCCGGGCGCCGCGGTCGTCGCCGGCGCCGTCCTCGTCACCGGGTACCGCTACGGCCGCGAGTACGGGCATGAGCGCTGACGCCCCGGCCTTCGACGAGGTCATCCACGCGCCGCACCGGCTGCGCATCTGCGCGATGCTCAGCGCCGCCCAGAAGGTCGAGTTCACCGTGTTGCAGGAGAAGCTCGGCATCTCGAAGTCGGCGCTCAGCAAGCACCTGACCCAGCTTGCCGACGCTGGTTACGTCACACAGGAAAAAGGTGTTCGCGATGCCCGCAGCCGGCTCTGGCTGGCACTGACCAGTGAGGGCAGCCGCGCCTACCGGGGCCACGTCCGTGCGTTGAAGGAGATCGTCGCCGCCGACCCCGGCTGAGCCGGCGCCCCGTCGCCCGTCGCGGCGCCGGATCGCCGATGAGTTCGGTGGACCACACGGGTCTTCCCTGAGCACCCCGGTGACAGACGATGGGAGGCGCCGGTGAGCACGTTCGCACTGGTGCACGGAGCCGGTGACGACGGGTGGTACTGGCACCTGGTCGAGTCCGACCTCCGCGCGCGCGGCCACCACGTGGTCGCACCGGACCTCGCAGCCGGCGACGACTCCCTGTCGCTCGACGACTACGCCGATGCGGTCGTCGAGGCGGTCGGCGCCGCCCCCGACCTCGTGGTCGTGGGTCAGTCGTTCGGCGCGTTCACCGCTCCCCTGGTGGCCGCCCGCCTCCGGGCCAGGGCGCTGGTCCTGGTAGCCGGCATGGTCCCGGCACCGGGTGAGGCACCCGACGAGTGGTGGACCAGCAGCGGCTACGCCGAGGCGGCACGGGCCCAGGCGGCCCTCGACGGGGGCCGCACCGGCAGCGACGACCCGTACGTCGCCTACTACCACGACGTCCCCCGGTCGCTGGCCGACGAGGCGATGCGCAGGGAACGCGCCCACCCCTCCACCGCCGCGTGCGCGCAGCCGTGGCCGCTCGAGGCGTGGCCGGACGTGCCGACCACCGTCGTCGTCTGCACGCAGGACCGGCTCTTCCCGGCCGGCTTCCTGCGTCGCCTGGCGGCCGTGCGCCTCGGGGTGCGCCCCGTGGAGATCGACGCCGGCCACTGCGTGGCGTTGAGCCGGCCAGGCCCGCTCGCCGACGTGCTGGCCGGCGCCGGCTGACCTCACCGGGTCGGCGCATCCACCACCAGGCCGAGCCACCCCGCGAGCTCCCCGATCTCGGCCCGCACCGCGTCGCGCACGGCCGCGGTGAACGGCACGTCCTCGTGGACGGCGTGCACCACCAGCCGGCCACCGGCGCGATCGGCAGTGGCGTCGAGCTTCCCGACCAGCCGGTCGTGGTGCAGGACGGGGAGCGCGAAGTAGCCCCACCGGCGCTTGGCCCGCGGCTTGTACATCTCCAGCTGGTACTCGAAGCCGAAGAGCTCCAGCACGCGCCGACGGTCGTGCACCAGGCGGTCGAACGGTGACAGCAGCGCGGTCCGCCCCGCGAACGGCTGCCCGACCGCGGCGGGGTCGACCCGCCACCTCCCGGGCACCCCCTCGATGGTCGCGGACTCCCCTGCGTCGCGGACGTCGACCGGCTCGCCCGGTACCGACGCCCCCTTCTCCCGGGCGAGGCCCAGGGCGCGCAGCCGCCGCTCGTCGCGGATGCGGCGGGCCTCCTCCAGCGGCACAGCGGTGAGACCGGCCGGGTAGACCCGCTCGGCGACGTCCCACAGGCGCTGCCGGCCGCGCCGCCCCGCGATCGCGACCTCGCCGCGCATCATCAGGAACTCGAGCATCTGGGTGACGTTGCGGTCGTGGGTCCAGCCCGTGGACGCCCACGGCACCGAGCTCGTGTCGGGGATGTCCCGGGAGAGCAGCGGCCCGGACGAGCGCAGTCGCCCGACGACGTCGCGCCGGAACGACTCGTTGGCCTGGAGCCACGCACGCGGCGCCTCCCTGCTCGGCCAGCGGGCCATGCCCGCCAGCAGCAGCGCGATGTCCTCCATCGGCCGGACCAGTGCGTTGTGCTCCACGAGGCTGCGGTCCTCGAGGGCCCGGGTCAGCTGGGCCGGGAGGTAGCTGCTCCCGAGCCGGCTCCAGGCGACCAGGTCGGCGCTGGGAGCGATCGCCGCTGTGGGGTCGACCTGGAGCAGCGTCAGGTGCCGGACCGTCGCCAGCAGGCTCTCGGGTCGGTGGCCGTCCAGCAGCTGGGCGCGCACGGCGATCGCGCGCGCCTCGTCCCGGTCCAGCCTGTGCGCCGACATCTGCCGAACCGTAGCGGCGGCCGCCCGCGGACGGGGACGATGATCGGACCATGCCGCGCACCTGGACCCACGTCGGCCGCTGCTGGACCGACGGCGAACCCTTCCTCGCCCTCGACAGCGACCTGCTGCCGTACTGGCGCGGCCTCAGCGAGCAGGGGTACGAGGCGCTGGTGCCACAGCTGGACTACCAGCTCACCGGCATCCGGCTGGGTGGGAGCACCGCGGCGCTGGTGCTGACAGACCCCGAGGTCGGCGACGAGGGCTGGCTGGAGGTGTTCCGCGCCGACGACGGCAGCATCGCCGTCGTCCAGGCGACCGCGGGCGACTACCGGGAGGCCCTGGACGCCGCGCTGGCCTTCCCCGAGGCCGACGACCAGGTCGGCGACGTGGTGTCCGTCCCGAGCGGCCGGCTCGCCTTCATCAGCGCGGCGCTGGACGGCACGGGCGAGGACGGCGCCTTCCTGCTGCCCGAGTCCCCCGGCCCGACGCCGGACTCCGGCGAGCTGGCCGCAGGCGCCGCCACCGACGCGAGCCCCCTGCTGGTCGTGCCGCCGGGAGCCTTCCGGCTGTCGGTGCGTTGGCGGACGGAGCTGCACGCGGACGCGGCGTTCGCCCGCTGGCTGCTCATCCGGGAGGGCTGATCGCTCAGTTCTCGCGCCGGCGGTGGTCCACCCAGCACCACCGCCGACCACGCACCCGGGAGCCCGCATGTCCCCCACCGTCCGCCCGATCGTCGTCACGCCCGACCTCGAACGGCTGCGGTCCTTCTACGTCGGTCTCCTCGACGCGGAGGAGATCGACCGTTCCCCGGAGGAGGGACCGCTGTCCTACCTGGGTCTGCGGGTGGGGAGCTCGGAGCTGGGCCTCACCGCCGACTCCGGCGTCGCGGCCGGCACCCCCGGGCGGGTGCTGCTGAGCATCGAGGTCCCCGACGTCGACGGCGTCCTCCCCCGGGTCGCGGAGCTCGGCGGCGCGGCGCCGCACGGGTCGAACGACATGCCGTGGGGGCAGCGCGTCGCGCACGTCACCGACCTGGACGACAACGCCGTCAACCTGACGCAACAACTTGAGGCGGGCGATCCACCGGCCGGTGGAGCGCCCGCCGCGTCAGGCGATCTCGCTGCGCTGCACTCGGACCCAGCCGGCCACCAGGGGCGCGAGCAACCACAGCGCCGTCGACGTGCCGACCTGCAACCACCCCTGACCGTCGAGCTCGCCGAGGTACATCGGGCCGGTGGTGGTCGTCAGGTCCAGCCAGTCGCGCACCCAGTCCAGCGCCGCGACAGTGCTCACCAGCACGGTGAACGCGGTCGGGAGGGCGAAGTACAGGACGATCGCCAGCGGCGAGCTCAGCAGCAGCAGGCCGAAGGCGACGCCGACGAGGACGTTGAGCACCTGCACGAGCAGCACCTGGACGACCTGGTCGACGTCGACCGACCACGAGGTCGGGTCGTCGGTCAGGACCGGGGTGAGGGCTGCCGCGAGGGCCGCGGCCGCCGCGCTGGCCAGGACGCCGAGCACGCCCAGGAGCACCGCCGCCCCGAGCTTGGCGACGATCACGCGGGAGCGCTGCGGCACGAGGGCGAAGGTGGTCAGGGCCGTGCGCTGCGACCACTCACTGGTGACCAGCAGGATGCCGACCACCGGCAGCAGCAGCGCCACCGGCAGCTGGGCGGCACCCAGGTACTCGGCGAACGTCTTCTCCGGTGCCTTCCCGAAGAACAGGATGAGGCCGGGGACGACGAGGGCGAGCAGCGCCACGACCAGGAGCAGCCACGCGCCGGCGCGGGTGTCGCGGGCCTTGCGCAGCTCGACGGCGACGAGCGTGGGCAGCGAGGGGGGCGGCACCTCGACGACGGGGAGGGTCGCGGTCACGAGCCGGCCTCCTGCACCGGAGCATCGGTCGGGACGGCGGCTCCGCCGTCGCCCGTGTGGGTGAGCGAGCGGAAGAGCTCCTCCAACCCCGCGCCCGAGGCGGCCCGCAGCTCCAGGAGGGGAATGCCGGCCCGGGCTGCCGCGATCCCCACTGCCTCCGCGTCGGCGCCGGCCAGCAGGGCGCCGTCATCATCCGTCTCGACCCGGACCCCGGCCGTGGTCAGCGCTCGCTGCAGCGCCTCGCGCTCACGGGCCCGGACGACGGTGCCCGCGCCGGCCAGCAGCTGCTCCTTCGCGCCCGCAGCGACGAGCCGGCCGCCGGCGATGACGACCAACCGGTCGGCGACGGCCTCCACCTCGCGCAGCAGGTGCGAGGACAGCAGCACCGTGCCGCCGCGGTCGGCGAACCCGCGCAGCAGGCCGCGCATCCAGAAGATGCCCTCCGGGTCCAGCCCGTTGGCCGGCTCGTCGAGCACGAGCACCCGCGGGTCACCCAGCAGGGCTGCGGCTATCCCCAGACGCTGCCGCATGCCGAGGGAGTACTTGCTCACCCGCTTGCCTGCCGCCGGGCCCGCCAGCCCCACCAGCTCCAGCACCTCGGCGACCCGGGTGCGTGGGACGCCGAGGACCATGGCCGAGAGGGTGAGCACCTCGTGGCCCGTCCGCCCGGAGTGCTGTGCCCCGGCGTCGAGCAGCACACCGACCTGCCGTCCGGCGTTGGGCAGGTCGCGGTAGCGACGGCCGGCGATCGTGGCCGAACCGGCGGTCGGCTCGGCCAACCCGCACAGCGCCCGCAGCGTGGTGCTCTTGCCGGCCCCGTTCGGCCCGAGGAAGCCGGTCACGGTTCCGGGCGGGCAGCTGAAGGACACGTCGGAGACGGCCAGCTGCGTGCCGTACCTCCGGGTCAGGTTCTCGATCTCGATCACGCGCTCACCCTCGCGCGCCGGGCCCTGCGGCCACATCGGCCACGGGTCGGGAACCGGCCGACTTCCGTCGCCCCTCGGCGGGGGTGGCACCGACCTTCGTCGGTGCCACGAGGCGCTCCCCGCCCGTAGCCTGACCCGGTGAGCACGGCGATCGGGCAGGCACGGAGCGGACCCGCGGGCGTGGACCACCCGTCGTTCGTCCCGGCTCGGCTGCTCGCCGACTCCCTCTCCCCCGACGCGGGTCCGGAGCGTCCGCGTGGCCGGGTGCGCCGCTCGCTGCGGGACTGGGTCGTCGACCTCTCGCTCTTCGTGCTGTCGGTGGGCCTGGGGTTGGTCTTCGTCGGCGAGGCCCTGAGCCGCCCGTCACCACCGCCGGACCGGCTGCTGCTCGCCGACCTGGTAGCCGGATCGCTCGGCTGCGCCCTCCTCTGGGGCCGTCGCCGGTGGCCCGTGGCGGTCGCACTGGTGCTGGCGCTCCTCGGGACGTTCTCCGACATGGCCGGGGTCGCGATCCTCATCTCCTTGTTCACGGTGGCCGTGCACCGTGCCTGGCCGAGCGTGCTCGGGGTCGCGGCGGTGAACCTCGCGTCGCTCGCCGTCTACGTACGGCTCCGCCCGGATCCCGACCTCTCCCCGCTGGTGCTCGCCGGTCTCGTCGTCGTGGCCACCGCCGCGGTGGTGGCCTGGGGCATGTTCGTGCGGGCGCGGCGCCAGCTCGTGGTGTCGCTGCGCGACCGTGCCGTCCGCGCCGAGACCGAGCAGCGGCTGCGCGTCGAGCAGGCGCAGCAGCTGGAGCGCACCCGCATCGCCCGCGAGATGCACGACGTCCTGGCCCACCGGCTCTCGCTGCTGAGCATGCACGCCGGCGCTCTGGAGTTCCGGCCCGATGCGCCACCGGCTGACGTCGCCGCGGCGGCCGGGGTCGTCCGGGCCAGCGCCCGCCAGGCCCTGGAGGACCTGCGGGAGGTGATCGGGGTGCTGCGCGAGTCGGCCGAACCGGGCGCCGTGGAGCGGCCTCAGCCGACGCTGGGGGACCTGCCGGCCCTGCTCGAGGAGTGTCGGCAGGCGGGTCTGCGGGTGCGGGCCCGCTACCGCCTCCCGGACCCGGCGCGCGTTCCGTCGTCGGCGGGGCGCGCGGCCTACCGCGTCGTGCAGGAGGCGCTGACCAACGTCCGCAAGCACTCGCCCGGCACCATCGCCGACGTGCTGGTCGAGGGAGCCGAGGGCTCAGGGCTCGCCGTCGAGGTGCGCAACCCGCCGTCGATCGGCGGCGACGCGCCCGCACCGCTGCCGGGCAGCGGGACCGGCCTGGTGGGCCTGCTCGAGCGGGTCAGCCTGGCCGGGGGCACGCTCGAGCACGGCTGGAGCGCCGACGGGCAGTTCCGCCTGCGCGCCTGGCTGCCCTGGGCCCCGCCGGCCGGGTCCGCGTGACGGGGGTGGCCGGAGCCGCGGGGGCCGACGCCCGGGTCCTGGTCGTCGACGACGACCCGCTGGTGCGCGCCGCGCTGGCGATGGTCCTCGGCGGCGCACCGGGCCTGACGCTGGTCGGTGAGGCGGCCGACGGCGACGAGGTGCCGGCAGCGGTGACGTCGGGGGCGCCCGACGTGGTGCTCATGGACATCCGGATGCCACGCGTCGACGGGCTGGCCGCCACGGAGCAATTGCAGCTGCGCACCGACCGGCCGCAGGTGATCGTGCTGACCACCTTCGACGCCGACGACCACGTGCTGCGTGCGCTGCGGGCCGGGGCCAGCGGCTTCCTGCTCAAGGACACACCCCCGGCGGCGATCGTCGACGCCGTCCGCCGGGTCGCCGACGGTGAGCCGATGCTCTCCCCCACCGTCACGCGGCAGCTGATGGCGCACGTCGCCGCGGCGGTGGCGCCCCCCGACGTGGCCGGCGAGCGCGCCCGTGCGCTGCTGACCGCGCTGAGCGAGCGCGAGCACGAGGTCGCCCTCGCGGTCGGGCGAGGGCTCTCCAACGCCGACATCGCTGCGGAGCTCTACATGAGCGTGGCGACGGTCAAGGCGCACGTCTCCCGGCTGCTGACCAAGCTGGAGGTGGCCAACCGGGTCCAGGTCGCGCTCGTGGTGCATGACGCCGGGATGCTCTGAGCGCCGTCACCGGCGACGATCAGCCCACTGCCCGCTCGACGAGCGCGGTGATCTCCGCCTCGGCGGCCTCGTCCAGCTCCGTCAGCGCCCAGGAGGTCGCCCACATGCCGCCGTCGTCGAGCGTCGCGGTGTCGTTGAAGCCGAACACCGAGTACCGGGTGCGGTCCATCTGCCCGCTGCGGAAGAAGCCCACCACCTTCCCGCCCCGGGCGTACGCGGGCATGCCGTACCAGAGCTCGGGCGCCAGCTCCGGCGCGGCCGCGGTGACGACGGCGTGCACCCGCTCGGCGGGCGCGCGGTCGGGCGCCGGCATCTCGGCGATCTTGTCCAGCACGTCCTGCGCATCGGCGGCCGCCTTCCCTGCACCGCGACCGCGCCGTCCGGCGGTCTCCATCTCTGCCGCGCGCTCCTTGATCGCCTCGCGCTCCTCCGTGGACAGCCAGGCCATGGCCGGCTCCCTCCCCATCATCGGGGCGGGCGACCTGCCCGCCCCGATGACGCTGGTGACGACACCGCGGCCCGGGCTTCTCGATTCCTGACGGTCAGGGGCCGGGTTCTCCGGGGCCCCACCGGGGTAGGCGTCCGTGGACCGTGCACCCGACCCCTGGAGGATGCCGTGACCGAGGGACGACCCGACACCGACGAGAGGCGCGAGCCGGGTGGCACGCCTTCCTCCGGCCCGCACGACCTGACCCGGCGGCCGCTCACGCCCGGGACGGGTGACGGGGGCGGAGCGCAGGCGATCCCCGGCGCCTACGAGGCCGACGAGGCGGAGCAGGAACGCGGCAAGGCGGTCAAGCCGGGCAATTGACCTCGGCGGTCCCGGCGCCGGCGCATGCGGTGCCGGCTCCTAGCGCTCCCGCCAGCGACGGCCCTGCAGCCACCACTGCAGCCGGGCGGTGATCCAGGGCAGCAGCAGGTAGGTCATGACCGGCGTCAGCGCGAGGGTCACGGCGAGCACGCGCAGCACCACGTGGACCTCCGCCAGCGCCGCTCCCAGCGTCACGGTGGCCAGCAGGTTCACCGGGAAGAAGACCAGCCAGATGGTCACCGCCTGCTTCCACCGCGGTGGAGCAGCCGGCGCGGGTGCAGGGCGCACCTCCTCCGCGACCGGTGAGTCGAACCAGCCCTCGATGCCGGTGCGCCGTTCGGTGCGGGTGACCTCGGCCAGCCCCTGCGCGGACCGCAACCACCACTGGCGTTCCGAGGAAGCCTCCCAGGCGGCCAACGTGGCCTGGTCGGCGAACCTCACGAGCATGTGCCACTCGTCGGCGTCCCGCCGGGAGCGGACCCAGCCGCCACCGAGGAAGCCGGAGAAGCCCTCCGCCATGCTGAGACCGGCACGGATCCACGCCGTCATCTCGCGCGCGTGCGCCGGGTCGGCGCGCCGCGTGAAGGACACCGTGACCGGGAGGTCGTCCCGCGTGACGGTGCTGGTCGTCGTCATGCCACCAGCATCGCTCGCGACGCGGGCCGGCGGGAGCCCCGCAGCGGTGTGAGCCCGGCCTCGGCCGACACCCCGGCCACTCCCCCGTCACGGCCAGGTCGGTGGGGTTGACTGCCGTCCGTGGAGGTCCTCGCCCGCTTCTGGAGCCGTGTGACGGCGACGGTGCCGGACCAATCGACGACGGTGCTGCTCGCCACGGCCGCGATCGCTGCGCTGCTCGTCCTCTCCCCCGCGCTGTGGCGGCCCGCCCGCAACGTGGTGACGATCGCCCACGAGGGGGCCCACGGGCTCGTGGCGCTCGCGGCCGGGCGGCGGCTGGCCGGCATCCGGCTGCACTCGGACACCTCGGGCCTGACCGTCTCCGCGGGTCGGCCGACGGGCCTGGGCATGGTGCTCACCTGCGCGGCCGGCTACACCGGGCCGGCGCTGTTCGGGCTCGGCGCCGCGGCGCTGCTCTCCGCCGGGCACGCCATCGGACTGCTCTGGGCGCTCCTCGTGCTGCTCGCGCTCCTGCTGGTGCAGATCCGCAACTGGTTCGGGCTGTGGTCCGTGCTCGCCACCGGTGCGGTGGTCTTCGGCGCGACCTGGTGGCTGCCGCCGGCGGGTCAGGCGGGGTTCGCGGCGGTCGCCACGTGGTTCCTCCTGCTAGCCGCGCCCCGCGCCGTGCTCGAACTCCAGCGCGCCCGGCGCCGTCGAGGTGCACGGGACTCCGACGCCGACCAGCTGGCCCGGCTGACCCCGTTCCCCGCGATCGTCTGGGTGGGCGTCTTCCTGCTCGTCGATGTTGGAGCGCTCGTTCTAGGCGCGAGGTGGTTGCTCGTCTGAACCACGGCGACAGTTGATCTGTTGTTGGGGATAACGGAAGTGCGTCGCCGTCGCGCCGAGCGCGACGCCACCCGGGGCCCTGGGGGGCGCCCCGGACCGCACTCGGCTGCGGCTGCGGTGACAGAGCTCGCGAGCACCGACCCGCGGCCGGCGGGAGGGGCTCAGCCGCGGGCGCGGCGGCGTGGCTCGCAGCCCGGCGGCTGGTGCACCGGGGCGACCGCAGGGGCGGGCGGAACCTCGAGCACGACGTCGTCGTGGTCGACGCGGACCTGCCGCCCGTGGTGCCTGATGTCCAGCGGGTCCCCGTCGACCAGCCGGTAGGTGGCCCGCTCGCGTTCCACCGTGACGGTGAGCTTGCGTCCGCGGTAGACCACGCGGAACCGCAGCCGGCTGATCCGCTCCGGCAGCCGTGGCGCGAAGGACAGCTGACCGCCGTGATCACGCAGTCCGCCGAACCCGGCGACGGCGACGGTCCACCCTCCGGCCAGCGAGGCGATGTGCAGCCCGTGGCCGGAGTTGTGGTGCAGGTTCTGGATGTCGGTGAGCGCCGCCTCGGCCCAGTACTGGTGGGCGAGGTCGAGGTGGCCGGTCTCGGCGGCGACGACGGCCTGCTGGGTGGCCGACAACGACGAGTCGCGGGTGGTGCGCGCTTCGTAGTAGGCGAAGTCGGCGATCTTCTCCTCGAGGGTGAACGCGTCCCCCCGCAGGTGCAGGGCCATCACCAGGTCGGCCTGCTTGACCACCTGCTTCCGGTACAGCTCGAAGTAGGGGTAGTGCAGCAGCAGCGGGTAGTGCTCCCGCGGCGTCGCCTCGAAGTTCCACTCCTCGTGGTGGGTGAACCCGTCGGACTGCATGTGGACGCCGCGCTGGGTGTCGTAGGGCACCGCCATCAACGACGCCGCCCGCAGCCACTCCGCCACCTCGTCCTCCGTCACCGAGAGCCGGCCGGCCACCGCCGACTGACGGCGCACCGCGGCGGCGGCCTCACGCAGGTTCCGCTGCGCCATGAGGTTCGTGTAGACGTTGTTGTCCACGACGGCGGTGTACTCGTCGGGCCCGGTCACCCCGTCGATCCGGAAACCGTGCTCGGGGTCGAAGTGCCCCAGCGACGCCCAGAGCCGGGCGGTCTCGACGAGCAGCTCCGTGCCGTAGTCCCGGTCGAAGGCGTCGTCGAGGGTGGCGTCGTAGTAGCGGACGACGGCGTCGGCGATGTCGGCGTTGATGTGGAAGGCGGCGGTGCCGGCCGGCCAGTAGCCCGACGTCTCCTCGCCCCTGATCGTCCGCCACGGGAACGCGGCACCGCGCAGACCGAGCACCCGGGCCCGCTCCCGGGCGAGGCCCAGCGTGGTGTGCCGCCAGATGAGCGCGTCCCGGGCCGCGTGCGGCGCGGTGTAGGTGAGCACCGGCAGGACGTAGGTCTCGGTGTCCCAGAACGTGTGCCCGTCGTAGCCCGGACCGGTCAGCCCCTTGGCCGGGATGGCCTGCCGCTCGCCGCGCAGCCCGGCCTGCAGGACGTGGAACATGCCCACCCGCACGGCCTGCTGCAGCTCGTCGTCCCCCTCGATCTCGACATCGGCCTCGTCCCAGTGCTGGGCCAGCAGTTCGCGCTGTTCCCGCAGCAGGCGCTCGAAGCCGGCCAGCTTCGCCGTCGCGAGCGCGGCCTCCACCTGGTCGCGCAGCGCTGCGCTGGAGCGGCGCGACGACCAGCCGTAGGCGAGGAACTTGACCAGCTTCAGCGACCCGCTGGGCGGGATGCGGGCGGCCAGGGTGTAGCGGGCGAGGTCCCCGGCGGCCTCGATGTCCTCGGTGCAGCTGTCGGGGACCTCGATGACGTGGTCCATGCCGGCGGCCATGCGCAGCCGGCTGCGGCGGGTGCGGTGCACGAGCACGGCGCGGCGGCCGCGACCGGCGGCGAGCTCGCATTCCAGCGGGTGGGCGAGGGCGGCGGCGGCGCGCGGATCGCCGTCGCCGTCGGGGGCGCCGTCATCGTTGGCCAGCAGGTCGGACTGCAGGGCGACGTAGAGGTCCCCGAGGTCGTCGGTGACCTCCACCTGGTACTCGATCGCGGCGATCGAGCGCCGGGCCAGGGAGACCAGGCGGGTGCTGGTGACGCGCACGGTCCGGCCGCTGGGCGAACGCCACTCGGTCGACCGCCGGAGCACCCCGGCGCGCAGGTCGAGGGTGCGTCGGTGGTCGATGACCTCGCCGTAGGTCAGGTCCAGTGGCGAGTCCCTCACCAGGAGCCGGATCAGCTTGCCGTCGGTCACGTTAACCACGGTCTGCCCCATCTCCGGGAAGCCGTAGCCGGCCTCGGCGTAGGGCAGCGGCCGCTCCTCGAAGAAGCCGTTGAGGTAGGTGCCCGGGACGACGACCGGCTCCCCCTCCTCCAGCGAACCGCGCATCCCGAGGTGACCGTTCGCCAGGGCGAACACCGACTCGTGCACGCCCAGGCTGTCGCGGTCCAGCCCGACCTCGGTGAGCGCCCAGGGTTCGACCGGGAAGACCGCCCGCCCCTCGGTCACGGCTTCTCCAGCAGCTCGACGAGGTCGGCCACGACCACGTCGGCGCCGGCGTCCCGGAGACCGTCGGCGTGCCCGACCCGGTCGACACCGACGACGTAGGCGAACCCGCCCGCCCGGCCGGCGGCCACCCCCGCCAGGGCGTCCTCGAAGACGACGGCCTCCTGCGGCGGCACGCCCAGGGCGTGGGCGCCGGCGAGGAAGGTGTCCGGGGCGGGCTTGCCCGCCAGCCCCCGCTCCCGAGCGACGACGCCGTCGATGCGGGCGTCGATCAGGTCGGCGAACCCGCCGGCGGCCACCACCTGCTCGCCGTTGGCCGAGGCGGTGACCACCGCGGTGGCCAGGCCCGCCTCCTTCACCGCGCGCAGGTACCGCACCGATCCCTCGTAGACCTCGACACCGTGCTCGGCCAGCTCCGCCAGGACCAGCTCGTTCTTGCGCCCGGCCACCCCCTGCACGGTCGCCGCGTCCAGGGGGTCTCCCCGCTCGCCCTCCGGCAGCACGATGCCGCGGCTGGCGAGGAAGTCGCGGACCCCGTCGGCCCGGGGCTTTCCGTCGACGTACCGGTTGTACTCGTCCTGCGTGAACTCCGGGGCCGCGGGGTCGCGCGACCGCAGGAAGTCGTCGAAGGTCCGCTTCCAGGCCGCCATGTGCACCGTCGCGGTCCGGGTGAGGACCCCGTCGAGGTCGAACAGGCAGGCCCGGACGCCGTTCGGGAGGCCGACCGATCGGGAGGTGAACACGCCGGCGACGCTACCGGCGACCGGGGACGCGCACGTGTCGGGACGGCGACGGCTGCGTGCCGGGACCGGTCCGACGGGCGCCGTGAGGCGTCGCTGCCTAGGGTCCGACGGGGGACGCTCCGGCGGACCCGCCAGCCGTCGTACCGCTACCGAGGGAGAGGACCACCATGGCCGACCGGCCCACCCCGCCCAACCCCTACGACTTCCTGCCGCGGGTACCGGGCTTCACCGTGACCAGCAGCGACGTGTCCGACGGGCAGACGATGCCGATGCCCCACGTCAGCGGAGTCATGGGTGCCGGCGGCGAGGACCGCTCCCCGCAGCTGTCGTGGTCGGGCTTTCCCGACGGCACCCGCAGCTTCGCCGTCACGGTCTTCGACCCCGACGCCCCGACGGCCAGCGGCTTCTGGCACTGGGCGGTGGCGAACATCCCGGCGTCGGTGACCGAGCTGCCCTCGGGCGCCGGTGACAAGGACGCCCCGCAGCTCCCCGACGGCGCGGTGCAGCTGCGCAACGACGGCGGCTTCGCCGGCTACGTGGGTGCGGCTCCCCCGGCCGGGCACGGGCCGCACCGCTACTTCGTGGTGGTGCACGCCGTCGACACCGACCGGCTCGACGTCGACGCGAGCACCACGCCGGCGGTACTCGGGTTCAACCTCTTCTTCCACACGCTGGCGCGGGCCACCCTGGTCGTCACCTACGAGCAGGACTGACCGGTCCGCAGCCGGGCACCTCCGCGCTGCGACGACCCACCGACCAGATGTGATCCAACGTTGAACCGATCCGCGCACGGTGGGTACCGCGCGGGCATGGCGACGACGTCCTGCGGCCCCCCGGGCGCGACCGGCCCGGCGCGCGAGCCCCACCGGCACCGCGCCGGGCGGCTGGTCACCTCGCTCCCGGCGCTGCTGGTCGCCGTGCTCGTGGCCGCCGTGCTCGCCCCGGCCCCCGCCGGGGCTCGGGGTCCGTCACCGGAGGAGGTCGTCTCCGCCGTGGTGGACGCCTACGAGGTGGCCGGGACGCTCGCCGTGGCGGTGGCCCGGCAACCGGAGCTACCGGGCGACCACTCCCCCCGGTCGGCCGAGGCGGCCGCGGCGCGGATGGCCGCCTACCGCGCGGACAACGGGGAGGCGGCGCAGCGCCCGATCCCCGGGGCGTCGATGGTGAAGCTCTTCATGGCCGCGGACATCCTGCACCGCGCACGGGCGGGTCGCCTCGCGCTGGACCGCGAGGACTTCGCCCTGCTGCAGGCCATGATCCGGCGGTCCGACGATCCCGCCGCCTCGCAGCTGTGGGTGCGGTACGGCGGGCCACGGATGGTGGTCGACGTCGCCGAGCGGTACGGGCTCTCGAGCACCCGTCCGCCGGCCGAGGCCGGGCAGTGGGGCCGGACGCTGACCAGCGCCCGGGACCTGGCCCGGTTCCTGTCGCTGCTGCCCGCGCTCGCACACCCCGCGGACGCGTCGGCGCTGTTGGCGTGGATGCGGCTGGCGACACCCACGGCGGCCGACGGCTTCGACCAGGAGTTCGGCGTCTTTGGGGCCGTTCCCGGGCGCCCCGCGGTCAAGCAGGGCTGGATGTGCTGCGTCGACGGCAACCGCCACCTGCACTCGGTCGGGGTGATCGGGCGCAGGGTGGTGGTCCTGCTCAGCGAGGTCTCGGCGTCGGTGGGCTACGACGAGGCCCGCGCCGCCCTGGACGCCGCGGCGGCCGAGCTGCCCTCGGCCCGGGACTCCTGACCTCCGGGCTCAGTCCTGCGGGAGCTCGGCCACGGCCGTGGTCGCGACGCGGGCGAACCCGATGCGCTCGTACACCCGCGCCACGTCGTCGTCACCGGCAGCCAGGAAGACCAGGTCGGCGGTCTCCCGGGCGTGCGCGGCCAGCGCCGAGGCGACGCCGGCGCCCAGCCCGCGGCCGCGCAGCCGCGGCAGCGTCGCGACCCCGACGATCTCGCTGACCTCGGTGCCGTCGACGTCGACGGGCTGGTGGGAGCCGACCGCGACCGGCTGGCCGTGCTCGATGGCGACCATCATCACCGTCCGGCCGTCGGCGATCCGCTCGCGCAGGACGGCGGTCCGCCGCTGCGCCTCCGCCGACGACTCCAGTGGGACCTCGTGCACGTCGGCGGCGCCGCCGGGGTGGGCGAACGCCAGCGCGGCGACGTGCTGGTAGTGCGGCAGCTCCGGGTCGTCGGCGCCGACCAGGAAGAGCCGGACCCCGGCCGGGAGGACGACGTCGACGGGGTCGGCGGCCACGAGCAGCGGAAGCTCCTCGACGGTCATCCCGACGGCTCGGACGGCGACCCCCACCTCTGGCGAGCACTCCAGGATCCACTCCAGCGCCGCCGGCACCCCCGCGGCCTGCTGCAGCGCGATCGCGGCGCGCACGTCCTCGGCGGTCACCTCGTCGCCGCCGCGGCGCGGGCGGGCCGGATAGGGCCAGGCGGGATCGGCGAGCGGGACGTCCAGCGCCCCGGCGGCCTCGATCCGCGCGTCCGGCTGGGGCGCGGCGGCGAAGTAGCGCTCGATGCACTCGAGCGTTCCCGGACGGGTCGGCACGCCAGAACACTAGACCCGCCCCGGCCCGGCGGGCCCCCGCCCACCCGCCGGCCGCTGCCGGCCACCCGCCCGGGTGACCCCGCGCGCACGCCGCCGCCGGGGTGGACGGCACGATGGGGCGCGTGACGGCTGGCACTCGAGGCTCCATCTCGCCCTATGCGGCGTTCGACCGCGACTCGTGGCGAGCGCTCGCGGCGGGCACGAGCCTGCCGTTGGACGCGGCGGAGCTGGAGGACCTGGCCTCGCTGGGTGACCGCATCGACCTGGACGAGGTGGCCACCGTCTACCTGCCGCTGGCCCGGCTGCTGAGCCTGCACGTGACGGCCAGCCGTCGGCTGTGGGCCGCGCAGAGCGAGTTCCTGGGCGACACCACCGCCAAGGTGCCGTTCGTCATCGCCGTCGCCGGCAGCGTCGCCGTCGGCAAGAGCACCACGGCCCGGCTGCTGCAGACGCTGCTCGCGGCCACGCCGGGCGCCCCCCGGGTCGACCTGGTGACGACCGACGGATTCCTCCTCCCCAACGCCGTCCTGGAGGAGCGCGGCCTGCTCGGCCGGAAGGGGTTCCCGGAGAGCTACGACCGCCGGGCACTGCTGCGTTTCCTGGCCGACGTGAAGTCCGGCCGCGAGGAGGTGTTCGCGCCGGTGTACGACCACCAGTCCTACGACATCGTGCCCGGACGGGTGCAGGCGGTCGACCGACCGGACATCCTCGTGCTCGAGGGGCTCAACGTGCTGCAGGCCGGACGCCGCACGGACGGTTCCGCGCCCGACATCTTCCTCTCGGACTTCTTCGACTTCTCCGTCTACGTCGACGCCGCCGAGGCCGACATCCAGCGCTGGTACGTCGAGCGGTTCCTGGCGTTGCGCCGGACGGCGTTCCAGGACGCCACGGCCTACTTCCACCGCTTCGCGGCGCTGACCGACGACCAGGCGCGGGAGACGGCGCTGGGCATCTGGTCGGCGGTGAACGGGCCGAACCTGCGGGACAACATCGCACCCACCCGGTCCCGCGCCCGCCTGGTGCTGCAGAAGTCCGCCGACCACTCGGTCCGCAGGGTCCTGCTGCGCAAGCTCTGACCTCGCGACACGCCGCCGGCACCGGCGCACCCACCCGAGCCCGGCAACCGCCAGGGCAGGACCTGACGACCCCGACGAGTGAGACTGTGACCCGCCTCACGTGACCTGGGGGCACCGACGTGCCGACACTGTTGATGTCCGGTGATCGGACAAGTACAGCCAGTGACTGCCGGTGTTCCCCGGCGAAACGGATGTGAGCTCCCATGTGCACCCACCGCACCCCGTGCCCCGAGCCCGCCAGCGAGGCCCGCGACCTCGCCGCCGTGGTGCGCAGCCGCCCCGAGCAGGGGTGGCGGCTGCTCTGCAACGGCGTCGTCCTGTTCGACGACGACGGTGAGCTGCTGCCCGACGGCCAGGCCGTTCCCGACCACCACGTCTGGCTGGCGCCGGAGCCCGTCGGCGCGTAGCCGCCGCCCGCCTCGCGCCCCGCGCGTCGCCCGAGCCCCCCGCCGATCCGGCGGGGGGCTCGGGGCCTCAGCGGGCGGCGCCCACGACGTCGGCGGTGGTTCCCAGGTCGTCGGGCGCCCCCTGGGCCCGGTCGGGCACTGCGCCGGGCACCTCCTGCGGCTCCGGCTCGGCGAACGCCTCCGGCGGCGGGCAGGAGCAGACCAGGTTCCGGTCACCGTAGGCCTGGTCGATGCGGCGCACGGGGCTGAGGTAGCCGCGACCCCGCAGCGCCGGCACGGGGAACACCGCCTCGCTGCGCGGGTAGGGCCGGCCCCACTCCCCCGCCACCATCGACAAGGTGTGCGGGGCGTTGCGCAGCGGGTTGTCCTCCCGGTCGTACTCGCCGGTGGCCACCTTCTCGATCTCCCCGCGGATGTGCACCATCGCGTCGACGAACCGGTCCAGCTCGGCCTTGTCCTCGCTCTCGGTCGGCTCCACCATGAGCGTCCCGGCGACCGGGAAGCTCATCGTCGGGGCGTGGAAGCCGAAGTCGATGAGCCGCTTGGCGATGTCGTCGTTGGTGACGCCGGAGGCCTTCGTCAGCGGGCGGATGTCGAGGATGCACTCGTGGGCCACGAGCCCGTTCGTCCCGGTGTAGAGCACCGGGTAGTGCTCGCGCAGCCGGGTGGCCACGTAGTTGGCCGCGAGGATCGCGTGCTGGGTGGCCCGGGTCAGGCCGTCGGGTCCCATCAACCGCATGTAGGCCCAGGAGATCGGCAGGATGTCCGCCGAGCCCCAGGGGGCGGCGGAGACGACCGGACCGGAGGTGCCGGTGTCCACGACCGGATGCCCAGGCAGGAACGGCACCAGGTGCTCGCGCACGGCGACCGGGCCGACGCCGGGGCCGCCGCCGCCGTGCGGGATGCAGAAGGTCTTGTGCAGGTTCAGGTGGCTGACGTCGGAGCCGAACCGGCCGGGCCGCGCGAGCCCCACCATGGCGTTGAGGTTGGCCCCGTCGACGTAGACCTGCCCGCCGGCGTCGTGCACGGCGGCGCAGATCTCCTGGATGTCGGTCTCGAAGACGCCGTGGGTCGACGGGTAGGTGATCATGATCGCGGCCAGCCTGTCGGCGTGCTGGTCGACCTTGGCGCGCAGGTCGGCGAGGTCGACGTTGCCCGCCTCGTCGCAGGCCACCACGACCACCCGCATGCCCGCCATCACCGCGCTCGCGGCGTTCGTGCCGTGCGCCGAGCTGGGGATCAGGCAGACGTCGCGCAGCTCCTCGCCCCGGCTGCGGTGGTAGCCGCGGATGGCCAGCAGCCCGGCGAACTCCCCCTGCGACCCGGCGTTGGGCTGCACGCTCACCGCGGCGTAGCCGGTGACCTCGGCCAGGCCGGCGCACAGCTCCTCGATCAGCCGGGCGTAGCCGCGGGCCTGGTCGGCGGGCGCGAACGGGTGCAGGTTCGCGAACTCCGGCCAGGTGATCGCGGCCATCTCGGTGGCCGCGTTGAGCTTCATCGTGCACGAGCCCAGCGGGATCATCGTGCGGTCCAGCGCCAGGTCCTTGTCGCTCAGCGAGCGCAGGTAGCGCAGCATCGCGGTCTCCGAGCGGTGCGCGGCGAAGACCGGGTGGGTGAGGAAGGGCGTCCGGCGACGCAGCTCCGGCGGCAGCGCATCGGCCCCGTCGTCGGCCAGGGCCGCGTCGTCCGCGGCCACGCCGAACGCCGCGGCGACGTCCCGGAGGACCGCCGGCGTCGTCGTCTCGTCACAGGCGACGGCGACGGTGTCGGCGTCGACCTGGCGCAGGTTGATCCGGCGCTGCGCGGCGGCGGCGACCACCTCCGCCGCCCGTCCGGGCACGGAGACGCAGACGGTGTCGAAGAAGCGCTCGTGCACCAGCCGCAGGCCGCCGGCGGTCAGCCAGCCGGCCAGCGCGGTCGCACTGCGGTGCACCCGCGCCGCGATCGCCGTCAGGCCCTCGGGGCCGTGGTAGACGGCGTACGCGCCGGCCATCACGGCCAGCAGCACCTGGGCGGTGCAGATGTTGCTGGTGGCCTTCTCCCGGCGGATGTGCTGCTCGCGGGTCTGCAGGGCCAGGCGGTAGGCGACGTCGCCGTCGGCGTCCACGGAGACGCCCACCAGTCGGCCGGGCAGCTGCCGCGCCAGGCCTTCGCGTACGGAGAGGTAGCCGGCGTGCGGCCCGCCGAAGCCCATGGGGACGCCGAAGCGCTGGGTCGTGCCGCAGGCGACGTCGGCGCCCCACTCCCCCGGCGCCTCCAGCAGCGTGAGCGCGAGCAGGTCCGCGGCGACGACGACCGAGGCCCCCGCCTCGTGCGCGGCCGCGGCGAGCGCCCGGTGGTCGCGGACCGCGCCGCTGGCACCCGGGTAGGACAGCAGCACGCCGAACGCCCCCGCCTCGGGGAGGTCCGTGGGCCAGCCGTCCGACAGGTCGGCGACGTGCAGGCGGATGCCGAGCGGCTCGGCGCGGGTCTGCAGCACGCCGAGGGTCTGCGGCAGCGTGTCGGCGTCGACGACGAAGACCGCGTCCGCCGTGGCGCGGCCGGCGCGCCGCACCAGCGTCATCGCCTCGGCGGCGGCCGTCGCCTCGTCCAGCATCGAGGCACCGGCGACCGGCAGGCCGGTCAGGTCGGCGACGGTGGTCTGGAAGTTGATCAGGGCCTCGAGCCGCCCCTGGCTGATCTCGGGCTGGTACGGCGTGTAGGCGGTGTACCAGGCCGGGTTCTCCAGCACCGTCCGCTGGATCACCGGCGGGGTGACGGTGCCGGAGTAACCGAGGCCGATCATCGAGGTGAAGACCTCGTTGGCCGCGGCGCGCTCGCGCAGCAGCCCGAGGACGGCGGCCTCACTCTCCGCGGGCGGCAGGTCGAGCGGCGCCCGGTCGCGCACGCCCTCGGGGATGCAGGCGTCGACCAGCGACTCCAGCGACGGGTGCCCGACGACCTCGAGCATCGCCGCGGTGTCGCCGGGGCGTGGCCCGATGTGGCGGCCGGTGAAGGAGCCGGCGGGGTCGAGGGCGTTCAGCGAGGGCAGCGGCCCGGCGAACGGTGCGGAGGTCTTCCCGGTGGACGCGGCGGCGCGGTCGGTCACTGCTCGGACGGTACCAGCGGGCCGTCCCCGCGATCGGGTGCGCGCCGGACCCGAGCGGGCGACCCGGGCAGCAGAGAGCCCCGCCCACGACCGCGGACGGGGCTCGTCGCGTTGAACTACGCCGTCGCGGCGCGGCGCCGGCGGCGCATGGAGAGCTCGTCGTCGGACGGGACGACCTGGCCACCGTCGATCCGCTCGGCCGGCAGCTCCGCCAGCTCACCGGAGAGCTCCCGCAGCGCGCCGGAGACCGCGATCCCGAAGACGCCCTGACCGCCGGCCAGCAGGTCGACGACCTCCTCCGCGGAGGTGCACTCGTACACCGTCGCCCCGTCGGAGAAGAGCGTGACGTTCGCCAGCTCCTTCACCCCGCGCTGGCGCAGGTGGTCGACGGCCTTGCGGATGTTCTGCAGCGAGACGCCGGTGTCCAGCAGCCGCTTGACGACCTTGAGCACCAGGATGTCGCGGAAGGAGTACAGCCGCTGGGTACCCGACCCGGTGGCGCTGCGGACCGACGGGGACACCAGGCCGGTACGCGCCCAGTAGTCCAGCTGGCGGTAGGTGATGCCGGCAGCGGCGCAGGCGGTCGGACCGCGGTAACCGACCAGGTCGGTGTCGACCTGGTCGTACTGCGGCGCCCCGACGGCGGCGTCGCTGAACAGCTGACCCTGCGAGCCGTTGCCCTGGTCGCTCACGTCCAGCGTCCTCCTCTGTCCCGCCACCGGAGCGGCAGGTCGACGGCTTCACACCCCCGGACCTCAGGTGTCACACCGTTGTTGTTCGCTGACGGTAAGCCGGGCCCGGAGGCCGGTCAACTGAGCGGGGCGGCGTGTCGTCACACCAGCACCATTTCGGGTGATGGTCGGGCACGGGCCTGCCGATAGGACCTGGAGGCCCACCTGACGCCCGCCCGGGCGCATGCGCTCCGGGCCGGCGTCGACCGGCTAGGCCGACCCGCCGCCGGAGCCCGAGCCGGCACCGAAGTCCTCCGGCGAGATCTGGTCGAGGAACTCGCGGAACTTCTCGACCTCGTCCTCCTGCTCGTCGGGGATCTCGATGCCCACCTCGTCCAGCAGGTCCTCGGCCCCGAAGATCGGCGCCCCGGTGCGGACGGCGAGCGCCACGGCGTCCGAGGGGCGGGCGCTGACCACCCGGTCGTCACCGAAGACCAGCTCGGCGATGTAGATGCCGTCGCGCATCTCGGTGATGTTGACCGCCTCCAGCTCCGCGCCGAGGGTGCGCACCACCTCCCGGAGCAGGTCGTGCGTCATGGGCCGGGCGGGACGCACGCCCTGCTGCTCGAACGCGATCGCCGCCGCCTCGACGGCGCCGATCCAGATCGGCAGGTAGCGCTCGCCCTGCGTCTCCTTCAGCAGCAGGATCGGCTGGTTGCCGGGCAGTTCGACGCGGACACCGACGACTCGAAGCTCCTGCACGGTGGCTGCTCCCTCGGCTGCGGCCCGCGGTCGGGCGGGCGGATCGGACAGGCGGCCGGCGACTGCCGGGACATCGGTCGGGCGCGGACGGCGACGGTGTCCACGGTACGCCGCCCTCAGGGGCGCAGGAGGTCGCGCAGCCGCGTCTCGAGCAGGGCCGTGTGCAACTGCGCGGAGAGCGCGGCCAGCTCCTGCAGCTTCTCGGTGGCCCGTGTCCGGGCCTCCTCCGACCGCGCCCGCAGGACGGGGGCGACGAGCTGCTCGACGAGGCCGGCCTCGCGCTCCACGGCGCTGCGGTAGACCCGCAGGTGCCGCGGCTCGATGCCGTGCCGGGCCAGCCCCGCCGCCGCCCGGGCGATGGGGAGGTCCGCGGCAGGGTGCCGGCCGTCGGCGTCGGTGCTGAGCAACCCGAACTGCACGCAGTCGGCGAGCTGCTCGGGCTCCAGCCCCGCGGCCCGGGCGAACTGCTCGGCGGTCAACGGGGCCGCGGCCCCCTCCTCGGTGGAGGCGGGGGGCAGCGGCGCCGACGCGCCACCGGTGCCGGGCAGCGGCTCACCGCGGTCCAGCGCGTCCAGGTGGTCCTTGATCACCCGCAGCGGCAGGTAGTGGTCGCGCTGCGCGGTGAGCACGTACCGCAGCCGGCTCACGTCCGCCCGGGAGAACTTGCGGTACCCCGACGGCGTGCGCTGCGGGTGGACCAGGTCCTCGGACTCCAGGTAGCGGATCTTGCTGATCGTCACGTCGGGGAAGTCGTCGCGCAGCACTGCCAGCACCTCGCCGATGGTCAGGCGCGGCGCGTGCTGGTCGCCGGCGTCCCCGAGCGCACGTTCGCGCTCGGGCACGGCGGTCACGCCCCTCTCTCCCCGGGACGCCCTGTCGGTGTCCCGGTCCGCGGTCCCCACATGCGGAAGATCGCCGGTCGGCGCACTAGCGAGCGGCCGGCTCGCCCGTGCGCGGGCCGGTCAGGTACACCAGGCGGAACTTGCCGATCTGCACCTCGTCGCCACCGGCCAGGGTGGCGACGTCGACGGGCTCGCGGTTGACGTAGGTGCCGTTGAGGCTGCCGACGTCGTGCACCGAGAAGCCCCCGCCCTCGCGGTGGAACTCGACGTGCCGGCGGCTGACGGTGACGTCGTCGAGGAAGATGTCGCTGTCGGGGTGCCGACCGGCCGTGGTGACGTCCTGGTCGAGCAGGAACCGGCTCCCGGCGTTGGGGCCGCGCTTGACCACCAGCAGGGCCGAACCGGCCGGCAGCGACTCCACGGCGCCCGCGTGCGCGTCCGCAGCCTCGGTGACCTCGGGCTGCTCGCCGGACTCCTCACCGCCGACCTTCGGGATCACGCTGGTGGCCTCGCCGACGCGCTCGGGGGCCAGCGCCGCACCGCACTGCGCGCAGAAGCGACTGCCCTCGGGGTTCTCGTGGCCACATCGAGTGCAGTGCACGTTGCGTCTCCTCCGGTGCGAGGGGCCCGCCGCGGACCTGGAACTGGCCGCGGGCGGCCGGCGGACGGTGGGCCGGGCGGCCCGCCGTGGGTCGGCCGCCGCGGGGGCGGCGGACCGTGGGTCATGGAACCAGCCGGTCGGCCCGAGGGTCAACCGGAGGTGCAGGGCCGGGGGGCGGGTTCACCGCAGGTGCCCCGCTGTTCCCAGCCCCACGCGATCATAGTGATCGATGCCGGGAGTCAGCCTCCCGGCGGGCCGGTCACGAGCCGTCGACCACGGCCTGGTAGGCGTCGGCGTCGAGCAGCTGCCCGATCGGGTCGCCGCCCTCCCCCGGCACGGCGATGTCGACCAGCCAGCCCGCGCCGTACGGGTCCGCGTTGATGGTCTCCGGGGCATCGGTGAGGCGGTCGTTGACCGCCGCCACGACGCCCGCCACCGGCGCGTAGACGTCGGAGACCGACTTGGTGGACTCCACCTCGCCGATCGGGGCGCCGGGGGCCACCTCGGCCCCCACCTCGGGCAGCTGCACGAAGACGATGTCCCCCAGGGCGTCCTGGGCGTGGTCGGTGATGCCGACCCGGACGACGGTGGACGTGCCGTCGGTCCCCTGCACCAGCGCCCACTCGTGCTGGTCGGTGTAGCGGCGGTCGTCAGGCGTGGCCATGCGGGCGATCGTCTCCCGGTGAGGTGATGGAACGGCCTCGGTGCAGGGGCCCACGTCGAGCGGAGCGAGAGGTGGGGGCACCGAGGTCCTTAGTCGGTCTCGGGCGAAGCGTATTGAGGGCGGTCCAACGGCCGCAACGCGTCCACGACGAGCTCGGGCGACTGGGCGATCTCCACCCAGCCGCCACGCCGCTCGATCCGCTGCACCACCCCGCCGGGGATGTTCATGGCCGTCGCCATGCTCTGGGGATCCCCCAGGACCACGAACTCGTACGGCGAGCGCAACGACGTCCCGTCGACACGGAGGTCGCCGGTCGTCCCGGTGACGGCGCTGGACAGCCCGATGCGGACGTCGTCGACCTGCATCGTCTCCGCGCCGGCCCCGCGCAGTTCCTGGATCACGTCGAGGAGGTCGGACACCCGGACGGCCCCAGCGGGGTCGCTGACGGAGAGGGCGATGCCGGGCCCCTGCGCCGGCAGCGTGCCGCCCAGGATGCCGAGGGCCTCGGCGCGGCGGCGGGCCTCCTGCAACGCGGCCCCGGTCTGGCTGCCCGAGCCGTTGAGCTCGCGCAGCGCCGCCCGCTGCTCCGTCAGCTGGGCCCGCAACCGCTCCTCCCGGCTGTTGAGCTCGTCGAGGATGCGCACGAGGTCCTCCTCGCGCGCGCCGGCCAGCATCTGCGCCTCGTCGGCGTTGCGCACCTGGACCGCGAGCGCGAACCCGAGCAGGAGGGTCAGCACGCCGATGAGCGCCGCCGCCAGGCGATCGGGGCGCCGCCGCGCGGCCGGGTCGGGAGGCGCGCCGGCGGCGTCGGGCCCGTCCGGTCCCGCGGCAGCTCCCGGTGGGGCGGGTGGCCGGTCCGCCGTCACGCGCGGAAGACGTGCCGCCGGATGGCGGCCGCATTGCCGAAGATGCGGATGCCGAGCACCACGACGACCGCCGTGGACAGCTGCGCGCCCACCCCCAGCTGGTCGCCCAGGAAGACGATGAGCGCGGCCACCACCACGTTGGAGACGAACGAGATCACGAACACCTTGGCGTCGAAGATGCCGTCGAGCCGGGCCCGGAAGCCGCCGAACACGGCGTCGAGGGCGGCCACGACGGCGATCGGCAGGTAGGGCTGCAGCCACAGCGGGACGGTCGGGTCGAAGAGGAGGCCGAGGAGGACGCCTGCGGCGAGACCGAGGATCGGGATCACGTCGTCAGCCTCCGGGGCTGGGCTCGGTGCCGGGGACCCGGCGGGGGGTGACGGGCTCGGCGAAGCGCAGCTCCGGCGGGTTGGCGGCCGGCAGGGACAGCTCGTCCTCCTTGGCGAACTCGAACCGCAACCCCGCGGACGCGGAGAACGAGGCCAGCGCACGCACCTCGGGGTTGGCGAGGAAGGCGTTGGCCAGCGCGTCGGGGTCGCCGATGGCGCTGACCCGGTAGGGGTTGGTGACCGGGCGGAAGTCGACGAGCACCGCCTCGCCGGCGAACCGGATGGCGCTGGTGGGGCCGAGGCGCTGGCCGTTGATGCTGATCGCCTCGGCGCCGGCGGCCCAGAGCGCGTTCACCACGAGCTGCAGGTCGCCGTCGGCCACCTGCACGTTCCGGGCATCCGCGGCGCTCCCGGCGAGCGGGTCGTCGTCGGCCTCGGCCTCGGCGTTGGCCAGCGTGACGAGCAGCCCCGGCCCGGCGACGGCGACGGCGGCGGTGCCCTGCTCGGCCCGCGCGAGGGCGTCCAGCGCGCGCTGCCCCACCGCCGTGGCGGCGAGCAGCTCGTCGCTGGTCCGGCTGACCTCGGCGCGCAGCTCCTCGAGCCGCGCGGTCAGGTCGTCGCTGAGGGCCGACTCGTCCTGGATGTCGCTGACCAGCGCCTCGCGGATCTCCTGCCGTCCCTGCGCCTTGGCGGCGGCCTGGTCGTAGGTGACCGCGGCCAGCAGGCCCGCGGCGGCCATCGTGAGCGCGACCAGGACCCGCCCCCGGCCTCGCCGGGGTGCCTCTCCCCCGGCCTTGCGCGCGGCCGCGTCGGCGTAGGCAGGGTCGAGGGTCTCGGCGAGGACGTCGTCGAGCAGGGAGGCCCCCAGCGAGCGGACGCCACCGGCCGGGCGCGTGCCGGTCACGGCGAGTTCCGGGAGGCCGCCGCCCGGTCCGCGGCGAGCAATCCCACGACCTGGACGACGTAGAAGATGCCGGCCAGCAGGTAGAGCGCCGTGCCCCAGATGGTGAGCGCCCAGGCGAACGGCGCGGCGACGGTGGCCAGCGGACCGTTCCCGTCGGCGAGCAGCAGCACCGGGAAGGCGTAGAGCAGCAGGAGCGTGGCCGCCTTGCCCAGGTAGTGCACCTGCAGCGGCGGGTAACCGTGCGCCCGCAGGAGCAGCAGCATGAGGCCGAGGACGAGCTCCCGGCCCAGCAGCAGCGCCACCAGCCACACGGGCACGACCTCGCGCAGCGCCAGCGCGACCAGGGTGGAGACGATGTAGAGCCGGTCCGCGGCCGGGTCCAGCAGGGCACCCAGGCGGCTGCCCTGGTCCAGCCAGCGGGCGAGCTTGCCGTCGAGCCAGTCGGTGAAACCGGAGACCATGAGGACCACGAGGGCCCAGCCGTCCTCCTCCGGGCCCAGCAGGAGCCACAGGAACAACGGCACGCCGAGCAGCCGCAGCACCGACAGCGCGTTCGGGAGCGTCCAGATGCGGTCCGGAAGGGCCTGGCGGTCGGGCAGCGCGGCCGGCGTCGTCCGGGACGGGGGTACGGGTACGGCAGCCGACGGCCCGTTCGACGACGTCACGTTCCCTCCAGTGCCAGCACGACCGTGCCCGAGGCTAGTAGAAGGACCCCTTGCCCCCCCACCACTCGCCTGCTCGCGGCGGGTCCCTGCCGGGAGCCACCGGCCCCCTCGTCGCTCGCAGGCTCGCGGCGGGCCTCCGGACGGGCCACGGCGGGCCCGCCCACTCGCCGGGACGGCGTGGCTCAGGCCGGCACGGCGACCGCCGCGGGAGCCGGCTCGTAGCCGAGCGGGCGGCGGTCGAAGGCGCCGGTGCCGTGCGTGACCGATCGCAGCACGCCGGGGTAGCCCAGCAGCTCGGCCTCCGGCACCTCGGCGTGCACGGTGGCCCGGTCCCGGCCCGGGTCGGCCTCGGTACCCGTCACCCGCGCCCGGCGGGACGACAGGTCGCTCATCACCGCGCCCACGAACTCGGCCGGAACCCGGACGCGGATCTCGCACCAGGGCTCCAGGATCCGGGTGCCGGCCGCGTTCGCCAGCTCCCGCAGGGCCAGGGCGCCGGCGGCCTGGAAGGCGGCGTCGGAGGAGTCCACCGAGTGGGCCTTGCCGTCGACGAGGGTCACCCGGACGTCGACGAGCGGCCGGTCACCGGTCACCCCGCGCGCGGCCTGCGCGCGGATGCCCTTCTCGACGCTGGCGTGGAACTGGACGGGCACGGTGCCACCGACGATGCGCTGCTCGAAGACGATCCCGGAGCCCGGCTCCCCCGGCTCCCCCTCGACGACGACGACGGCGTACTGGCCGTGCCCGCCGGACTGCTTGACGTGCCGGCCGGTCACCCGCGCCGGGCCGCGGAGCGTCTCCACCAGGGGGACCCGCACCGGGACCGGGGTGACGGCGACGCCGTGGCGGCTGCGCAGCCGCTCCAGCAGCACCTCGGCGTGCGCGTCCCCCACGCACCAGAGCAGGAGCTGCCCGGTGTCGGGACGCCGCTCCAGCCGGACGGTGGGGTCCTCCGCGACGAGCCGGGCCAGGGCCGTGGCCAGCCGGTCCTCGTCACCGCGGGAGGCAGCCTCCACCGCCACCGGCAGCTGCGGCACCGGCAGTTCCCACGGGGGGACCAGCCGGGGTTCCTCCGGCGAGCTCAGCGTGTCGCCGGTCTCGGCCGTCGCCAGCCGGCCGACCGCGCAGACGTCGCCGGCGGGGCACGCCGCGACCGGCCGCAACGCGGAGCCCAGCGGTGCGGAGAGGACGCCGATCCGCTCGTCGGCGTCGTGGTCGGGATGCCCCCGCTCCGCGAGCCCGTGGCCGGAGACGTGCACGGCGACGTCCGGTCGCAGGGTGCCGGAGAAGACGCGGACCAGCGAGATCCGGCCGACGTAGGGGTCGGTGGTCGTGCGGACCACCTCGGCGACGAGCGGGCCGTCGGGGTCGCACTGCAGCGGCGGCGCGGGTGACCCGTCGGGCCGGGTGACCGGCGGGCACCCGTGCTCGGTCGGCGAGGGGAGGGCGGCCACGACGAGCTCGAGCAGTTCGTCGATGCCGACCCCGGTGAGCGGGGCGGCGCAGAGGACGGGGTGGAAGTGCCCGCGGGCGACGGCCGTCTCCAGGTCGGCCAGCAGGTCGGGGACGGCGAGCTCGTCGCCGGCGAGGTAGCGCTCCATGAGGGTCTCGTCCTCGCTCTCCCCGATGATCCCCTCGATCAGCTCGGCGCGGAGGCGGTCGGCGTCCTGGTCGCCGGTGCGGGCGGCGTCGAGATGCGGCTCCAGGAGCGAGACCAGGCCGCGCGCGGCGCCGTCCGGCCCGCGGTCGACCAGGTGCACCGGGTACACCCCCTCCCCCAGCATGAGCTGGCAGAGACGCACGGCCTCGGCGACGTCGGCACGCGGCCGGTCGATCTGGGTGAGCACCACGGCGCGTGGCAGGCCCACCGCGGCGCACTCCTCCCACAGCTGGACGGTGCCGGCGTCCACCCCGCTCACGGCCGAGACCACGAAGAGCGCCGAGTCGGCCGCCCGCAGCCCCGCTCGCAGCTCGCCGACGAAGTCGGGGGAACCCGGGGTGTCGAGGAGGGTGATCCGGTGGCCGTCGTGCTCGACGGCGGCCACGCCCAGGGAGACCGACCGCTGCTGGCGGATCTCCACCTCCTCGGTGTCCAGGCAGGTGGTCCCCTCCTCCACCCGCCCGGCGCGCGGGACGGCCCCGGTGGCCGCGAGCAGCGCCTCCGCCAGCGTCGTCTTGCCGGCGCCGGCCCGGCCGACGAGGGCCACGTTGCGCACCAGCGCGGGCGGGCGGGGAGCGGGAGCCGGGGGGATGTCCTTGCCCATGGACCGACCTCAGCCGTCGGAGCCGCGTGCGGGAACGGGATGTGCTGCGCGGGCTGCCACGGTGCCTCCTGGTGCTGGTGTGTCGTGCGTCACAGCCTGCCCTGGGAGGTGGGTGGCGGACAAGACCCCCGGCCGGGGGCCGGCCCCCTCAGGTCTCCCGGACGCCGGCGCGCGCGGCGAGGCGGCGCACACCGCGACGGTGCAGCAGCCACCCGCCCCCGATCAGCAGCACTCCCGACGCCAGGAACGCCAGGTCCCAGCCCAACGGGCCACCGAGGTCGTCGCGGACGTGGTGGATGCCGAGGAGCTGGTGGTTGATCAGCCCCTCGACGAGGTTGAAGATCCCCCACCCGACGAGCACGAGGCCGAAGTGGAAGCTCCAGCTCGGCGCCAGCCGGTCGCGCCGCCAGGCGACGAGGGCGGTGATCGTGCCGGCGAAGGCGAGCACCCAGGTCGCGGCGTGGAAGAGGCCGTCGGCCAGCGTGTTCACCTCCAGGGCGGCGAGCGTCGTCGGCTCGTCCACGGCGCTCACCATGTGGTGCCACTGCAGGATCTGGTGCAGCACGATCCCGTCGACGAAGCCGCCGAAGCCCAGCCCGTACAGCAGCCCGGTCGCCCGGTCGGGCATCCGCCGGGAGCGCCGGCCGGTGGTGTCGCGTGCGGTGGCCATGGCCGCTGCGCTACCCCGTGGCCACGGGCGCACGCGCGGGACGCATGCTGGTCGGCATGAGCAGCGACCACGCCGCCGGCCGCGACCAGCACACCGGGCGGGCGCACGCCGTCCTCCGCAGCACCGCCGACCTGCCGGCGCCCTGGGCCGCGGTCTGCGGCGCATCGGTCGGCGTCATCCAGGGGAAGTGGGACGGACCCCGGGGCCTGGGCTCGGCCGACCCCTGCCCCGAGTGCCGCCGCATCACGGGGACCTGACGCCGCTCCTCCCCGGCGTTGCCGCGCGGTTCGTCGGCGTCTGTCCAGATCGTGGTTCTGTTGGGCATAACGGTCGCCCCGCGGTGCGGCACGCCTGCCGCGTCGGCGGCGCCGGACCCCGCGGCCGGCCGGGGCGGCGCCGCCTGTGCGTCTGCTGGGTGGTCCGCGTGTGCGCGGGCGGCCGCCGGCCGCGCCCGGCAGACTCCGGGGATGGCCCCGCTCACCCGGTCGGGCCCGGGTCGGAGGAAACCGGATGGACGTGCAGGAGTCGGGTTCCGCGGTGGGCGGGAACGCGGCGGTGGGACTGAGCCAGCGGGAGGCCGAGGCCCGGCGACGGCGCGGCGAGGGCAACGTCAGCGTCCGCGCGTCGTCCCGCGGCTACGCGCAGATCCTCCGCACGAACGTCTTCTCGTTCTTCAACGTGATCCTGTTCGTCATCGGCGCGGCACTGCTCGCCCTCGGCCGGTACAGCGACGCCTTCACCAGCGTCGGTCTCGGCCTGGTCAACGCGACGATCAGCGCCGTGCAGGAGATCCGGGCCAGGCGGAAGCTCGACCGGCTCCAGCTGCTGCACCGCAGTCTGGTGACGGTCGTGCGCGACGGCACGCACGTCGTGGCGCCGCCGGAGGAGGTCGTCCGCGGCGACGTCGTCCACGTCCGCCCCGGCGACCAGCTCGTCGTCGACGGGCCGGTCCTCGACGGTGGCCGGGTGGACGTCGACGAGTCCCTGCTGACCGGGGAGTCCGAGCCGCTGCAGAAGGGGCCCGGGGACGACCTGCTGTCGGGCAGCTTCTGCGTCGCGGCGAGGGGTACCAGCTCGCGCGTGACGTGGGCGCCGCCAGCTACGCCGGCCGGCTGACCGCCGACGCCCGCCGGTCCACCACCGACCGGACACCCCTGCAGCTGCGCATCGAGTTCGTGGTCCGGCTGGTGATGCTGCTGGTCGCCCTGATGAGCGCCACCATCCTGTTCCAGGCCGCGCTGGAAGGCCTCTCCCTGGTCCGGGTGGTGCAGACCACCGCGGTGCTCTCCGGCCTGGTCCCCTACGGGCTGTTCTTCCTCGTGGCCGTCGCCTACACCGTCGGCGCGGCCCGGAGCAGCGGGCGGGGCGCTCTCGTGCAGCAGACCAACGCCGTCGAGTCGGTCAGCCACGTCGACGTCGTCTGCACCGACAAGACCGGCACCCTGACGACCGGCCGGCTGGCCCTCGCGGAGGTGCACCCGGTCGGCATCCTCGACACCGCGGCGGCCGGCGAGCTGGTCGGCTCCCTGGCACGCAGCACGGCGGCGCCCAACCTGACCACCACCGCGCTCGCCGACTCCCTGCCCGGCCGGGCGTGGACGGTACACGAGGAGATCCCCTTCTCGTCGTCGCTGCGGTGGAGCGCCGTGCGCGCCGACGACGGCGTGCACGTCCTCGGCGCGCCGGACCGCCTGGCCCCCCACCTCTCCGGGCCGCCGCTCACCGAGGCGGTCGGCGCGCGGACCGACCAGGGGCTCCGGGTCCTGGTCGTCGCCCGCGCCGCCGCGCACGCGCCGCTCCGGGACGACGCGGGGCGCCCCCGCCTGCCCGCCCTCGAGCCGGTCGCCCTCGTGTCCCTCGCCGACGAGCTGCGCCCGGACGTCCCGGAGATGATCGCCCGGTTCGCCGGCGGCGGGATCGACCTCAAGGTGGTGTCGGGCGACGACGCGCGGACGGTCGCGGCCCTGGCGCGGCAGGCCGGGCTGGACGCCGGGGTGCCGGTGACCGGTGCCGAGCTCGACGGGATGACGGACGCGGAGCTGGACCAGCTGGCCGTCCGGGCGACGGTGTTCGGCCGCATCGCGCCCGAGCAGAAGGAGCGGCTGGTCGACGCACTGCGCCGGCAGGGACGCTACGTCGCCATGATCGGCGACGGGGTGAACGACGCCCGGGCTCTCAAGCGGGCGCACGTGGGCGTGGCGATGGGGAGCGGCAGCGCCGTCGCCCGGGACGTCGCCGACATCGTGCTGACCGAGGACTCCCTGGGGGCGCTGCTGCCCGCCCAGCACGAGGGGCGGCGGATCATCGACGGCATCGGGACCTCGATGCAGGTCTTCCTGTCCCGGGTCGCCACGCAGGGCCTGGTGATCCTCGCTGTGACGATGCTCGGCCTGGGGTTCCCCTACTCACCGGCGAACGTCGGGCTGACCCTGCTCACCGTCGGCGTCCCGACGCTCTTCCTCACCGCATGGGCGCGACCGACGGCGCCGGACCCGGACCTGCTCCCGAACCTCGGGCGGTTCGTCGTCCCGGCAGCGGTGGTGACGGCCGCCGGCGGCGTCGCGCTCTACGCCTACCACTACACCTTCCTGTTCGAGGGGCTCGGCCGCACCGGCACACCCGCGGAGGTGCTCGCCGCGTTCGAGCGCTACACCGGGCTCTCCTCCGACGACGTGGGGTTCGCCGAGGCGGCGGCCACGATCGGGGCCCAGACCGCGCTCTCCACCTTCGTCTCGTTCGCCGCGTTCCTGCTCATCCTCTTCCTCAAGCCACCGAACCGGTGGTTCGCCGCCTGGACGCGGCCGGACGGCGACAAGCGCCCGGCGATCCTCGTCGCCGGGCTCGCCGCGGTGTTCACCGGCGGTCTGTTCGTCCCCGCGGTCAGCGTCTACTTCGGCCTCACGGGCGCCGCCGACCCGGTGTTCTTCACCGTGCTGCCGGCCCTGGTGCTGTGGTTCCTCGTGCTGAGTGCGGCCTACCGGTTCCGGGTGCTCGAGCGCGCCCTGGGGCTGACACGCCCCGGCGCGGCTGCGCTCTGATCCGACGGCGCCCGGGGCGGCCGCCCGGATCGGGGTGCGGGCGGAGGGTGCCGGGGATGCGGTCAGCACCTCACCTCGGGCCCGGCGGCCGGCGCGCATCGACCGAATCACCGAGGCCCTGGGTGCTCCCCATGACCACCGCGCACCGGGCCGTGCCGGACGCCGCTGCGGTCACCGCCACGAGCACGGCCATCCGGCGGGAGGCGTCCCGGTCCGCCCCCCGACGAGAACGGCCACCGACGGCAGATACCGGACGGCCGCCGCACGGCGCACTGCCTGCCCTGCACCGTTCCCCGTCAGAGGTCTTTCCTGCGGGACGACCGCCCGGGGGATGAGTTTCCGGTCGAGGCGCCGTCTGAGGCGGTATGACGATGACGACGAAAGTGTTGAGTGTCTCCGTTCCGGTGGCTGACCAGGACGCCGCGCTGAGGTTCTACACCGAAGTGCTGGGCTGCGAACTCCGCACCGACGTGGAGGTGTGGCCGGGCGCGCGGATGATCGAGGTCGCCCCGCCGGGCTCGAGTGTCGCCCTGGTGCTCCTCCCCCCCGACAGCACGATCCCGGTCGCGATCCGATTGGGCACCTCCGATGCTCAACGGGCCCACGACAGGGTCCGCGAGGCCGGCGCGACCCTGCACAACGAGGAGCTGGTGCGGATGGAAGGGGTTCCGGCGATGTTCTCCTTCACCGACCCCGACGGCAACGGGCTGGTCTACCTGGAGGACTCCGACCAGAGCCAGCTCCGATAGGCCCGACAGCCCCCGCACAGCAGCGCGAAGGAGTACTCACATGGCAGATCCCCGCTTCCTGGACATCACGTTCACGGCCCGGCTGGGCAAGGTCCGACCGTCAGACACCTGGACCTGTGTCCAGCTGCCGGAGTCAGCACGGATCTTCGGGACCCGTGGCCTGGTGAAGGTTGCCGGCACCATCGACGGGCACCCGTTCACCGGAGCCTTCATGGCCCTGGGAGACGGCACCCACAAGCTCCCCGTGGCTGCGCCGATCCGCACGGCCATCGGCAAGGACGACGGAGACGACGTCGAGGTCCACCTGACCGAGCGACTGTCGTAGGCGAGCGATGCCTCAGGCGTGTCGAGCCTGCGGGTGGCGATCATCGTGGTCATGGTGGTGCAGACCCCACCCGCCCGCGGAGCTCGTCGCCCGATCGGCCAGGGGCACCCGCGGCGGAGCTGATGCCCTGGACCGCCTGGCGCAGTCGAGCGGCGGCCCCGGCCGGCTCCGGTTGGCCGGCGTCCAGCCAGGTCAACACGGCGGCGATCGTGACCGTCGGGGCCAGCCGTGCAGCCCACCGGGCCCACCCCGGATCGGGGATGGAGGGGGCGAGGTGGTCGTGTGCCGTGGCGGTCATCTCGGCGGTGAACACGTCGACCTCGGCGCGGAAGGCCGGCTCCCGCGCCGCGTGGTGGAACAGCAGCCGGAACCCGTCGGGATCGCCGGCCGCGGCGGTGAGCAGGTCGTCGATGATCCGCTCGGTGTAGGGCGGGTCGCCCACGGCCGCATGCAGCCGTGCCCGCGCGCGTTCCAGCACCGCCCGGTAGAGGTGGGCCTTGGACTCGAAGTGCCGGTAGAGGATGGCCCGGCTGATTCCTGCCGCGGCGGCCACGCCGTCCAGGGTGGTGTCCTCGAAACCGGCGGCACCGAACGCGCTCGTGGCCGCCGCGAGGATCTGCTCTCGCCGCTCGGCGCGCGGAAGTCTGCGCCCCGGAGGCGTGCTGGCCACGGCGTTCACCCCACCACTGTAGACGTAGGCATGTATACCCTGGCGTCGACAACTGGTTGACCGGGGGGAGCGGGCATGGCTGCGACGGCGGACGACCGTGTCGTCCAGACCGTGGTCGTCGGCGCGGGCCAGGCCGGCCTGGCCGTCGGTTACCACCTGACCCGCCGTGGCCACGACGTCGTCCTCCTCGACGCCGCCGACGCCGTGGGCGACAGTTGGCGGGAGCGGTGGGACTCGCTGCGCCTGTTCACCCCGGTCGGCTTCGACTCGCTGCCGGGCCTGCCCTTTCCCGGCCGGCGCTCGGACCATCCGACCAAGGATGCCGTGGCTGACTACCTGGCCCGCTACGCCGAGCACTTCGAGCTACCGGTGCGGCTGGGCACCCGAGTGCAGGCCGTGCATCGCGCAGGTGCGGAGTTCGTGGTCTCCACCGACCGTGGGCGCTGGCGGGCCGGCGACGTCGTCATCGCTACCGGCGCACACCACAGACCGTTCGTCCCGACCTTCGCCGCTCACCTGGACCCGGGGTTGGTCCAGGTCCACGCGGCGCACTACCGCCGTCCCGCTCAGCTGCCGGCCGGTGCGGTCCTGGTGGTGGGAGCGGGCAATTCCGGGGCCGAGATTGCCCTTGATGTGGCGACCGACCCCACGGAGCAGCGCACCGTACATCTGGCCGGACGCGACGTCGGGCACATCCCGCACCTGGGGCCGTGGACCTTCCAGGTGCTGCAGCGTCTCGGCCGCCTCGGCGCCGTCCTCGCCCGACGCGGACTGGGTGGGCACGGCGATCCCCTCGGCCGCGTCCGCCCCGAGCAGCTGGCGACCGCGGGCGTGCAGCGACACCCTCGGGTCACCGGCACCTGTGACGGGATGCCACTGCTCGCCAACGGTCGCACCCTCGCCGTCACCGCTGTCGTCTGGGCCACCGGCTTGCGCCCCGACTACAGATGGCTGCACCTCGACGTCCTCCACTCGGACGGCCGGCTGCGTCACCGCGGCGGGGTCGTCGACGACTGCCCCGGCCTGTACGCGGTCGGGCTGCCCTACCAGCGCTCGATCACCTCCCACCTACTCGGGGGTGTCGGTGCCGATGCCCGCCACGTCGCCGACCATCTGCTCGCACGAGACAGGCCCGACCAGCGCGCTCTGCCCCGCTGATCGATCGTCGGACGGTGAGAGCTTCGCCGGAGGCGGTACGCAGCTCGTTGCTGTACTGGTCGACCCGGAGCACGGCGGAGGCGGGCCGACCTCGTGGTCGGCCCGCCTCTGACCTGCGACGTCACACTGTCGGGCTGACAGGATTTGAACCTGCGACCCCTTGACCCCCAGTCAAGTGCGCTACCAAGCTGCGCTACAGCCCGCGTGCCGCCCGCCTCCCGCGACTTCCCGGGCCGCGAACAACCGCCCGAGAAGGTTACCGCACGGCCACCGAGGCCCGTGACGGTGGTCAGCCGCGCTTGCCGTCCTTGTCCCGGCCCTCGCGGACCTTCACCGAGATCTCGATGGGCGTGCCGTGGAAGCCGAACTGCTCACGCAGCTTCCGCTCCAGGAACCGGCGGTAGCCGGCCTCCAGGAAGCCCGTGGAGAAGACGACGAACCGCGGGGGCCGGATGTCGGCCTGCGTGACGTACTTGATCTTGGGCGCCTTGCCGCCGCGCGCCGGCGGCGGGGTCTCCTGCACCAGCGCCCGCACGAAGGTGTTGAGCTCGGCCGTGGGCACCCGGGTCTCCCAGGAGGCCAGGGCGGCCCGCAGGTGGTCGGCGAGCTTGCTGACGCCGCGGCCGGTGGCGGCGGAGATGTTGACCCGCGTGGCCCACTTGACCCGGGCGAGCTCGCGCTCGATCTCGCGCTCCAGCTGGTAGTGCCGGTCCTCGTCGAGGGTGTCCCACTTGTTGATCGCGATGACCAGCGCCCGGCCGGCCTCGACGACCTGGCTGATCACCCGCTGGTCCTGCTCGCTGATCACCTCGTCGGCGGCGAGCAGCACGACGGCGACCTCGGCCGCCTGGATCGCCGCCTCGGTGCGGAGGCTGGCGTAGTACTCCATGCCGCTGGCGGTGTTGACCTTCCGGCGCAGCCCCGCGGTGTCGACGAACCGCCACTCCTCGCCACCGAGCGTGACGATCGAGTCGACCGGGTCGACCGTGGTCCCGGCGACGGAGTCGACGACCGAGCGCTCCTCCTTGGCCAGCCGGTTGATCAGGCTGGACTTGCCGACGTTGGGCCGGCCGACCAGCGCCACGCGGCGCGGTCCGCCCTCCTCCTCCTGCTCGCGCGGCGCCTCGGGCAGCGCGTCGAGGATCAGGTCGAGCAGGTCGCCGCTGGCCCGGCCGTGCAGCGCGCTGACCGCCTGCGGCTCCCCCACGCCCAGGCTCCACAGCTCGGCGGCGTTGGCCTCGCTGCGCTCGTCGTCGACCTTGTTCGCCACCAGGATCACCGGGCGGTCGCTGCGCCGGAGCACACGGGCGGCCGCCAGGTCGGTCTCGGTGGCGCCCACCTGGCTGTCGACCACGAGGACGATGACGTCGGCGGTCCTCATGGCGTACTCGGCCTGCCGGGTGATCGAGGCCCCCAGGCCGGCGGCCTTCGGGTCCCAGCCTCCGGTGTCCACCACGGTGAACCGCTTGCCGTTCCACAGCGCCTCGTAGGCGATGCGGTCCCGGGTCACGCCCGGGGTGTCCTGCACAACGGCGGCGCGCCGGCCGAGGACCCGGTTGACCAGCGTCGACTTGCCCACGTTGGGCCGGCCGACGATGGCCACCACCGGGAGCGGCGCGCCCTGCTGCTCGGTCACGACCGCTGCCCCACGGCGACAGCGGACTCGGCCAGCGCCACGATGCGGTCGACGACCTGGGCCTGGGAGAGCTCGCTGCTGTCGACGACGACGGCGTCGGCCGCCGGGCGCAGCGGGCTGTCGGCCCGGCTGCTGTCGTACTCGTCGCGGCGGCGCAGGTCGGCGGCGAGCGCCGCGATCTCCGCCGGGTCGGTGACGCCCAGCTGCCCCGCGCGCCGCTGCGCGCGCACCTCGGGTGCGGCCGTCAGGTAGATCTTCAGCGTGGCGTCGGGCAGGACGACGGTGCCGATGTCGCGGCCCTCGACCACCACGGCGTCGGCCCCGGCCACCAGGGCCCGCTGCTGGTCGACCAGCTGCCGGCGGACGGCGGGCACGGCGGAGACCGCCGACACCGTCCGGGTCACCTCGGCGCCGCGGATGCGCGCGGCGACGTCGGCACCGCCGACCTCGACCCGCTCCGTCCCGGCCTCGGTGCCGACGACGATCCGCGCCTCGGCGACGGTGCGGGCCACGGCCTCGGCGTCGTCGGGATCGATCCCGGCGTCGAGCACGGCGACGGTGGCCGCGCGGTACATGGCGCCGGTGTCGAGGTAGGCAGCGCCCAGCCGGGCGGCGACGCCACGGGCGACGCTGGACTTGCCGGTCCCCGACGGGCCGTCGAGGGTCACCGACCCGCGGAAGGGGGTCTGGGGGGTGGTCATGTGCTCCTGCTCGGTCATGGGGCCTGCTCGTGCATGGGGTCGCGGTCGCCGGGCCCGGTCACTGCGCGATGTCCCGCCGCAGCGCCACGGCGCCGCGCAGGTAGACGTGCTGGATCTCCGCCCGCGGCTTCGGCGTCTCGACGTGCGCCATGAGACGGAGCACGCGTGGCAGGGCGTGGGGCACGGCGATCTCGGTGGCGCACATGAGCGGCACGCCCCCCATGCCGAGCTCGCGGGCAGCCAGCGCCGGGAACTCCGAGACGAGGTCGGGGGTGGCGGTGAACAGGATGCTGATCACGTCGTCGTGCTCGAGCTCGTTGCGGTCGAGGACGGCGGCCACCAGCTCGCGGGTCGCCTCGAGCACCTGCTCCCGGTCGTCGGCCTCGACCTGGGTCGCGCCCCGGATGGCTCGGACGGCCATGCACTCTCCTCACTCGCGTTCCCCCGCCTCCCGGGGACCCCACGAGTCTAGGGAGCGCCCGCCACCCCTTCTCCCCCGCGCGCGGCGGGCCCGGCCCGACGACCCGCGTCCGGGCCGCCGGGCCGGGGGTCTCAGCCGCCCAGCCGGGCGCCGGTGCTCCTGTCGAACAGGTGCACGTGGCCGGGGCGGGGGCGCACGTGCAGCAGCTCGCCCTTCCGCGGCGGGGTGCGCCCGTCGACGCGGGCGCAGAGCAGCTGCTCCTCGTCCCCGGCGGTCGTCCGGCCGTAGACGTAGGCGTCGGCGCCGAGCTCCTCGACGACGTCGACCTCGACCGCGAGCCCGGACCGGGCCACCTCCAGGTCCTCCGGCCGGACCCCCAGGGTCACCACCGCGTCCGACGTCCCGCCGAGCACCTCCCGGCCCACCGGGTGCACCTCGTCGCCGAAGGACACACCACCGTCGACCACCGGCAGCGTGAACAGGTTCATCGCGGGCGAGCCGATGAACCCGGCCACGAAGACGTTGGCCGGCCGGTCGTAGAGGTCGCGCGGCCGGCCCACCTGCATGAGCAGCCCGTCCTTGAGCACCGCCACCCGGTCGCCCATCGTCATCGCCTCGGTCTGGTCGTGGGTGACGTAGACGGTGGTGATGCCCAGCCGCCGCTGCAGAGCGGCGATCTGGGTGCGGGTCTGCACGCGCAGCTTCGCGTCGAGATTGGACAGCGGCTCGTCCATGAGGAACACCTGCGGCTGCCGGACGATCGCCCGCCCCATCGCCACCCGCTGCCGCTGCCCGCCCGACAGCGCCTTGGGCCGGCGGTCGAGGTACGGCTCCAGGTCCAGCAGCTTCGCCGCCTCCCGCACCCGTTCGGCGATCTCGGCCTTCCCCTGGCCCGCCATCTTGAGCGCGAAGCCCATGTTGTCCGCGACCGTCATGTGCGGGTACAGCGCGTAGTTCTGGAACACCATCGCGATGTCGCGGTCCTTGGGCGGCACGTCGGTGACGTCGCGGTCGCCGATGAGGATCCGGCCGTCGGTGACGTCCTCGAGACCGGCGAGCATCCGCAGCGACGTCGACTTGCCGCAGCCCGACGGGCCGACCAGGACCAGGAACTCGCCGTCCTCGATCTGCAGCTCCAGGCCGTCCACCGCGGGTCGTTCGGCGCCGCCGTAGACGCAGCTGGTGTGCTCGTAGGTGACCGAGGCCATGGGTTTCCTCTCGCGAGCGGCGGCCGGGCTACTTGCCCGCGCCGGCGGTCAGGCCGCTCAGCAGGTAGCGGCGGCCGACCAGGTACAGGACGAAGATGGGGACGACCGACAGCGTCACCGCTGCCAGGAGAGCGGGGACGTTGGTGCCGAACTGGCCCTGGTAGTCCCACAGGCCCAGGGTCAGCACCCGCGTGCCCACCGACTGGGTGAGGACGAGGGGGAAGAGGAAGCCGTTCCACGCGGTGAGCGAGGTGAACACGGCCACCGTGGTGATCGCCGGCTTGGCCAGCGGGAGGACGAGGTGGCGCAGCGCCTGGAACGGCCCGGCGCCGTCGAGGGTCTGCGCCTCGTACAGCTCCTTGGGGATGTCGCGCAGGCTGTTGGTCATCACCAGCAGGGCCACCGGCATCGCGAAGGCCGCCGTCGGCAGGATGACCGCGAGCAGGGTGTCGTACAGGCGCAGCTGGGTGATCATCAGGTACACGGGGATGATCGCGGCCTGCGCGGGGATCGCCAGCCCGACGAGCATGAGCGAGAAGCCCCGCTGCACCACGCGCCCGGCGTTGCGGGCCACGGCGTAGCCGGCCGGGAGCGTCAGCCCGACGACGATGGCGATGGTGGCCACCGTGACGATCACCGTGTTCAGCAGGTACGTCGGGAAGTCTCCGGAGAGGACGGTCTGGTAGTTCTCCAGCGTCGGGGCCGGTGGCAGGGCCAGCGGGTTGTCCGACAGGTAGTCCGACCGGGTCCGGAAGCTGGCGGCGACCAGGAAGTAGAGCGGGACGGCGACGAGCGCCAGCCAGACGGTCGCGAGCAGCCCGGCGAGGACGTTGGGGCGGCCGTGGGCCCGCCGCCGGTTCCGGATCCGCCGCCGCTGGCGCTCGGGCACCTCCGGCACCGGTGCGATCGGCGAGGGCGGCGCCTCCGCCGTCCGCACGCCCACCGCACCCGAGCGGCCGCCCGTCATGTCGTCGCCGCCCAGCGGCGCCCGGTCGCTCACATGCCCTCCTGCTGGCTCTGCATCTTGCGGAAGCCGGTCGCCGTGGTGACGGCGAGCGACAGGCCCGCGCCCAGGACCAGCAGCAGCACCGCGATGGCGCTGGCGTAGCCGAACTCGAACCCGCTGAACCCGGTGATGTACATGTGCAGCGGCAGGATGCGCGTCGCCGTCCCGGGCCCGCCGCCGGTGAGGATCAGGATGGTGTCGAACGTGGTCACCGAGCCGACGAGCATGAGCACCGTCGAGGTGACGACCGTGTACTTCAGCAGCGGCAGGGTGATGGTGAAGAACTGCCGGTAGCGACCCGCGCCGTCGAGGGTGGCGGCCTCGTAGAGGCTCTGCGGCACCTGGCGGGCGGCGGCTTGGTACAGCAGCGTGTGGAACGGGATGTACTGCCAGCTGATCACCCAGACCACGGTGTAGACGACGAGGTCGGTGTCGCCCAGGAAGTTGAACCGGTCCAGCAGCGGCAGCCCCTGGGTGACGCCGAAGTTCGGGTCCAGGACCGCGGCCCACAGCAGGGCGATCGCCGCCGTGGACAGCAGCAGCGGCAGGAAGAAGATCGAGCTCAGGACGGCCCGGTTGCGCTGGCGCCCGGCCGCCCAGACCCCGATCAGCATCGCGATCGGGGTCTGGACGACCCAGGTCAGCACCATGAACAGCAGCGTCAGCCGCAGCGAGGCCCACGCCCGGCCGTCCTCGACCAGGCGCGTCCAGTTCTGCGTCCCGGAGAGCTCGGGGAACCCGAAGCCGTTCCAGGAGGTGAAGCTGAGGTAGACGACCAGGACCATGGGCAGCACGGCGAACGCCCCGAAGAACGTGACCGCCGGTGCGAGGTACCAGCCCGAGGGCCGGTCCTGCCGGGTGATCGCCATCCGTGGTGCCCCTGTCCTGGTGCGCTGTGCCGTGTCGTGCATGGTGCGGTGCCGGGCCGAGGCCGGGTCAGACGCCCGACATCGCGTCGACGAAGCCCTGCGGCGTCTGGTTGCCGAGGAAGAACTGCTCCAGCTGGGTCAGCATCTCGGTGGCCTCGTCGGCCGGCAGGTCCTGGTCCCAGGACAGCTGGAAGTTGTCCGCCTCGGCCGTCGCGTCGTAGATGAACGTCGCGTAGTCGCCGTTCTCGGTCTCCGCCAGCTGGTCGCGGATGCCCTGCACCGGCGGCACGTCACCGGCCTCGATGAGGTCGGTGATGTACTCGTCCGAGGTGAGCTCCGTCCGCAGGTACTCGCGGGCGGCCTCCTTGTGCTCCGAGGAGCTGGTCAGCGAGTAGAAGTTCGACACGTTGCCCACCAGGTTCGACGGGTCACCGGCACCGCCCTCGATCGCCGGGAAGGTGGCCCACCCCAGGTCGCCGGCCTCGACGAACTCGGGGCTGTCGTTGAGCTGGTTGGTGTACTCCCACGAGCCCATGAGGTGGAAGCCGGCGTCGCCCTGGGCCAGGATCGTGGACGCGCCACCCACGTCGTAGCCGACCGAGGCGAAGTCCTCGCCGAAGGCGCCGCGGTCGATGAGCTCGCGCAGCATCGTGAGCGATTCGAGGACGGCCGGGTGCTCCCAGGCGCCCTCCTCGCCGTCCCGGATGGCCTGGAAGACCTCCGGGCCGCCGACGCGGTCGAGGATGTACTCGATCCACATGAGCTCGGTCCACGCCTGGGTTCCGGCCAGGGCGATGGGCGTGACGCCCGCGGCCTTGAGCGTGTCCACGGCGGCGAGCAGCTCGTCCCAGGTCTGGGGCACCTGGACACCGGCGGACTCGAGCACGGCGTTGTTGTAGAAGAGCATCACCGGCTGCATGCCGCGCATCGGCAGGCCGTAGTTCTTCCCGTCGAGCTCGGCACCGGCGAGCACGCTGGGCAGGAAGGCGTCCCGCAGCTCGGGGTCGTCGTCCAGCAGCCCGGTGAGGTCCTCGACCTGGCCGGCGTCGACGTACTCCTTCAGGTTGCCGCCGCCCCAGTTGAAGAAGAGGTCCGGGGCGTTGGGCGAGCCGAGGGCGACCCGCAGCCGCTGCTTGTAGGGGTCGTTGCCGAACGTGGCGAGCTCCAGCTCACCGGCGTCGGAGTTCTCGTTGAATCGTTCGATCGACGCTTCCTCGATCGGGTTGAGGGCCGCGTCCTCGAGGGCCCACACCTGGCCGGTGCCGCCCTCGCCACCCCCTCCACCGGGACCGGAGGAGCCGCAGGCCGCGACCAGCGTGCCTGCCAGGACCAGAGCGCCGGCCTGAGTGGCCACGCGGGTCAGACGCCGGAGGGACATCCCACCGCCACCTTCCTGTTTCGTCGTTGAAAACCGAAAGTTTCGAGCAGTTGCGAGAATGTAAGCCGCGTCACGAACGGTGTCAACGGGCCGTCACCGCGGCGTTATGAACCCTCGCCAGCAGCCCCGGTGGCGCCCCGACGGACGACGGGCTAGCGTCCGAGCCACCCGCGCGGGCTACCGCCGCTCCGAAACTTTCGATAGCATCGCCGCTCCTGTCACAGTGATGCGCACCACTGGGCGGGTACTGCCGGCGCAGGTCCGGCGGGTTCGGCCCCCGGCGCTCACCCTCAGGAGGACGGCAGTGGCGACACCTCAGCTCGGCCGGCCGACGCTGGCCAGCATCGCGGCCGCGGCGGGCGTCTCGCTGCCCACGGTCTCCAAGGTGGTGAACGGCCGCCAGGACGTCTCCCCCGCCACCCGGGCGCACGTCCTCGCCCTGCTCGAGGAGCACAACTACGTCCCCGTGGCCCGCAGGTCCGCGAGCCCGGCCCGCCCGCTGGTGGACGTCGTGTTCACCGCGCTGGACAGCCCCTGGGCGGTGGAGATCCTGCGCGGGATCACCGAGAGCGGGCTGGACGTGGTGGTGGGCACCCTCGCCCGCGACCCCGGTGCCGACTGGGTGCAGGCCCTGATCAACGGGGGGCGGCAGGGCGCGCTCGTCGTCACCTCCCGGCTCACCACCGCCGACCAGCGGCGGCTGGGCGGCTCGCACCTGCCCGTCGTCGTCATCGACCCGGTCGACATGCCGGGCCAGGACGTGCCCAGCGTCGGCGCGACCAACTGGGCCGGCGGGCTGGCCGCCACCGAGCACCTGGTGGAGCTCGGCCACCGGCGGATCGCGGTGATCGGCGGGCCGGAGGCGTTCCTCTGCAGCCGCGCCCGCATCGACGGCTACCGGGCGGCGCTGGAGCGCGCCGGCATCGGCGTCGACCCCGACCTGGTGCGGCACGGCAACTTCCACCACGAGGGCGGCTACGAGCAGGCCCGTCTGCTGCTCGAGCTGCCCGACCCGCCGACGGCGATCTTCGCCGGCAGCGACGAGCAGGCCTTCGGCGTCCTGGAAGCCGCCCGCCAGGCGGGCCTCTCGGTGCCGGCCGACCTCTCGGTCGTCGGCTTCGACGACCTGCCCATGGCGCGCTGGTCCTCGCCCCCGCTGACGACCGTGCGCCAGCCGCTGGCCGACATGGGCCGGATGGCCGGCCGCATGCTGCACGACCTCATCACCGGGGGGCAGCTGGACACCCAGCGCATGGAGCTGGCCACCCACCTGGTCCCCCGCGCCTCCACCGCAGCGCGCCCGCGCTGACCACTCACCGCACCCTTGGAGCCACCTCCTTGACCCAGCCCCCGGCCGCCGACGTCCCGGAGCCCACCCCGCTCCCCGGCCCCCCGCCCGCCGACTGGACCGACCCCGGCCGCCCCCTGCCCGAGCGGGTCCGCGCCCTCATGGCGGTCATGACGCTGGAGGAGAAGGTCGCCCAGCTCTACGGCGTCTGGACGGCGATCGGCGACGGCGAGGACGTCGCACCCAACCAGCACGAGTTCAGCGAGCCGCTGCCGCCGTGGGAGGAGCTGACCAAGGCCGGCCTCGGCCAGCTCACGCGGATGTTCGGCACCGGCCCGGTCGAACCGCTCACCGCGGCGCGCGTGCTGGCCCAGACCCAGCGGGACCTGATCGCGAACTCCCGGCTCGGCATCCCGGCCGTGGCCCACGAGGAGTGCCTCGCCGGGTTCACCGCCTGGCAGGCCACGGTCTTCCCGGTGCCCCTGGCCTGGGGCGCCGCGTTCGACCCCGACTCGGTGGCCCGGATGGCCGCCGCCATCGGGGCGCAGATGCGCTCGGTCGGCGTCCACCAGGGCCTCTCCCCCGTCCTCGACGTCAGCTTCGACCACCGCTGGGGACGCACCGAGGAGACCGTCGGCGAGGACCCCTACCTGGTCGCCGTCCTGGGCAGCGCGTACACCCGCGGCCTGGAGAGCACCGGCATCGTCGCGACGCTCAAGCACTTCGCCGGGTACTCGGCCTCGGGCGCCGGGCGCAACCACGCCCCCGTCCACCTGGGTCCCCGGGAGTTCGCCGACGTCGTGCTGCCGCCGTTCGAGACGGCCCTGCGCGAGGGTGGCGCCCGCTCGGTGATGCACTCCTACGCCGCCGTCGACGGCGTTCCACCGGCCGCCGACGAAGCGCTGCTCACCGGCCTGCTGCGCGACACGCTCGGCTTCGACGGCGTCGTCGTCGCCGACTACTTCGGCGTCTCCTTCCTGGAGGCGACCCAGGGCGTGGCCGGTTCCCCCGGCGAGGCGGCCGCGCTGGCGCTGGCCGCCGGCGTGGACGTCGAGCTGCCGACCGTGCGCTGCTACGGCGAGCCGCTGCTCGAGCTGGTGCGCACCGGTGCGGTGCCCGAGTCGCTGGTCGACCGGGCGGTCGAGCGGGTGCTGCGGCAGAAGGGCGAGCTCGGGCTGCTCGACGCCGGCTGGGACCCCGAGCCGGAGGTGCTCCGGGACGGCGGCACGCTGGACCTCGACCCGCCGGAGATGCGGGCGCTGGCGCGCACCATGGCCGAGCGCTCGGTGGTGCTGCTGGACAACACCGCCGGCGTGCTGCCGCTCCGGGCTCCGTCGTCGGTCGCCGTCGTCGGGCCCTGCGCCGACGAGGTGCTGTCGCTGATGGGGTGCTACGCCTTCCCCAACCACGTCGGGGTGCAGCACCCCGAGGTGCCGCTGGGCATCGAGCTGCCCACCCTGCTGGACGCGGTCCGAACCGAGTACCCCGAGGCCACGGTCACCACGGCGGCGGGCTGCCCGGTGCAGGAGCCCGACCGCAGCGGCATCGCCGAGGCCGTCGGCGTCGCCACCGCCGCCGACGTCTGCATCGCCGTCGTCGGCGACGTCTCCGGCCTGTTCGGCCGGGGCACCTCGGGTGAGGGCTGCGACGCCGAGGACCTGCGGCTCCCCGGCGCCCAGGCGGAGCTGCTCGACGCGCTGCTGTCGACCGGCACCCCGGTGGTCGTGGTGCTGCTGAGCGGGCGGCCCTACGCGCTGGGCGAGGTGGCCGGCCGGGCCGCCGCGGTCGTGCAGGCCTTCTTCCCCGGCGAGGAGGGGGCGGGTGCGGTCACCGGCGTGCTGAGCGGCCGGGTCAACCCGTCCGGCAAGCTGCCGGTCCAGGTGGCGCGGACGCCGGGCGGTTCGCCGGCCACGTACCTGAGCCCGGCGCTGGCGCGCAGCAGCGGCATCAGCTCCGCCGACCCCACCCCGCTCTTCCCGTTCGGTTTCGGCCTGTCGTACACCAGCTTCGCCCTGGGCGACCTGCGGCTGGACGACGTCGCCGTCGGCGACTCCCCGGCGGAGGTGGCCACCGACGGCTCGGTGCGCCTGTCGTGCACCGTCACCAACACCGGCGACCGGGACGGCGCCGAGGTGGTGCAGCTCTACCTCTCGGACCCGGTGGCGAGCGTGGTGCAGCCGGTGCGCCGCCTGGTCGGCTTCGCCCGCGTGGAACTCGCGGCCGGCACGTCGGCGCGGGTGGTGTTCACGGTGCACACCGACCGGGCGTCGTTCACCGGGCGCGACCTGCGCCGCATCGTGGAGCCGGGCGACCTGGTGCTCGCGGTGGGAACCTCCAGCGAGGACCTGCCGCTGTGCGCCCGGGTGCGGCTCACCGGTCCGGTGCGCGAGGTCGGGCCCGACCGGGTCCTCACCACGCCGGTGCAGGTCGGCGCTCCCTGACGACGCCGGTCCCCGGCCCCGCGCGGTGCGGGAGCCGGGGGCCGGTCACGCCGGCTGCCGCAACCGTGCGCGGGCGGCCCCGATCAGTGCGCCGGCCGCCCGGTCCAGCGGTGCGGAGTGCAGCCGCCACTGCTGCCAGTGCAGGGCCACGTCGACGGCGCCCGCCAGGTCGAACGACCCGACCGCTCGCTCCCCTGCGGGCCGGGCGGCCGCCAGCTGGAGCTCCGGCAGCATGCCCCAGCCGAAGCCCAGGGTCACGGCGGTGAGGTAGTCCGCCGACGAGGGCACGTAGTGGACCGGCACGTCCGCCGTCGACGGGAGGTGGCGGCGCAGGTAGACGTGCTGGAGGTCGTCCCGGCGGTCGAACACGACCACCGGCGCCCGCGCCAGGGCCGCGGGGCGGGGGCCGTCGGGGAACCAGCGGTCGAGGAAGGCCGGCGCCGCGCACGGCAGGTACCGCATGGTCCCGAGCGGCGTCACCCGGCAGCCGGCCACCGGCTCGGCGTCGGAGGTGACCGCGCCCATCACCGTGCCGGCCCGCAGCAGCGTGCTGGTGTGCGTCTGGTCGGCGCTGTGCAGGTCGAGGCGCAGGTCGGCGGCGAGCGGGGCGAGCGCCGGCAGCGCCCAGGTGGCCAGCGAGTCGGCGTTCACCGCGAGCGGCACCACGGGCGGCCCGGACCCGGCCGGGTCGAGCTGCCGGCCGGTGTCGGCGACGAGCAGGCCGACCTGGCGGGCGAGGCGCAGCACCGGCTCGCCGGCGGTCGTGACGGTCGCCGGCCGCCCGCGCCGCACCAGCACCCGGCCGGTCGCCTCCTCCAGCGCCCGCAGGCGCTGGGACACCGCGGACGGCGTGACGTGCAGCCGCCGTGCCGCCGCCTCCAGGGTGCCCTCGTCGACCACCGCCACCAGGGTGCGCAGCTGAGCCAGATCGATCTCCACGGACAGCAACACTAATGCTACTGAAGAACGTTGAGCTGGACTGCAGGCGATCGGCGCTCCTAGCGTGGCGCCCGTGACGACGGGACTGCTGGCCGCGCTGGCCGGGTTGGGGCTGGGCCTCTCGCTGATCGTCGCGATCGGGGCGCAGAACGCCTTCGTCCTCCGGCAGGGGCTGCGCGTCGAGCACGTCGGCGCGGTCGTCGTGCTCTGCGCGGTGTCCGACGCCGTGCTCATCCTCGCCGGGGTCGCCGGCAACTCGTGGCTCAGCGCCCGCCTCCCCGACGCGATCACCGTCATCCGGCTCGCCGGCGCCGCCTTCCTGCTGGGCTATGCCGCGCTCGCCGCCCGGCGTGCTGTGCGCCCGTCGTCGATCGCCGTCGAGACCGGGGGCCTCCGGACCAGCCTGGCGGCCACCGTGGCCACCTGCCTGGCGCTGACCTGGCTGAACCCGCACGTGTACCTGGACACGGTGCTGCTGCTGGGGTCGGTGGCCGACAGCCACGGTGGGCGGAGGTGGTGGTTCGCCGCCGGCGCCGCCGTCGGCAGCGTGCTGTGGTTCAGCGCCCTCGGGTACGGCGCCCGACTGCTGCGGCCGCTGTTCGCGCGGCCGGCCGCCTGGCGGGTGCTCGACGCCGGCATCGCCGTCGTGATGGCGACCCTCGGGCTCGGGCTGCTGGCCACGGCGCTGTGAGCCGCGGCGCGGTCAGAGCCCGACGAGCTCCTCGAGCGCACCGACCTCCGCGCGGGTGAGCTTCCGGATCGACCCGCTGCGCATCCGCTGGAGCTGGACCGGCCCGACGGCGGTGCGGGTCAGCCGCGAGACCGGAAGGCCGACGGCGGCGAGCAGCCGGCGGACGATGTGCTTGCGCCCCTCGTGCAGGACCACCTCGACCACGGACTGGCCCGCGTGGGTGTCGACGACCCGGAACGAGTCGACCGTGACCGGCCCGTCCTCCAGGTCGATCCCGGCGCGCAGCCGGCGGTGCAGGTCCCGCGGCACCGAGCCCGAGACCTGTGCCAGGTAGGTCTTGCGCACGCCGTACGACGGGTGGGCGAGCCGGTGGGCCAGCTCCCCGTCGTTGGTGACCAGCAGCAGGCCCTCGGTGTCCTGGTCGAGGCGGCCGACGTGCACCAGGCCCGGAGCCAGGTCGCCCACCATGTCGCCGATCGTGGGGCGGGCGCGATCGTCGCTCATCGCGGTGATGACTCCCGCGGGCTTGTTGATCGCGTAGGTGACGCGGTCGTCGCGGATCTCCAGGCGCGCGCCGTCCACGGCGATCTTGTCCTCGAGCGGGTCGACCCGCATGCCCTGCACGCGCACCTGCCGGCCGTTCACGCTGATCCGGCCGGCGTCGATCATCTCCTCGACCACCCGGCGCGACGCGACCCCGGCGCGGGCCAGCACCTTCTGCAGCCGCTCCCCCTGCCGCTCCCCCGGCTCCTCCGGCTCGGGGCGGTCACCGGGGTGCGCCGGGGCCAGTTCCATGTCCTCCGACCAGCCCTCGCCGGCCGCGGTCGTGCTCTCGTCGTTCGGGGTCGCGTCGCTCATCGCCGTCCAGTCTCCCACCCGCCCCCGGGCCGCCTCGCCGCGCTCCGCCCGGCCGTGCGCCACCTCAGCGTGACACCCCGATCGGGGTACTGGTGGCCGCGGGCCGGCCGACCCAAGATGCGCACATGAGCAGCACGCGCAAGGTCGGCCTGGTCGTGGCCGCGACGGCGACGGCGGGGTGGGCACTGTTCGCGGTCGCCGTCGCGACCGGGGACCCCGACGACGGGGCGAACATCGGCGCCGGCCTCGCGGGCCTGCTGGCCCTCGCCCTCTCGGGGATCGCGCTGGTCGTCCTCCTCGCGTCCCTGCGGGCGCCGGGCGACGGATCGGGCCGCCGGCGCGATGCGCGGATCGGGGCGCCGCTGGCGGTGGTCTCCCTGCTGCTCCTCGCCGGGTTCTGGTTCGGCAGCGGCTCGGTGCCGTCCGTGGCGTCCGAGGACGTCCTGCGCATCGTGCTCGGCGCCGGGATCGTCACCTTCCTGGCCTCGGTCGCCTGCTTCGTGCCCTCGCGCCCTCCCCGGGCCTGATCGGGGTCCAGGCGCGGCACCGGTCGACCGGATCAGGCGTCGGGGTGCTCGTCGAGCACCGTGGCGGTCTCCGGCAGCAGCGGCGCGAGCTCGGGCAGCTCGGCGAGGCTCGCCAGCCCGAGCCGTTCCAGGAACAGCGGAGTCGTCGCGTACAGCCCCCCACCGCTGTCGGGATCGGTGCCCACCTCGTGCACCAGGCCGCGGCCGATAAGGGTGCGCATCACGCCGTCGACACCGACGCCGCGGATCGCCGACACCCGGGCCCGGGTCACCGGCTGCCGGTAGGCGATCACGGCGAGGGTCTCCAGCGCGGCCTGGGTGAGCCGACTGCGCTGCCCCTCGCCGAGGTACCGCTCGACGACGGCGGCGTGCTCCTCGCGGGTGTAGAGCCGCCACCCCTCCCCCACCCGGCGCAGGCTGATGCCGGCCGAGCGGTCGTCGTAGGCCGCCGCCAGCTCCGTCAGCCCCTGGCGGACCTGCTCGACCGGGCAGCGCAGCGCCGCGGCCAGCGTCTCGTCGTCGACGGGGTCGTCGACGACGAACAGCAGGGCCTCCAGCCCGCCGCGCAGCTCGACCGGGTCCAGCAGCACCACCGCTTCCGGCTCCGGCTCCGGCTCCGGCTCCGGCTCCGGTTCGGGCGCGGGCGTTGCCGCAGGCGGGGACGCCGCCCCCTCGGCGGGCACCGCCGGCACCGGCAGCTCTTCCACCGGGCGCTCGGCGACGCGGGCGGCGAGCTCGGCCGCGACGGCGTCCCAGGCGGCCGGGTCGGCATCCCCGCGCTCGGCCGCCTGCTCGCGGGTGGCGGCCAGCTCGGCAGCGAGCGACTCCCAGGAGATGGGGGCGGGGTCTGGGTCGGTGCGGTCGTCGGTCACCGGTACTCCTCGTCGGCGTCGGGGGCCGGGGCGTCGGCCGGATCGGGCACGCCCTCGCCGGTCCACCGCACGTGCAGCTCGCCCAGCGGCGTGAGCTGCTCGAACACCACCCGCTGCTGGCGGTACAGCTCGAGCAGCGCGAGGAAGCGGGCCACCACCTCCAGGGTGTGCCCGCAGTCGGCGGTGAGCGCCCGGAAGCTCGACGTCCCCGCGCGCACGAGCTGGTTGCGCACCAGCAGCAGCTGCTCGGAGACGCTGACCGGGGGCGCGTGCAGGTGCGCGACGCTGACCGTCTCGGGCACCTTGGGGGCGAGAGCCCGGGCGGCCAGCGCGGCGAACTGCGCCGGCGTGATGTCCAGCAGCACCTCGGGGACGAGCTCGGCGAACCGCGGCTCCAGCGCCGCCTCGCGCGGGTGGCGGCGGGCGGCGTCGGCCTCGCGCTCGCGCAGGAACGCGGCCGCCTGCTTGTAGGCCTTGTACTGCAGCAGCCGGGCGAACAGCAGGTCCCGCGCCTCCAGCAGCTCGAGGTCCTCCTCGTCGTCGACGTCGGCAGCCGGCAGCAGGCGGGCGGCCTTCAGGTCGAGCAGCGTGGAGGCGACGACGAGGAACTCGCTGGCCTGGTCCAGGTCCAGCTCGTCGCCGAGCGCGCGCAGGTGGGCGATGAACTCGTCGGTGACCCGCGACAGCGCGATCTCGGTGACGTCGAGCTTGTGCTTGCCGATCAGCTGCAGCAGCAGGTCGAACGGGCCCTCGAAGTTGGTCAGCCGGACCGTGAAGCGGGCCGGAGCGGCCCCGTCGGCCTGATCGGCCGGCGGAACCGCTCCGGTGCTGTCGCTCACGAGCACCCACCGTAGGCGGCCCTCCCGCAGGGACCCGCCGCGAGCATGCGAGAGGCGGGGGTCAGGAGGGTCCTCTCACTTCTCTTTCAGCCGACGGACGAGGATCGCGTCGTCCCCGCGCTCGGCCAGGTCGGCCAGCAGCACCGACACCGCCTCGCGGACGATGCGGCCGCGGTCCGCGGCGAGGCCGTGGTGGGCGCGCAGCGTCAGCCGCGCGGACTCCAGGGCCAGCAGCTCGTCGGCGGAGATGTAGACGGTGATCTTCTCGTCGTGCTTGGTGCGCTCGGCCCGCCCGCGGGCGGGCCGCCCGCGGGTGGCGACCTTCGGCTGCAGCACCGGAGCCGGGGCCGGCTCGGCCGGCGCGGCGCGGAAGGCGGCCAGGTCGTCGCCGGGCTGCGCACCGCCCGGGACGAGGGTCAGCGCCGCGGCCGCCTCGGCGGGCGACTCCCCGACCCGGCGGGCGGCGCTGCGCAGCGCCGGGGAGCTGGCCGGGGTCGGCAGGCTGGGGAGTTCGGTGACCTCGGACGCCGTCGCTGCGGCGTCCGTGCGGCGGAACAGCTCCGACGCACCGGGCAGAACGGGCCGCCGAGTCACAGGGCCAGCACCTCCTTGGCGAGGTCGCGGTACGCCGCGGCGCCCGTCGACGTGGGTGCCCACGTGGTGATCGGCTGGCCGGCGACCGTGGTCTCCGGGAACCGCACGGTGCGCTGGATGACGGTCTGGAACACGGTGTCGCCGAACGCCTCGACGACCCGGCTGAACACCTCCCGGCAGTGCACGGTCCGGGAGTCGTACATGGTGGCGAGGATGCCGTTGATCTCCAGCGACGGGTTGAGCCGCTCCTTGACCTTGTCGATCGTGTCGACCAGCAGCGCCACCCCGCGCAGGGAGAAGAACTCGCACTCCAGCGGGATCACCACGCCCTGGGCGGCGGTGAGCGCGTTCACCGTCAGCAGGCCGAGCGAGGGCTGGCAGTCGATGAGGATGTAGTCGTACTCGTCGACCACGTCGGCGAGCACGCGCAACAGGGTCTGCTCCCGCGCCACCTCGCTGACCAGCTGCACCTCCGCGGCGGAGAGGTCGATGTTGCTCGGCACCAGGTCGAGGCCCGGGATGTCCGTGGGCACCCGCACGTCCCGGAGGCTCGTGCGCCGCTCCATCAGCACGTTGTAGATGGTCCGGTCCAGGTTCTGCGCCGGCACGCCCAGCCCCACCGACAGCGCCCCCTGCGGGTCGAGGTCGATGAGCAGCACCTTGCGGCCGAACTCCACCAGCGCCGCACCCAGGTTGATGGTGGACGTCGTCTTGCCTACGCCACCCTTCTGGTTGCACATCGCGATGACGCGGGCGGGGCCGTGCTGGGTCAGCGGCTTGGGGTCCGGTAGGGGGCGCTGACGCGCCCTGGCCGGGTCCAGCCGCAGCGCGGCCGCCCCCATCTCGGGGTCGGTGTCGTGCGGGCGCGCGACGGCAGAGGCCGCGTCCGCTCGGATCGCCATGGGTAGTCGCCTCCAGCTCGAGCCCGTCCGGACGTTCCGGGCGCGGTCAGCCGTCCTGTCCGCTCGGGTGATGAAGACGCTAGGGAGCTGGAGAAAGGTTCCCAAGGCGGCACGCCGTCGACGTGTCGACATGGCGACGAATGCCAACGCATGTGACTGCTCAAGCCGAGCACACTGTGGATTCTGCTGAATCCGAGCGTTCCCTGCTGTCAGGTGAGCGCACGGGGGTGGCTGGTCGCGTAGACCTCGCGCAGCCGGTCGACGGTCACCAGCGTGTAGACCTGCGTGGTCGTCACCGAGGCGTGGCCCAGCAGCTCCTGGACCACGCGGACGTCGGCGCCGCCGTCGAGCAGGTGGGTCGCGAAGCAGTGCCGCAGCGTGTGCGGTGAGATCTCGCCCTCCAGGCCGGCCCGCTCGGCGGCCGTCCGCAGGATCGACCAGGCGCTCTGCCGGGACAGCGGGCCGCCGCGCACGTTGAGGAACAGCGCGCCGCCGCGCACTCCGGCCCGGCCGTTCGCGGCGAGCGCCGGGCGGGCCCGCACCAGGTACTCCTCCACGGCCCGCAGGGCGTAGCTGCCGACCGGTACCACGCGCTCCTTGCCGCCCTTGCCGGCCAGCCGGACGGCGCTCTGCCCACGGTCGAGGTCGTCCACCGCCAGACCGACGGCCTCGGAGATGCGGGCGCCGGTGCCGTAGAGCAGTTCCAGCAGCGCGCGGTCGCGCAACCCGCGCGGCCCCTCCAGGGCTCCGGCCGCCTCGATCAGCGCGACCACCGACTCCACGGGCACCGCCTTGGGCAGCCGACGGGCCGGCGTGGGCGGGCGCACCTCGTGGGCGACGTCGTCGGGCACCAGCCCGTCGAGGAGCGCGAACCTGTGCAGTCCGCGCACGGCCACGACCGCGCGGGCGGCGGAGGTCGCCGACAGGGGCGGGTGATCGTCGTCGCCCCGGCGCAGTGCGGTCAGGAAGCCGGCGACGTCGGACTCGGCGACCTCCCGCAGGCCGCGCACGCCCGCCGCCGCCAGGTACTCGCTGTAGCGGCGCAGATCGCGGCGGTAGGAGGCGATGGTGTTGGCCGCCAGCCCCCGTTCCACGGTCAGGTGGTCCAGGTAGCCGGTGACGACGCGTTCGACGTCCGGTCCCGCGGACAGCGTGCTGGTCAGGGGAGCACCTCCTGGAGCGGGACGGCGGCCATGCCGTGGGCCTCGGCCACCTCGGGCAGCACCACGCTGCCACCGACCACGTTCACCCCGTGGGCCAGGGCCGGGTCGCGCCGGACCGCGGCGGACGTCCCCTCGGCCGCGAGCGCCATGACGTAGGGCAGCGTCACGTTGGTCAGCGCGTGCGTGGAGGTGTTCGGCACCGCCCCCGGCATGTTCGCCACGCAGTAGAAGACCGACTCGTGCACGCGGAAGGTCGGGTCGTCGTGCGTGGTCGGCCGGGTGGCCTCGAAGCAGCCACCCTGGTCGACGGCGATGTCCACCAGCACCGACCCGGACCTCATCCGCGCCACCAGGTCGTTGCTCACCAGGGTGGGGGCCTTCGCGCCGGGGACGAGCACCGCGCCGATCACCAGGTCGGCGTCGAGCACGGCGCGCTCCAGCTCGTAGGCGTTGGAGGCGACGGTCTGCAGGTGCCCCTGGTAGATCCGGTCGGCGGCGCGCAGCTTGTCGATGTCGCGGTCGAGGACGACGACCTCGGCCTGCATGCCGAGGGCGATCGCCGCCGCGTTCATCCCCGAGACGCCGGCACCGATCACCACGACCTTGGCGGCGTAGACCCCGGACACCCCGCCGAGCAGCACCCCGCGGCCGCCGTGCGCCCGCTCGAGGCAGTGGGCCCCCACCTGCGGCGCCATCCGCCCGGCGACCTCCGACATGGGGGCCAGCAGGGGCAGGGTGCCGTCGGCCTTCTGCACGGTCTCGTAGGCGATCGCCGTGGTCCCGGAGGCGACGAGCGCCTCGGTGCACTCCCGGGAAGCGGCGAGGTGGAGGTAGGTGAAGAGCGTCTGCCCGGCCCGCAGCCGGCCGTACTCCTCGGCGACCGGCTCCTTCACCTTGAGCAGCAGGTCGGCGTCGGCCCAGACGTCGTCGGCGGAGGCCACCAGCCGTGCGCCCGCGGCGGTGAAGTCCTCGTCCGGGATGGACGACCCCTCCCCCGCTCCCCGCTCGACCAGCACCGTGTGCCCGGCCCGCGTCAGCTCGGTGACACCGGCCGGGGTGAGCGCCACCCGGTACTCCCGGTTCTTGACCTCTCGGGGAACTCCGACCCGCATCGCTGGCTCTCCTGGTCCCGGCGGGGCGCTCCCCGAGGGTGACGGGGCACCCCACCGCATCGTGGGCCGCCCGGTCGGGGCGGGCCTCGCCGCGGAGTGTAGGCATGCCGACCGGCTCGGTACCGGCGCGGAAGCCGATTCGTGACCGCGCGCGGCCGGGGGGCCGGGCTGCCGCGCACACCCGGCTGGCCGACGATGACGGGGCCACCCGCCCTCCCGGAGGACCGCCCCATGCGCTTCTACGCCCAGCACCCCGCCCTGCGGGCACGTCAGCTGGCCGCCGACCTCGGCTTCCTGGCGTGGTCGGTGGTCTGGGTGCTCGTGGCACGGGCCGCGCACGGCGCCGTCCTGGTGCTGGCCGAGCCGGGACGGGCGGTCGAGGACCTCGGCCGGTCGGTCGCCGGCTCCATGGGCTCGGCCGCGGCGGCGGCCGAGGACGTGCCCGTGGTGGGCGACGAGCTGGCCGCGCCGTTCGGCGCGCTCGCCGGCGCCGGGGGCTCGGTGCTGGGGGCCGGGCAGTCGGCGCAGGACGCCGTCGGCACGCTGGCGACGATCCTCGCCGTCGTCCTCGTGCTGCTCCCCGTGGGCTGGCTGCTGCTGCGCTGGCTGCCCTGGCGGCTGCGGTACGCCCGCGAGGCGGGTGCGACCCGCACCCTGCTGGCGGGCACACCGGATCTCCACGTCCTCGCCGCCCGGGCCCTGGCGAACGCGCCGCTCCCCCGGCTCGCCGCGCTGCCTGCCGGCACGGGTGCGGCCTGGCACGCCGGGGACCCTGCCGCGGTGCGCGCCCTGGCCGCCGTGGAGCTCGCTCGGCTCGGCCTCCGGCTGCCGGGCTGACCGGCGCGACCCGGCACCGGCCGCGGAACCCGTCACGCCGGGGAGCGGCCCTCGACCACGTCGAGGTAGTGCTGGTTGGCCATGACCCCGAGCACGTTGCCGAAGGGGTCGACCACCGATGCGGTGACGTAGCCGGGGCCCCGCTCGACCGGCTCCTGGTGCACCGTCGCGCCCAGCGACAGCAACCGCTCGAACGCGGCCCGGGGACGGCCGGGCGCGGGTCCGCCTGGCCGCCCCGACGCTGTTGGACATCGCCCGCACGCTCGCCGGCTGGGGCGCCGACGTCGAGGTGACCGAGCCGGCGCCGGTCCGGGCCGAGCTGGCGCGGATCGGCGCCGAGCTCACCGGCCGCTACGCCGGCGCGCCGTGATCGGCGGCCGCCTCAGCCGGCGTCGACCGGGCGGAGCCGCGGGCCCCCCGCCCGCACCTGGGCAGCGGCCAGCAGCCCCACGACGGCGGCGACGTTGCGGATGTCGCCGTCGAACACCCGCTGGACCGCGTCGGCGAGCGGTACCCGCTCCACGGTCATGTCCAGCTCCTCGTGCTCCACGGTGAAGCCCTCGGGGCGGTCGACCTCGGTGAGCCCCTCGGCCAGGTAGACCAGCACCTGCTCGTCGCAGAAGCCGGGCGAGCTGTAGTGGGTGGTCAGCAGCGACCACCGCGCGGCCGAGAGCCGGACCTCCTCGGCCAGCTCCCGCTTCGCCGTCTCCAGCGGTGGCTCACCCTCCGCGTCGCGGAGCCCCGCCGGCAGCTCCCACAGGTAGCCGCCCACCGGGTGCCGGTACTGCCGCAGGAGGACCACCTCGCCGGTCTCGGTGAGCGCCACGACCGCCACCGCCCCCGGGTGGCGGACCACCTCCCGGACGCTGTCCCCGCCGCCGGGCATCGCCACGGTGTCCTTGACCAGGCGGATGACCCGCCCCTCGTACACCGGCTCGGTGGCCAGCACGCGGTACTCGTGGGCGTCCGGCTCGCCCTGGCCCATCAGATGCCGACCTTCTCCGCCTCGTCCACCGGCACCGGCAGCCGCGCCGACTCCTGGTAGTCGACGGCTGCCTGCACGAACGCCGCGAACAGCGGGTGCGGCCGGGTGGGGCGGCTCTTGAGCTCCGGGTGGGCCTGGGTGCCGACGAAGAAGGGGTGGACGTCGGCGGGGAGCTCGGCGAACTCCACCAGCGTCCCGTCCGGCGAGGTGCCGGAGAAGACCAGGCCGGTCTCGCTGAGCCGGTCCCGGTAGGCGTTGGCCACCTCGTAGCGGTGGCGGTGCCGCTCGGTGATCTCCGTCGACCCGTAGGCGCCGGCCACGACCGAGCCCTTCTGCAGCACGGCCGGGTAGCTGCCCAGCCGCATCGTGCCGCCCATGTCCCCGCGCCCGGCGACGACGTCGAGCTGGGTGGCCATCGTGGAGATGACCGGGTCGGGGGTGCTCGGGTCGAACTCGGTGGAGTTCGCGCCGGTGATCCCGGCCAGGTTCCGGGCGGTCTCGATGACCATGCACTGCAGGCCCAGGCACAGCCCCAGGGTCGGGATGCCGTTGACCCGGGCGTGCCGGATCGCGCCGAGCTTGCCCTCGATGCCGCGCACCCCGAACCCGCCGGGGATGCACACGCCGTCGGCGCCGGCCAGCGCCTTCTCCGCGCCCTCCTCGGTCTCGCAGTCGTCGGAGGCGACCCAGCGGATCTGCACCCGGCTGCGGTGCGCGAAGCCACCGGCGCGCAGCGCCTCGGTGACGGAGAGGTAGGCGTCGGGCAGGTCGATGTACTTGCCGACGAGCGCGATCGTCACGGTCTGCTTCGGGGCGTGGACGCGGTCGAGCAGGTCGCCCCACACCGTCCAGTCCACGTCGCGGAACGGCAGGCCCAGCCGGCGGACGACGTAGGCGTCGAGCCCCTCCCGGTGCAGCACCTTGGGGATGTCGTAGATCGACGGCGCGTCGGGGCAGGAGATGACCCCCTCGGCGTCGGTGTCGCACATCAGGCTGATCTTGCGCTTGAGGCCCTCGTTGATCTCGCGGTCCGAGCGACAGACCAGGGCGTCGGGCTGGATGCCGATGCTGCGCAGCGCGGCGACCGAGTGCTGCGTCGGCTTGGTCTTCAGCTCGCCCGAGGGCGCGATGTAGGGCACCAGCGAGATGTGCAGGAAGAAGCAGTTGTCGCGCCCGATCTCGTGCCGCACCTGGCGGGCGGCCTCGAGGAAGGGGAGCGACTCGATGTCGCCGACCGTGCCGCCGATCTCGGTGATCACGACGTCGACGCGCTCCGCGCCGTCGGCACCGGCGAGGATGCGCGCCTTGATCTCGTTGGTGATGTGCGGGATGACCTGCACCGTGTCACCGAGGTACTCGCCGCGCCGCTCCTTGGCGATGACGTCGGAGTACACCTGCCCGGTGGTCACGTTCGCCCGGCCCGAGAGGTCGATGTCGAGGAAGCGCTCGTAGTGGCCGACGTCGAGGTCGGTCTCCGCACCGTCCTCGGTGACGAACACCTCGCCGTGCTGGAACGGGTTCATCGTGCCCGGGTCCACGTTGAGGTACGGGTCGAGCTTCTGCATCGTGACCCGGAGGCCGCGGCTGGCCAGCAGGGTGCCGAGCGAGCTGGCGGTCAGGCCCTTGCCGAGCGAGGAGACGACCCCGCCGGTGACGAAGACGAACTTCGTCGGCTGGTTGTTGCGGAGCAGGACGTTGCTGCCCGAGTGATCACGTGTTCCCGACGGTCGATCCACGGGAGACGACCGTAACACGGTCGGAGCCCTCGGCCGGGCCGGAGTGCGCAGCGCCACCCGCGGACCCACCCGTCTCGCGCCGGCCGTCCTGCGGGCCCGCGACCAGCCACACCAGCAGCGGTACCAGCAGGGCCGCGGCGGTGGCGGGCAGCGCGACGCCGGAGTCGTTGACCGCCGCTCCGATGGTGAGGCTCAGCGCCACGGACAGGAGCGCGGCGCGCAGCACGGCGGCGTCCCCGGGTGGCAGGCCGGCCGGGCCCCGCGGCGGGCGGCCGGGCACGGCCGGCGGGCTGCGCAACGGCCCCCCGGGCCGGAGCAGCCAGACGGCGGCGACCAGCGCGACCGGCAGCATCCACGCCAGCGGGCTGCCCAGCAGGATGCCGATGTTGGCCTGGGCCTTGCGGCTCACCACCGTCCACGCCTCACCGTTGAGCACCTGCTCGACGAAGCGGCCCAGGTGGCTGCGCTCCGTCGGCGGCCCCGTCCAGTCGAGCACCGCCACCGTGCTCACCGCCACCACGGCGGCGGCGAGGATCACGCCCAGCCGGACGATCGTGACCCGCACGCCGGTCAGCAGCATGGCCAGGAGCAGGAAGCCGGGCAGGGCCGCCAGGACGCCTCCGAAGTCCCGCCCGAGGCCGGGTGCCCCGATCACGGCGACGACGAGCAGCCCGGCCCCCACCACCACGGCGGCCGTGCGTCTGCGCCGCCGCTGGGGGCTCGACCGGCGTGCGACCGCCGCGGCCAGCGCCGCGGTGACCGTCAGCGCGCTCACCGACAGCAGCCCGAAGCTGAGGTTGCCGTAGCCGGTGAACCGCCCGGCCACGATCGCGTCGTAGCCCAGCGGGCCGTTGAGCTCCATCGTCGAGCCGGTGAGCACGTCCCCGACGAGGGTGACCAGGGTCAGCGCGAGGACCGCCAGCGCCGGCCCCAGCCGGCGGCGGCGCCACGGGCCCAGGACGGCGAGCGCCAGCACTGCCAGGTCGGCGACGACCACCGCGGTCACCAGCGCCGGCAACGGCTCCCCGGCCCGTTCCCACGGCACCAGACCCGCGAGGTAGGTGGCCACCGGCAGCCCGGCGGCGGCCAGGCAGAGCAGGCGCAGCGCCCGGCGGACCGGCGGCCAGGCCCCGGGGCGGGCACCCCGCCGCCCGGTGCCGACGACCAGCACGCCCAGCCCGACGACGACAGCGCCGAGGAGCACGAAGGTCCAGAAGAAGACACCGGTGTTGCGGTGGTGGGTGATCGCGGCGGTGTTGACCCGCTCGAGCTCGGCCACGGCCTCGGGCAGCGGCGGTCGCTGCCCGGTGCTCCGCCACGGCTGCCCGTTCATCGACGACGGCGGGTCCAGCCCGAGCGCTCGGAGGGCGGTGGGTGCCACGTCGATCAGCTGGACGAACGGCGTCCGGCCGGTGCTCGCCGAGGTCAGCCAGCCCGCGTCGAAGCCGGGTCCCGAGGCCATGCCGACGTGCAGCTGGGGCCGGCCGTCGTTGACCTCGGAGATGCCGGCGAGCAGCAGCAGGGTGTCGCCCGGGAGCGCGTCGACCGCGCCGCGCAGCCGCCCCAGCGCGTCGTCGATCCGGCCCAGGGCGGCCGCCCGCGGCTCGGGCCGGGTGCCGTCGTCGGTGGGCTCGGCACCGGGGGCGCCGGCGTCGGTGAGCTGGTCCAGGGAGACCAGGGTCAGCGGGCAGGAGTCCAGCACCTCGGCCAGCTCGGCGGGGTTCGCCACCAGGGTGGGCACCGTGGTGAGGGGCACCCCGTCCGCGGCGACGGCCAGCGCGGCGGCCCGGCCCGACACCGCGGCGCACCCGACGGCCTCCCCCAGCGCGCCGGGCTGCGCGCCGAACCGGACGGTGCCCTCGTCCTCGGCGATCCGGGCGACGGTAGCCTGCGGATCGCCCAGCGCCACCGCGGCCACCCGCTCCTGGAGGCCGCACCGCGTGAGCGAGGTGTCCAGCCGGGGCTCCTCGGGGACCTCCTCCTCGGGGCCGGCCTCCTCCCGGTCCCCGTCGGGCGCCTCCGGATCGGGCAGCGTGGGCAGCGGCACCGGTGGCAGCCCCTCGTCGGTGCCGGGGAAGCGCGCCCGGTTCCCCGCGCCGAGCGTGGCCCAGCCGTCGAGCAGGCAGGTGGTGGAGCGGGCGGCCCGCACCGACGTCGCTCCGATCGCCGACCCCTCCGCCAGCGCCCACAGCTGCGGCGTCGCCGTGGCGTCGACATCGGCCCACGTGAGCCCGGGCACCCCCACCACCACGACGCGGTCGGCGGCGTAGTCCTGCTGGTCGGCCACCGCACCCGCCCCGGTCGGCAGCCCGACCAGCAGCAGCAGGACCAGCGCCACGAGCGCCGCCGTCCTGCGTGCCACCCGCGTAGCCGGCCCGGTCATGTGCCCGGCCGGGCCGGGGACGTCCCGAGCAGGTCCCGGTAGATGCCGACCAGCTGCGCGGCCGTCCCCTCCTCGTCGGGCCAGGTGGCCGCCTGCCGCAGCCCCGCCTCGGCGAGGTCGGCGGCGTGCGCGCTGTCGCAGAGCACCCGCACCACGGCCTCGGCCAGGGCCTCGGCGTCTCCTGGGGGGACGAGCTCGGCGGCGTCCCCGAGCAGCTCCGGCAGCCCGCCGGTGCGACTGGCCACCAGGGGCACCCCCGCCCGCAGCGCCTCCTGGGCGGTGAGCGAACGCGCCTCCCAGCGCGAGGGCAGGACGCAGAGGTCGGCGGCACCGAGGAGGTCCGCGACGTCGTCCCGGCGACCCAGGAGCGTGACCGGCAACCTCTCGGCCCGGATGCGACCGGCGAGCTCGTCGTGCAGCGGCCCGTCGCCGGCGACGACGACCGACGGCGCGGGTCGCACGCGCTGGTCGGCCGACCAGCGGGCCACGGCGTCGAGCAGGACGTCGTAGCCCTTCTGCGGGTGCAGCCGGCCCACGGCGACCACGAGCGCGCGGTCGTCGTCCAGCCCCAGCTCCTGCCGCACCTCCGCCGGGGTGCGCGTGGCCGCGGGCAGCGGTGGCGCGGAGACCGGCGCCAGCCGCACGTCGCGCGCCCCCTGCCGACGGGCGTTCTCCGCCAGGTCGGCCGAGGCGGCGAGGACGACGTCGGCGGCCCGGACGGTGGCCCGCTCCGCGCGTGCCAGCACCCGGCGCCGCAGGCCACCGCCCTCGGGGAGGGCGTTGTGCAGGGTGAGGACCAGCGGGGGCGAGCCGTCGGCCAGCCGGCGCGCGGCCGCGGCGACCAGGCCGGCGCGCAACCCGTGCGCGTGCACGAGATCGGTCCCGGTCAGCGCCGTGCGGAGCGCCCGCACCGCCCGGGCGTCGGCGGCGGGGGCCAGCCCGGCGGAGATCTCGACGGGCGTGAAGTCCGCGCCGCGGCCGGAGAAGTCGAACAGCGCGTCGGTGGCTGCCGGGCCGCACACACCCACGTCGGCACCCGCGGCGAGCAGCGGGTGCAGCAGCGAGCGCACGTGGGTGCCCACCCCGCCGGTGCTGGTGGCGAGCACCTCGGTGACGCGGCGGCCGCGCAGGGGCGCCTCAGGCACCGCGCACCTCCTGCCCGCCCGTCGACCGCAACTCCCGGAACGCCCCCACCAGCTGCGCGCGGGCCGTGCCCATCATGACCGCCAGCGCGACGGCGAGCACCACGCACCCGGCGAGGACGCCGACCCCGAGCGTCACGAGCAGGCCGCCCCCCGGCACCGGGTCCGCGCCCAGCGCCCGGGTGACCCACAGCCCCGCGGCGCCCCCCACGACGGCCGCCAGGACGGCCACGGGGCCGGTGCGGCCCAGCCCTCCCAGCGCGGGCCGGCCCGCCACCCGGGCGACCACGAGCAGCAGCCCGACCCCGGCGACGGTGACCCCCGCGGTGTGGCCGAGCCCGAGGGCCAGCGCCCGGTCGCCGGCGGGCAGGACCCGGGCCAGGACGACGTCGGCGACGACGGCGAGCAGCCACCCGCCCAGGACGCAGGCCGTCGGCGCCTTCCACAGGCCGCGGGCGTACAGCGCCCGGGTGAGCACCGCCACGAGGCCGTAGCCGAGCAACCCCGGGGCGAAGGCCATGACGGTGTCGCGCAGCGCCGCGACGTCGCGGTCGCCCTGGGCGGCGAGGAAGACCCGCGCCACGGGGCCGGCGGTCGCGACCAGCACCGCGGCGGCGACGGCGGAGGCGGCGACCGCGAGCACGGTGACCGGCGCCAGCGCACGGCGGTACGCGGCCTCGTCGCCGCTCTCGGCGCTCTCGGCCAGCCCGGGGTAGGCCGACGTCGCGAGCGGGACGGCGAGGGCCGCCCAGGGCAGCAGGAAGACCGTGAGGCCGGCGGCGTACACGACGAGCGTGCCTGCGGGGGCGCCGTCGTTGGCCAGCCGGATCGCGACGGCGGCCAGCAGCTGCTGCCCGGCGAGGGTCAGCACGCCGGCGGCGGCCAGCCGGCGCACCCGCGGGGCGGCGCCGACCGGGAAGCGCAACGCCGGCCGCAGCCCCAGGCGCAGTCCGCGCACCGGCGCCAGGAGGCTGAGGCTGAGGGCGACCACGCCGAGCGTCGTGCCGACGCCGAGCACCAGCTCGGCCGGCGTGGAGAGCCCGGAGACGTCCCGGCCGCCACCCATCGCGGCGAAGAGCAGGTAGGTCGTGGCCACCACCACGCTGGACAGCAGCGGGGCGAGCGCCGGCCAGGCGAAGCGCCGGTGTGCCTGCAGCACCCCGGTCAGGACGATGCCGATCCCGTAGAGGACGACCTGCGGCGCGAAGACCAGCAGGAAGCGGCTGGCCAGCTGCACCTCCGCCGCGTCACCGCCGCCGAGCAGCAGCTCGGCGATCGGCTCGGCCAGCACCGCGACCAGGAGCGCCAGCGGGACCAGCAGCAGCAGGGTCCAGCCCAGCAGCGCCGAGGCGGTGCGGCGCACCTGCTCCCGGTCGCCGGCGGCGATGCCACCGGCGAGCATCGGTACGACCAGGCTGGCCAGCGCGCCGCCGGCGACGACCTCGAACACGATGTTCGGGACGTTGTTGGCCGCCAGGTAGGCGTCACCGGTGGTGCCGGCCCCCACCGTGTTGGTGAAGACCAGCGTGCGGCCGAACCCGGCGAGCCGGGCCAGGAGCGTCAGCGCCGCGATCAGCGCGGCGGCGCCGGCCACCCCGCGCGCCACCTGCCGCGCGCTCACGAGGATCGGCGACCGAGGCGGTCCAGATCGCGCAACCCGGGGGTGGCCTCGATGACGCGGGTGAAGCTGATCCGCTCGCTGGCCAGCGTGAGCGCGGTGATGGTCGCCAGCGCGCCCGTCCGGGCGCCGCGGGAAGGCATCCGGGCCAGCCGCAGGCCGAGGAGGGCGCCGACGGAGTTCGCGCCGCAGTCGCCGAGCATGATCCGCTCGCCGAGGTCGTCCGGCAGCACGGCGAGGCTCGCCCCGAGGGGACCGGCCACCAGGTTCCCCGCCGGGCCACCCAGACCGGCGGCCGCGGCGATCGCCGCCACCTTCGCCGCGCGCCCGGGTCGCAGGTCCAGCAGGTTGAGCAGGTTCGCGGTGCCGGCGACGAGCCCGGTGGTGAGCACGCCGTCGACCACGGCACCGGCGCCCCGGCCGGGCCCGCGGGTCAGGATCGCGGCCACGGCGGCCGCGGCGCCGATACCGGCCACCTTGACCGCCCCGGCCGAGACGCGGCCCTCCCGGAGCGCCCGCAGGTGCCCGGCCAGCCCCTTGTCACGGGCCTGCTCGGGCCGGGCGCCGGCGAGGTCGTCGTACCCGCCGACGAGGCCGGAGACGGCGCCGACCACCACCGCTGCGGCCCGGGTCCCGGGCGGGGCGCCGAGCGCCGCCGACGCCGTCGCCGAGACGGCGAGCGCCGGCCCGCCGAGCAGGGACACCGGCCGGCCGGCGTAGTTCGTCCGCCGCCAGGCCGCACCGGCCGGCGACGCCGTCAGCGCCGTCGATGCGGCCAGGGCGACGCGCGCCGCTCCCGCACCGGCGAGCGCGAGGGCCGCGGCTCGCCGTCCGCTCACTGCGCGGCCGCGGGCACCGGTGGCACCGGCTGGGCGTCGTCCGCCGTCCCGTACTTGCCCGACGTGCCCTGCGACTCCTGACCGAGGGCGAGGACGGTGCTGATCCGGCCCACCTCCGTGCCCACGTTGTCCACCGTGGAGACGGCCGCGGCGAGCGCGGGGTCCGCGCGCAGCACGCCGACGAGCCCCTCGGGGCGCGCCGTCGCCGCCGTGCCGGCGACGACTGCGCCACGGCCCTGCTCGTCGAGCGCGGTGACCAGCTCGACGAGCATGGTGGTGCGCTGATCGGCGTCCGCACCCTCGAACAGGCCACCGGTGAGGACGACGGCGTGGTCGGCCGGCGAGACGGAGGCCGACTCGGCGGTGAGCACCTCCAGCGAGCTGAGCCCGGCCAGCACCGAGGACACCGCCGCGGTGTCCGGCACCGGACCGCCCTCGGGGATCATGAGCACCTGGGACAGCAGGGAGGCCACCAGGACCCCGGCATCGCCGCTCTCGGGCAGCTGGAGGCCGGCGGGGAGCCCCGCGCCGGTCACGTAGCTCTGCAGCGCGGCTGCGGTGGCCGGGTCGCTGTACTGCGGCTGCAGGCGCACGACGCCGCTGACCGAGCCCCCGGCGTCGCCGATCAGCGCGGTGACCTCCTCGACCGTCTCCGGGGCGACGTCCTCGTCGGTGAGCACCAGCAGCACGCTGCGCTCGGTGAGCGTGCCGTCGACCAGGACCGGGCCCACCGCCTCCTCGAACTCCTGGCTGGTGCTCAGCTGCGCCTGGAGGTCGCGGGTCTGGTCCTCGAGCGCCCGCTTGTCCTGCTCGAGCTGGGAGACCTGGTTCTCGATGTCGGCCAGGATCGGCTCGTTGAGCGCCGTGGTGCCGATGACGATCCCGAGCGCGACCGCGAGGAACACGGCGATCAGCGACACCAGGTGGTAGCGGAAGTCGATCACGAGAAGAGGTTCTCCAGCCAGAACATGAAGCTGTTCCATTGGTCGAGCAGCAGGTCGAGGTACAGCCGCCCCGCGGCGGAGACGGCGAGGGCCGACCCGATGGCGATGAAGGCGGCGAGCACCAGGACGACGAGCGCGGTGGTCGAGATGCGGCTGCGGTAGAGCCGGCTGACGCCCTTGGCGTCGACCAGCTTGCCGCCCAGCCGCAGGCGGGTGAGGAAGGTCGACGCCATGCCCCCGCGGCCCTTGTCGAGGAACTCCACGAGGGTGGCGTGGGTGCCGACCGCGACGATCAGCGTGGCGCCCTTCTCGTCGGCCAGCAGCATCGCGATGTCCTCGCTCGTGGCGGCGGCCGGGAAGGTGATCGCCTCCACGCCGAGGTCCTGGACGCGGGCGAGGCCGGGAGCCCGCCCGTCGGCGTAGGCGTGCACGACGACCTCGGCACCGGAGCGCAGGACGTCGTCGCTGACCGAGTCCATGTCGCCGATGATCATGTCGGGCGAGTAGCCGGCGTCGACGAGGGCGTCCGCGCCGCCGTCCACCCCGATGAGGACCGGGCGGTAGTCGCGGATGTAGGCGCGAAGGGCGTGCAGGTCCTCCTTGTAGTCGTAGCCGCGGACGACCACGAGCACGTGTCGGCCCTCGATGGAGGTGGTGACGTCGGGGACGCCGACCCCGTCGAGCAGGAGCGCGCGCTCCCGCTTCATGTACTCCATCGTGTTGGCGGCGAACGCCTCGAGCTGCACCGACAGCCCGGCCTTCGCATCGGCCATCGCGGCGGCGACCGACTCGGCGTCGTGCTCGGTCCCCTCGGCGAGCACCGTGCCCTCGGCGTCGAGCAGCCGGCCGCCGTCGAGGCGGACCTCGGTGCCCTCCTTCACCTTCGCGAAGACGTCCTTGCCGACGTCGTCGAGCAGCGGGATCCCGGCGTTGATGAGGATCTCCGGCCCCAGGTTCGGATAGCGACCGGAGATGCTGGGCGCGGCGTTGACCACCGCGGCGACCTTGCAGCCCACCAGCGCGTCGGCGCTGACCCGGTCGATGTCGACGTGGTCGATGACCGCGATGTCGCCGGGGCGCAACCGCTTCGTCAGGTTCTTCGTGCGGCGGTCCAGGCGGACGGTGCCGGCGACGCCGGACCCGGTTTCCTGTGCCCGGCCGCGGCGAACGGTGCCGATGCGCATGACATCGCATGCTGCCACGGCCGGCGCGCCGGCCGATCCACCGACGCGCCTCGGCAACGCCCTGGTCACTCAGCGTGTCCGACACCACCTTCGGCCGACACGCCGGGTTCGTCCCGCGGGCCACTTCCGCGGAACCGTTACCGAGTCGTGACTAGCGTTGCCCGTGTGACTGGTGTTGCCGCAGCCCTGACGACCGACGCGTCCCTCCCGCAGGTCGAGGAGGCCGCCCCGGCCCCTGCCGGCACCGCGGTGATCAGGGCCGTTCCGGCTCCGGAGCCGGTCGCGGCCCCGGCTGCGCCCCCCGTGCCGCCGGCCGCGCCGGTGGTGGACGAGGACGGCGTGGACCAGGCCGTCGCGGACCAGGACGGCGTGGACCAGGCCGTCGCGGACCAGGACGGCGCGGACCGGCCGCGCGGCCGCCGGAAGCTGCGGGGCCAGGGCATCCGGGAGCACCGCCGGCAGCAGACCCGCGAACGGATCGTCGACGCCGCCACGGAGCTGTTCGAGGCGCGGGGCTTCGACGCGGTGAGCGTCGTGGAGATCGCCCAGCGCGCCGGCGTGGTGGAGAAGACCGTCTTCAACCACTTCCCCGTCAAGGAGGGGCTGGTCTTCGACGCCGATCCGCCGATGCGCGCCGCGCTGCTGGCCGCGGTGCGCCGGCGGCCGGCGGGCGAGTCGGTGGCCGCGGCCGCGGGGAGCTTCGTCGTCGCCGCGGTGAGCCTGCTCGGCACGCCCGAGGCCGCCGAGGGCGTGGCCCGGATGGCGCGGGTCATCCGGGGCAGCCGGACGCTGCAGGTGCGCGAGCGGGAGATCCTCGGCGAGCTCACCACCTCGCTGGCCGACCTGATCGCCGAGGAGACGGCGGCCCGGCCGGGCCAGCTCGAACCGTGGCTCGCCGCGCACGCCGTCCTCGGGCTGTACGCCTCCCTGCTGGAGCTCGCCCGCGACCGCGTCCTGGCCGGGGTGAGCGGCCCTGAGCTCGCCGCGGAGCTGCGCCGCCAGGGACGCCGGGGCCTGGCCCTGCTGCAGTTCGGGCTCGCCGGGTACGCCAAGCGCAGGTGACGGACGAGGGTCCCCGAGGAGGTCGCGGAGCCGCCCGTGCGGGGCGGCCCGCCGAGGGGCGGCCGGAGGCCTCCCCGAGAAGGGCCGGCAACGGCTCAGCGCAGGCGGGGGACGGCTCCTGGCCGCGGTGTGATCCGGAGGATCACAGACTGATCTGCAGAGAACGGAGCAGCTGGTCGCCGCGGTCGCCGGGGAGACCCGGATCGCGGGTGAACAGCGCGACCGCCACCATGTAGCCGTCCTCGCCGGCCCAGGCGTGGCCCGCGTCGCACAGCCGGCGGATGTGCTCGCGCACCTTGGGCTCGCTGCTGTACGGGCCGAAGTCCAGGCCCGTGGCCAGGAAGTTGACGACCCGGTACCCGAGCTCCTCCGCGGTGCGCACGGTCGTCTCCGGATCCGAGTAGCTGGCGACCGCGGAGATCACGTTCGTGTAGCCGGCCTTGAGCAGCTGCAGCACCAGGTCGTTCCCGCGGACACCGCCCCAGAGCTCGGGCATGACGATGTCCCGGTCCGGCGCGGGGATGTAGGGCGGGTTGGAGATCACCGTCCGGGCCTGGGGGCCGCCCGCGGAGTCGGCCTGGTCGAAGAAGTCGCCGAGCTCGACGGTGTAGCGGTCGGCGACGCCGCGCTCGGCGATGTTGGCGCGGGCCTGCTCCACCGACGGGGCGCTGATGTCGTAGCTGCGCACGCGCAGCTCGGGCAGGGAGCGCACCACGTCGGAGATGGCGGTGGCGTCGCCGGTGCCCAGTTCGTCGACCCCCTCCTCGACCCAGCCCAGCTGGTCCCGGTACTGGTCGAGCAGCATGCACACCGAGAAGCCGTAGTGCGCGGACTCGTCGGTGGAGGAGAAGCAGGTCACCGACGCCCCTTACCCCGGTGCATTGCGGGCCACTCACCCGCTCCGGGGAATGCCGGTCAGCGGGCAGCCGCCGCCACGGCTAGCAGTTCCCGCGCGTGCGCCTGGCCGGTGTCGCTGTCGGCGAGGCCGGAGAGCATGCGAGCCAGCTCGCGCACGCGGTCCTCGCCGTCGACCGAGCGGATGTCGGTGGCGGTGACCCCGGCACCGGTGTCGGGTGCCTTGTCGACGACCAGGTGGGTGTCGGCGAAGGCGGCGACCTGTGCCAGGTGCGTGACGACCACGACCTGGTGGTCCCGGGCCAGGCGGGCCAGCCGCCGGCCGATCTCCCCGGCGGCCTGGCCGCCCACCCCGGCGTCGACCTCGTCGAAGACCATGACCGGCACCGGGTCGGCGCCGGCGAAGACGACCTCGATGGCCAGCATCACGCGGGAGAGCTCCCCGCCGGAGGCGCCCTTGTGCACGGGCCGGGGCGGCGCGCCGGGGTGCGCGGCCAGCAGCAGCGCCACATCGTCGACGCCCTCGGGCCCGGGGTCGTCGGGGTGGCTGTCGATGCTGAAGGAGACCTGGGCGCTCTTCATCGCCAGCCCGGCCAGCTCGCGGCCGACCTCGGCGGCGAACCCCTCCGCGGCGGCCCGCCGCCCCGCGGAGATCGCGGCGCCCAGGCGGTCGACCTCCGCGCGGGCGGCGTCCCGTTCGGCCTCGAGCGCCTCGAGCGCCTCGTCGGAGACGTCCAGCTCGGCCAGGCGGTGCTGCGCGTCTTCGGCCCAGGTGAGCACCCCGGAGACGCCCGCCCCGGGTTCGGCGTACTTGCGGACCAGCGCCGTCAGGGCGGCTCGGCGGTCGAGCACCTCGGCCAGCCGGGCGGGATCGGCGTCCAGGTCGGCCACGTAGCCGGCGAGCTGGCCGGCGACGTCGGAGACGACGGCCACGGCGTCGGCGAGGTCCTGGGCGAGCATGACCAGCGTCGGGTCGTCGGAGCCAGCCAGCGCGCGCTCGGCGATGGCCAGCGACGCGGTGGCGTCCTGCGGCAGCTCGCCGCCGACGAGGTCGCCGGTGACGTCGCCGATGAGCGCCATGCGCGCCTCGTCGGCGGCGGCTCGCAGCGCATCGGCGTCGCTGAGCCGCTTGGCCTGGGTGTCGAGCGCCTCGTCCTCGCCGGGTTCGGGGGCGACCGCGGCGATCTCCTCCAGGCCGTGACGGAGGACGTCGGCGGCCTGCGCCAGCTCACGGGCCTGCCCCCGCCGGCGGTCGAGGTCCGCGGCCAGGTACCGCCAGCGCTGGTAGGCCTCGCGGTAGCGCTCCAGCAGCGCCAGGTGGTCGGCGCCGGCGTAGCGGTCGAGCGCGCGGCGCTGCTCGGCCGGGCGGGACAGCCGCAGCTGGTCGGTCTGGCCGTGCACCGCGAGCAGGCTCTCGGCGAGCTCCGCGACGACCCCGACCGGAACGCTCCGGCCGCCCAGGTACGCGCGGGACCGGCCCTCCGCGCTGACGGTGCGGGCGAGGATGAGGCTGCCGTCGTCGTCGGGGTCGGCACCGGCGTCGGCCGCCCGCGCCCACGCGGGCGACTCCGGCGGCAGCTCCAGGCGGCCCTCCACGCCGGCGCGACCGTTCGCCCGGACCCGGCCGGGGTCGGCCCGCCCGCCGAACAGCAGGGTCAGGCCGGTCACCACCATGGTCTTGCCGGCGCCGGTCTCCCCCGTCACGACGGTGAGACCACGGCCCAGCTCCAGGGTGGCGTCGTCGATCGCGCCGAGCCCCCGGATGCGCAGCTCCGAGAGCCGCCCGGTCGCGGTGCCCGCCGGGGCCGGTCGTTCAGACGCCGTCGTGCGTGCCGCCACCGCTCACCTCCCGCGCCGGGAGGTCGGAGCCGTCGACGACATCACGGGCGAGGACGTTGCGGCTGGTGAACAGCTCGTGACCCGGACCGGGGTGCCGGGCGTCACGGAAGCCGCGGACCGGCAGTCCGAACTTCGCCACCAGCCGGTCGCCGAACGTCGCGGCGTGCACGCGGGCGATGCGTACCGGCCGGCTCGCCCGGCGGACGTCGACGTGGCCACCGTCGGGGACCTCGACGGTGCGCCGCCCGTCGGCCGAGACGCGCGCGCGGTTGCCGTCTGCGGGGACGGCGACGGTCACCACCGAGTTCGGCGAGGTGACCAGTGGCCGCGCGAACAGCGCGTGGGCGTTGGAGGGCACCAGCAGCAGCGCCTCGACGTCGGGCCAGACCACCGGCCCCCCGGCGGAGAAGGCGTAGGCGGTGGACCCGGTCGGGGTGGCGCACAGGACGCCGTCGCACCCGAAACTGGTCAGCGGCCGCCCGTCGATGGCGAGGACGACGTCGAGCACCCGCGAGCGCTCGGCCTTCTCCACGGAGATCTCGTTCAGCGCCCACGTGCCGCCGACGACCATGCCGTCGCGGTCGCGGACGTCGACCTGGATCGCGAGCCGCTCCTCGACCGAGTAGTCGCAGTCCTCGATGGCGGTCAGGGTCTCCTCGACCGCCTCGGGCTCGGTCTCGGCGAGGAAGCCCACCCGGCCGAGGTTGACCCCCATCAGCGCGGCGTCGGTGTACCGGGCCAGCTCGGCGGCGCGCAGAAAGGTGCCGTCGCCACCGAACACCATGACGATCTCGGCGTCCTTCGCGGCGGCCTCGTCGCAGGGAACCACCTCGGCGCCGGGGATCTCCAGGTCGGGCGCCTCCTCCTCGAGCACCTTGACGCCGATGCCGCCGCGGAGCAGCCGCGCCGCGGACGTGCGGGCCAGCTCGACGATGTCCTGCCGCCCGGTGTGCACCGTGAGCAGGACCCACCGGGCCTCCTGCCCGTCGCGCGGTGCCGTGCTCGGCTTGCTCACTGCGGTCCCTCCTGGACTGCTCGACGGACGGTGTCCTCCTCGGTCGGCCCGGCGTCGGACCGCAGCCAGAGGAAGAACTCCACGTTCCCAGCGGGCCCCGGCAGGGGGCTGGCCACCACACCGGCGGTTCCCCAGCCCAGTGCGTGCGCCGCTCGGCCGACCTCCAGGACGGCCTGCACCCGGTGCTCGGGATCGCGCACGACCCCGCCGGCACCGAGCCGCTCCCTGCCCACCTCGAACTGCGGCTTCACCATGGGCAGGAGGTCGGCGCCCGGCCGGGTGCACGCGGTGAGCGCGGGCAGCACCAGGCGCAGCGAGATGAAGGACAGGTCGGCGACCACGAGGTCGACCGGTCCGCCGATCGCCTCGGGGGTGAGCGTGCGCACGTTGGTGCGCTCGTGCACCCGCACCCGGTCGTCCGTGCGCAGCGACCAGGCCAGCTCCCCGTACCCGACGTCGACGGCGACGACCTCCGACGCGCCCCGGTCCAGGAGCACCTCGGTGAAGCCGCCGGTGGACGCGCCGGCGTCCAGGGCGCGCCGCCCCTCGACCGGAACGGGGAACGCCTCCAGCGCCCCGAGCAGCTTGTGCGCGCCGCGGGACACCCAGGTGGGCTCGTCGGGGTCGGTCCGCACGACGACGGGGGTGCCCGCCTCGACGCCGGTCGCCGGCTTGGTGGCCGCCTGGCCGGCGACGGCGACCCGCCCCTCGGCGATGAGGCTCACGGCGTGCTCGCGCGACCGGGCCAGGCCGCGGCGCACGAGCTCGGCGTCCAGCCGGGCGCGACGGGCCATCAACGCGGATCGATCGTGCCGAGTTCGCGCTGCAGGCGCGCGTGCTCGGCCTCGAAGACGGCCACGTGCTCGGACACGGGCAGCTCCTCCAGACCGCCCAGCCGGTGGCCCGCGCCCGCCCCTGCCGGGGGCGTTCCCCCGCCCGTCGCCGGGACCTCGGTGGCCGGGGACTGGGAGACCACGGACTCGGTCGCCGGCGTCGGCCGCGGCCCGGTCGTGGGCCCACCGGGAGCGGCGACCGGCGCAGCCCCCGGGCGGGGGGGCCCGGGCACCGGACGCGGTGCGGTCGGCTCGGTCACGGAGCACCTCTCGGGGAATCGGGTCGAGGAGGGAAGGGCGCGCGCTCGCGCACGAGCCGGCGTCCTGCTGCGGAGGTTACCGGCCGGCAACGACGCGGACCGGCCCGACGGAGCAGCGCGATAGCGTCGGGCGACCGCACCCACCACCGATCCCAGGGGAGATCCCGCCGCGTGGCCACGATGGACCAGTGCATGACCGCCCTCACGGGCATCCTCGGCGACCTGGCCGCGAACCCCGCGGCGGCCGGGCTCGACCGGAGCCTGTCCTGCCGGCTCCCCGACCTCGAGCAGGTGGTCCTCGGTCGGCTGAGCTCCGGCTCGGTGCGGGACCTGCACGCGGTGCCCGACGGCCCCGGCGTCCCGAAGGCCGACATCCGGCTGACCATGACCAGCGACGACCTGGTGGCCCTCACCGACGGACGGCTGTCGTTCGGGCCGGCGTGGGCCAGCGGCCGGGTCAAGCTGGAGGCGGGCCTGCGCGACCTCCTGCGGTTGCGCAAGCTGGTCTGAGAGCGGGCGGCTCAGCGGGAGCCGGCCGACGGCAGGTGCCAGGTCCGCGCGGCCTCGGTCGCTGCCGGGCCGTGCGCCAGGACGCGCACCGGCGCGGCCGCGGTGGGGTGGGCGGCCCAGTGCGCGACGCAGAGCGCGCGCAACCCGTCGAGGTCGTCGGAGGCCGCCGCACCCCGCTGCGGGGGTCCGGCGTCCGGTCCGCGGAGCTCCAGCGCGTCGCCGCCCTCGGCCCGCTGGACCATCCAGCCGCCGCACCGCCACGTACGGCCCTCGACCGTCACCGCGGGGTGGGCGTGCAGCATCCCGGCGGCGTCGGCAGCGAGCAGATCGGGCCGGTGGTCCGGGCCGGCGGCGAGCAGCGTGGCCGGATCGGTGACCCCCGAGAAGACCAGCAGGCTGGCCGCGCCGGCGCGGCGGGCGCCCTCGATGTCGGTGTCCAGCCGATCGCCCACCACCAGCGGGCGCTCGGCGGCGGTGCGGCGGACGCACTCGGCGTGCATGGCAGGGTCGGGCTTCCCGGTGACCAGGGGCTCGCGTCCGGTGACCTGCCGGACGACCGCCACCATCGCCCCGTTGCCCGGTAACGGGCCGCGCGGCGAGGGGATGGACGCGTCGGCATTGGTCGCGATGTGCCGGGCGCCGTTGCGGACGGCGACCACGGCCTCGGCCAGCTGCGCCCAGCCCACCTCGCGCCCGTACCCCTGGACGACGGCCTCCGGATGGTCGTCCGCGCTGGCGACCACCGTGAGCCCGGCGGCCTCCAGGGCAGCCGCGACGCCGGGGCCGCCGACCGGCAGCACCCGCGCCGCGGGGTCGAGGAGACCGGCGACGACGGTGGCCGCCGCCTGGGAACTGGTGATGACGTCGGACGCGCCGGCCGGCACCCCCAGCTCGGTCAGGTGGGCGGCCACCTGCTCCGGCGTGCGGGCGGCGTTGTTCGTGACGAAGCCCAGGCGCATGCCGGCGGCGCGGGCACCGGCCAGGGCGGCGGGCACGCCCGGCACGGCGTCGGGGCCGACGTAGACCACCCCGTCCAGGTCGAGCAGGGCCACGTCGTACAGCCGGGCCGGGGGCTCGGCGCAGCCCGCGGCGAGCGCCGGGATCGGCGACCCGGTGGCCTGGTCGCTCATGCGGTCCCCCTCATCCGGCGCGCCCGCACCTCGCGCAGGGCCCGGGCGTAGTGGGCGAGGTCGGGGCGCATGGCCACGGCGAGTGCGAGCTGCTCCGCGGCGAGGGCGAGGTCGCCGGCGCGGCTGGCGGCCAGCCCGAGGCCGAACCGCGCGTAGTCGTCGGCGGGGTCGGAGGCGATGAGGCTGGTGAAGGTGTCGATCGCCTCGGGGTACCGGTGGGCGTCGTACTGGGCCCGCGCCAGGGCCTCGCGCACGCTGCGCGAGCCCGGCTCTGCCTCGGCCGCGCGGGCCAGGAGGGTGGCGGCGGCGTCGGGATGCCGGTCGGCCAGCAGCTCCAGCCCGCGGTGGTACCAGTCGTAGACACCGCCGGCGGGTGCGTGCCGGGCTCCGCCCCGGTCCTCCGGTGCACCGGGCTCCGCCACCGCTGCCTCCTTCCTGGACCGCTGCCGGTCCTCGCTGCTCTCCCCGGCCGGTCGGGAGCGACCGACGGCGGCCGTCGCTGCCGCTCCTACGATCTGTGTCGTGCTCTCGTCGTCGGTGGGACCCCGAACACCCGGGTCGGTCCCGGGCCTGGAGGTCCGGCCGTTCCGGGCGCTGACCTACCGGGACCGCGATCCCGGGCACCTCGCCCGTGTCAGCTCGCCAGCCTACGACCTGGTGACCCCGGCCGGCCGGGATCGACTGGTCGACGCCGACCCGCACAACATCGTGCGGCTGATCCTGCCGGGGCTCGACGGAGGGCCGGGCGTCCCGGACAGCTGCGCCGGTCTCGCCGCCGCCACGCTGCAGGCGTGGGTGGACGAGGGCGTGCTCGTGCGCGACCAGGCTGCCGCTCTGTGGCTGTACGAGCTGCGACCGTCCGACGGCGCCCCGGCCACCGTCGGGTGGCTGGGCGCAGTGGTCCTGCCGCCGGAGGGGTCGACTGCGGTGCTCCCCCACGAGGACACCTACCCCGCGGCGGTGGAGGGACGGCGCGCCCTGCTCGCCGCGACCCGCACGGACCTCGAACCGATCGTGCTGGCGCACGACCCCGATCCGGCGGTGTCCGGCGTGAGCGACACGGTGCGGCGGACGCCGCCGACCCTGGAGCTGCGTGACAGCGACGACGTGCTGCACCGGCTGTGGCGCGTGACCGACGCGCCGACGCTCGAGGCCGCCACGAGTGCCCTGGCCCGTACCCGGGCGGTGATCGCGGACGGCCACCACCGGTTCGCGGCGGCCCGCGCCCACGCCCGCACCCAGGGCGGTGGACCGGGGTCGGGCGCGGTTCTCGCCCTCGTCACGCCCATGGGACCGGGCGGTCTCCGGGTCGACCCGATCCACCGCGTGGTGCCCGGCCTGCCGTTCGATGCGGCTGTGGACGCGGCGGCTCGCGGGTTCGTCACGGCGGAGCTGCCGGTCATCGGGGCGGGCGCCGGCGCGGTCGTCGCGGCGGCGCGCGCCTGGCTGGGGGATCCCGCCGAGCGGGGGCTGCTGCTGACCGACGGCGCCCGGCTGGTGCGGTTGACCGGCGCCGACCCGGTGGTCCGGGCCGCCGTTCCGCCGGAGGCCCCACCGGCCTGGCGCGACCTCGACGTGGTGCTGGCACACCACGGGCTCCTCCAGCTGCTGTGGGCCCGGCCGGACACGGTGGACGCCGTCGTCATCGCCCACACCCTCGAGGAGGCGGTCGCGGCCGGGCTCGAACAGGACGGGGTCGCCGTGCTGCTGCGCGCCCCGTCTCCCACCGACGTCGCCGCGGTCGCGCGCGCGGGCGCCCGCATGCCGCGGAAGTCCACCCTCTTCGTGCCGAAGCCGCGCACGGGCCTGGTGCTGCGGCCCCTCACGGACTGACCGGCGGGCCAGGCTGGTCAGGCGGTCTCCCCCGCCGCTCGCCCGGCCGACCGCGGGACCTTCCGTCCGCGCCGGCAGTTGACCTCGCAGACCGACGCGGTACCCGACCCGGTGCGCCAGAAGCGCCGCTGGAGCGCTCCCTCGACCTCCACGACGTCACCGGGCTGCCAGGCGGCGATGCGCCGCTGCAGCGCCCGGTCGTACGTGATGCAGGTGAGGACGTCCACCGACCGACCTCGCACCGTGGGCACCGGTCTGCGCACCACCAGACGGAAGCTGAGCAGCGCGTCGCCGCTCGGCAGGGTGCGCAGTTCTGCGGGGGCGGACAACCGCCCACGCAGGACCACGTCGTTGCGATCGATCACAGCCACGCTCATGCCCGCAGCCTGGTCGGTCGTGCCGCCCTCGTCCGCCGTACGACCCGATCTGTGGAGTCACGCGCGGGTGTGGACGGCGGTTCGTCCCCGACTCGGGGTCAGGACTCTTGGTCGTCGCTCCCGGATCCCGCTCGCTCGTCAGCGGAGGGGGCGTCGCCGTCGGTCTCACCCAGCAGCTCGGCGACCTCCGCCTCGACCTCCTCGGCGAAGCTCATCGCCTGCGGGCGGTCACCGTCGTCCGGGGTACCGGCGGTCGGGCTCGCGTCCTCCGGAGCGATGAACTGCAACGCGATGTCCTTCGGGGCCACTGCTCCCGGGACTACGTCCTCCGCAGCGACGTCCTCCGCAGCGACATCCTCCGCAGCGACGTCCTCCGCAGCGACGTCCTCCGCAGCGACGTCCTCCGCAGCGACGTCCTCCGCAGCGACGTCCTCCGCAGCGACGTCCTCCGGAGCCTCTGTTCCCGGAACCACCTCCTCCGGAGCGATCTCCCCCGGAACCACGTCCGCCCGAACGACGTCCACTCCGGATATGTCTGTCTCGTCGACCTCGCTGAACTCGACGCCGAGATCCTCACCCGCCAGCTCGGGATCAATCGCCGCGACGGCCTCGAGCCACTGATCGGCACGCTCGTCCTCGCCCTGGGCTCGCAGGAGCTCGGCATAGGCGGCGGCCAGCCGCAGCCGGCCCGGATCGCCGGCGAGCAGAGCCGACGGCTCAGGGCGACCACCGAGAGCCGCCTCGAGGACCAGGCGGGCCGCAGCCTCCTCGCCGAGATCCTGTCGTGCGCCTGCTTCGACCAGTCGCAGCTCCACGGTCTCCTCGGCGTCGACGCCTTCGGCGAGCGCCTCGTTCACCAGGCGGATGGCCACCTCGGGACGGCCGAGCGCACGCTCGCAATCGGCCAGCACTGCGCGGTAGCCCTGATCCCCGCTCATGCGGCGGTAGGCACGGATCTCCCGAGCCGCCTCGGCGTAGTCGCCGGCGTGGTAGGCCGCAACGCCCACGGCCTCGCGGACGACGGCCAGCCGGGAAGCCCGATCACGAGCAGCGCGTGCATGGGCGAGCGCGGTCTCCGGGTCCTCGTCGACCAGGGACCCGGCCGCGACCAGGTGCCCCGCGACCTTGGCGGAGTTGCGGGGGTCGAGCCCCTTCAGGGCAGCGCGGATCGCGGGATCGAGCTCGCGGGGATCTGCCCATTCGGGAATCTCAGGACCGGCCGGGACCGGGGGGCGCCGGTCCTGCGCGTCCCGGGACGGACGGCCGCCGGAGGGACCACCCTCCGGGCGTCGGTCGCGCCAGTTGCCCTGCGGCCTTTCGCCCGACGGTCGGCGGTCCTGCCAATCACCACGCGGACGATCACCCTGTGGCCGAGCCGGGCGGTCACCCTGGGGGCGCCGGTCCTGCCAGTCACCACGGGGACGGTCCCCCTGACAGCGAGCCGGCCTGTCCCCCTGCGGCCGAGCCGGTCGATCACCCTGGGGGCGCCGGTCTTGCCAGTCACCACGCGGCCGGTCGCCCTGGGGACGGCGGTCCTGCCAGTCACCACGGGGACGGTCACCCTGGGGGCGCCGGTCCTGCCAGTCACCACGCGGCCGGTCACCCTGGGAGCGAGCCGGGCGGTCGCCCTGGGGACGGCGGTCCTGCCAGTCACCACGCGGCCGGTCGCCCTGGGGACGGCGGTCCTGCCAGTCACCACGGGGACGGTCACCCTGGGGGCGCCGGTCCTGCCAGTCACCACGCGGCCGGTCACCCTGGGAGCGAGCCGGGC